>NZ_JBFTKP010000001.1:0-442871 GCF_056396005.1 Allobosea sp. 05T439 | reverse complement strand
GCCGCTGGCGCCGCAGTGCGATGATCTGCTCGACCTGGCCTGCCGGCGTCGGGCGATGCAGCCGGCGCGGACGCGACGAGCGGTCCGCCAGCCCGGCCATGCCCTCGGCGGCGAAACGGGCGATCCATTTATGGACGGTCTTGAGGCTGACGCCGGCCGCCCTGGCGATCACGCCAGAGGCCGTGCCTGCCGCCGCCATGCGCACGATCCGCTCTCGACCCAACTGCGTCAGACGGGCATTCTTGTGGATGTTCATCCGGGCCTCCTTCGATGGAGACTGAAGCTTCGCAACCTCAGCTTCCTCGCTCGGGACCGGATGGACAACCTATTGAGAGCTCACAGTTAGATCAGCGGGCCGGATACGCGTTCCGGTCCGATGATCCGGAGCCCGATGCCGAAATGTTGCATCAGGTTCTGAGGTCGAGCGTGTCGAGCCGATATTCGCCGCGTTCGTCTGCGTCGAGCTGGGCGACCAGCCCGAGCTCCCAGGCAAGGTAGCGCCGCGCGGCCTCGAGATTGCCGTCGTGCCGGTCGTGCACGAAGAACAGATAGTCGATGGCGTCGACGTCCGCGGGGGCGTAGGGCGAGGTGTCGATGGCAAGCCCCGCAGCGCGCCAATCGCTTGCGTCGCCCGTGACCCGGTGAACCGATGTCGCGCCGCATTCCGCGAGGTCGCGGCTGGCGAGCGCAGTTGCTGTCTCGTCTCCCGCAAGCAGGACGTGCCGGCCCGCCACGGCGGGCAGGCGCGGCCGGATCGACCAGGCGGCGCCCGGCAGATGGCCGGCGCGATAGGCAAGCGAGCCGCGCAGGTCGAGCAGCAGGTCTCCGGCTTGCGCGCGCTCGATCGCCTCACGGGCGCCGATTACAGGTGGCGCGACAAGGTCGGGAGGGGGTTCGGATACCGGCAGGCGCCAGTCGGCCGGCCAGGTCTCGATATCGGGGAGCACATAGGTTTCGTAGCCGAGCTGGCGCAGCCAGAACGCTGCGAGCGCCGCGCGCAACCCGGTATCGTCGGCCAGGATGATGCGCGCGCGGCGGACGCCGATCCAGTGATCCGTGGCCTGAATGAGCTGGCCTCCTGGCGCCGAGGCCGCCGCGGCATGCGGCGTGGCCGCGTGCTCGGCCGGATCGCGCATGTCGAGAAGATAGGTCGTGCGGCCGGGCTCTCCGGCAAGGTCTTCGGCTTTGAGGCGGTCGATCCGCGAAATAGCATGCGTGCGCATGAAGGCATCGGCCCGCAGTCGGCTTGCCGCGCGGTCGATCTGCGGCAAAGGACCGGCGGCAGAGTCATACGCGAGCGCACGGCCCGAGAGCGCCCAGCCCTGCGTCCCGTTTTCCAGGGCAAGCACCACTGCGCCCGGCTGCATCAGCGCCAAACCCGCGGCGCCGATGATGCTGCGCGTCCGCCCGGCGCAGTTGATGATGACGGGGGCTTCCCCCGGGGCGAGTGCGTCCCAGCGATGCGCCGCCTCTCCGTTCGGAAAGGAGCGCGAGCCCGGGATCGTCATCTTCGTGTATTCGCCGGCTGAGCGACCGTCGAGGAGGTGCAGCGGGCGGCCCTGCTCCTGCCAGGCGTCGAGAGTGTCGGGACCGATCGCAGGCACGTGCCAATGCTCCTCGACCAGCTCACCCAGCGTCTTGCTCGGCAGGTTCACGCCCTTGAACAGGGTGTATCCGGCCGCCGCCCAGGCCGGGGCGCCGCCCGCGATCCAGTCGATACGGCTGTAACCCATCGCGGTGAGCCGCGTTGCGGCGCGCTCGGACACCCCATCGCCCTCGTCGACCAGCACGACCGGCACGTCGCGGCGGGGCACGAGTACCCCGACCAGCGCCTCCAGCCGGCTATAGGGGCAGGGCACGGCGAGGAAGGGGTGGCCTTCGCCGTACTGACCCTGTTCGCGCAAATCGAGACAGGCGATCTCCCCGGGTGCGTGCAGCCTCCGCTTCGCTTCCTGCGGATCGAGCGCCGGCATCAGGCGGCTTCGGCATAGGGCACGGGCTCACGTCCCGAGAAGAAGTCATGGAAGGCGGCGTAGACGAGGTCGGGTCGGTGCTCGGCCGGATAGTGCCCGGTCGGAATGGCCCAGCCGCGCACGCCGTCCGCCCATTCCTGCCAGGCTTCGAGCGGCTTGAAATGCCGGCCGCAATGGCTGTTCGAGCCCCACAGGACGAGGACGGGGCAGGCGATCTTGCGCTTGCCGTAATCCGCCGTGTCCATGGCAAGGTCGAGGGTCACGGTGGCGCGATAATCTTCGCAGACGGCGTGAATCTGCTCCGGGGTCGTGCAGCGCGCGTAGTCAGCCAGCGCCTCGGGCGTGAAGATCTCGAGCCCGACACCCTTCTTGTTGAGCTTGTAGCGGATGTAATAGTCGAGATCGGCGCAGATCAGCCGCTCGGGAAACGGCGCTTTCTGCGCCATGAAGAACCAGTGGTAGGATTCAAGCCCCCAGCCGAGGCTGACATTGGTCAGGACATGATGGGTCGGCACGATGTCGAGAGCGGCCAGCGCGGTGACGCGGTCCGGCTGGTCGAGAGCCATGCGGAAGGCGACGCGCGCGCCCCGGTCGTGCCCGGCGACTGCGAAACGGTCGAATCCGAGCGCGTCCATCACGTCGAAATTGTCCTCGCCCATCGCGCGGAAACTGTAGCCTGCATGATCCTCTCCGCCGTCGGGCTTGGAGCTGTCGCCATACCCGCGCAGGTCGGTCGCGACCACCGTGAAGCTCTGAGCCAGCGATGGCGCAATCTTGTGCCAGCTCGACAGATTGAGCGGGTTGCCGTGGATCAGCAGCAAGGGCGGCCCGCTTCCGGCTATGGCCACCTCGATTTCGGCACCGCGGGTGCGCAGTTTACGCCGCTCGAATCCTGCCATCAGCACGGTGCCATGCGGCAGGAGTGGCGGCAGGTTCGCCCCGGGTTCTGATCGTTCCAGCATCATCGGCATTGCTCCTCATCGGATCCCATGCGATGAATATCATATTGTCGACAATAAGCATCTTGAATCTGAGGGACGTCATGGCCGCCATGCAGGATAAGCCTCGCCTCGGCTTCCTCTTCGGAGACGCGACCGGCATCGGTCCCGAGATCGCGGCCAAGGTTCTCGCCGCAGGCCGCTATCGCGAGCATGTCCGGCTCGTTGCGATTGGTGATCGTCGCGTGCTGGAGCAGGGCGCGCGCGATGCCGGTGTTCAGCTCCGTTGGACCGGCGTGACTGAACGCGACGAGATCGACTGGGATGCTCCCGAGATCCCGCTCGTCGATCTCGGCAATGCCGATCCGGCTCAACTCGGGCGCGGGCAGATATCGGCGGAATCCGGCCGGATCACAGGCGAGACGCTGGCCCGTGCGATCAGCATGGCGCAGGCCGGGGAGCTCGATGCGATCACCTTCGCGCCGCTGAACAAGGCCGCGATGTTMGCAGGTGGCTGGCGCTTTCCCGACGAGCACAAGTTGTTCGCGCATCTGCTCAGGCATCACGGCTATTTCTCGGAAATGAACGTGCTCGACGGCCAGTGGATGTCGCGGGTGACGTCGCATGTCTCGCTGCGCGAAGCCCTCGACCTGATCGATGCGCGCGCGATCACCGATGCGGTCGAACTCGTCGACCGGATGATGAAGCGCGCCGGGATCGTCAGCCCGCGCATCGCGGTGGCCGCACTCAATCCTCACGCCGGCGAGAACGGCCTGTTCGGCCGCGACGAGATCGAGCTAATCCGGCCGACCGTGGAGCGGATCGCGGCTGGAGGCATCAGCTGCACCGGGCCCTATCCGGCCGATACGGTCTATATTCGTGCCTTCGCCGGCGAATTCGACAGCGTTGTGGCCATGTATCACGACCAGGGCCAGATCGCGACGAAGCTCAGGGGCTTCAATCGCGGCGTCACGGTGACGGCGGGGCTCGATGTCGTCTTCACGACGCCAGCGCATGGCACAGCATTCGACATTGTCGGCCAGGGAGTGGCCTCGCCCGGCGCGCTCCAGAGCGCCGTCGAACTTGCGAGCCGACTGGCGACAGTCCGCGTCGCCGCCTGAACCGCCGGGCGGGTCGCGACGATGCCGCTATCCGCAGGGCGCCGGTCAGCTGGCGGCGTGAGCGAGATTGTCGCCGCGGAGCGCCTCCAGCACTGCATCAGTCACCGAGCGCGTGGTCGCCGCGCCGCCGAGATCCGGCGTGTGGTTTGCCGGGTCAGCCGTGACGCGCTCGATTGCGCGCATCAGCCGCGCGGCTGCGTCCGCCTCGCCGAGATGGTCGAGCATCATCACGGCGGACCAGAAGCTGGCGATCGGATTGGCAATGCCCTTGCCGGTGATGTCGAAGGCGGAGCCGTGGATCGGCTCGAACATCGAGGGAAAGCGGCGCTCGGGGTCGAGATTGGCGGTGGGGGCAATGCCGATCGAGCCGGCGAGGGCTGCGGCGAGGTCGGACAGGATGTCGGCATGAAGATTCGTCGCGACGATCGTGTCGAGGCTCCGCGGCTTCAGTGTCATGCGGATGGTCATGGCGTCGACCAGCATCTTGTCCCAGGTCACGTCGGGAAACTCGCGCGCCACTTCGGCGGCGATCTCATCCCACATCACCATGCCGTGGCGCTGTGCGTTCGACTTGGTGACGACGGTCAAGAGTTTGCGGGGACGAGAGCGCGCCATTTCGAAGGCGAAGCGCATGATGCGCGTGACCCCGCCGCGGGTGAAGATCGAGACCTCGGTCGCGATCTCCTCGGGTTGCCCGCGATGCGAGCGCCCGCCCTGGCCGGCATATTCGCCCTCCGAATTCTCGCGCACGATCACCCAGTCGAGATCATCCGGAGCCACGCCGCGCAGGGGCGGCTCGATGCCCGGCAGGATGCGCGTCGGGCGCACATTCGCGTATTGGTCGAAGGGCTGACAGATGGCCAGCCTCAGGCCCCATAGGGTGACATGATCGGGCACATCGGGCGCGCCGACGGCACCGAAATAGATCGCGTCGCAATCGCGGATGCGGTCGAGCCCGTCTTCGGGCATCATCCGGCCATGGCGCTTGAAGTAGTCCGAACCCCAATCGAAATGGGTGAAGTCGAACGCGAAACTGCCGGACCGGGCGGCGCAGAGCGACAGGACTTCGAGACCCGCCTCGATCACCTCGGCGCCGATCCCGTCGCCGGGAATGGCGGCAATCCTGTAGGTTTTCATCAGACGGCTCCGTCCTTGCGTTCGAATTATTGCCTATTGTCGACAATTATAGAGCTGTGTCGGAAATAGTCTACCGGCTGGGCAAGGAAAACCGCTGCGCTCATAGCCTCGGGTATCCCCGACGGATTGTCGGCCTGCGCCTGGGCTCGTCCGAATGTCTTTTTTTTGGTTGGGTGCTTGACTAATAGATAGCATACTACATATATGCGTTCTATGGACGATGCCCAACCTGGATTCGAGCGCAGCTTCCTGACGGAGCTGTCGACGGCCGGCCGCAAATTGCGAACCCTGTTCGATCGCCTTGTGCGCCAGCGCGGCCTGACCTTGTCGCGCGCGCGCGCGTTGCTTCATCTCTCGCGCTGTCCGGCGATCAATCAGACGGAACTCGCCAGTCTGCTGGAGGTCGAGGGCCCGACCGTCGTGCGCCTGCTCGACGGGATGGAGAAGAACGGCCTGATCGAGCGAAGCGCCATCGACGGCGATCGGCGGGCGAAACAGATCAGCCTGACCCCCGCCGCGCAGCATCAGGTCGAGGAGATCGAGGAGATCTCCGGCGAGATCGGCCGCGACGTGTTGCGCGAGATCGATCCTGCCGAACTCGAGATCGCGATCCGCGTGCTTCGGCAGATGATCCGCAATATGGAGCCGGCGTCCTGAGGCCCATGGCCGTGGCAATGACCGACGAAGCGGAAGCGCGGCCCGAAGGCCAGGCGGATCATCCGCCTGCGACAGTCCAAGAGCCTCCCGCCCCTGAGAGCTCGGCTCTGCTGCCGGCAAAGCCCTTTGCCGTCGCCGCGGCCTATGTCGCGGCCGCCGCCCTTCTGATTGGCACGCAGGGCCTCGGCATGAACTTCGTCGCTGCCAATACCAATCAAATCCAGGGTGCCTTCGGCGCGACGCAGCTTGAGATCAATTGGCTGATCGCCGCCTATATGGCGCCGAATGTCAGCCTGACCCTGATCCTGACCAAGGTCCGGACGCAGTTCGGGCTGCGCCGTTTCGCCGAGCTCGGCATCTGCATCTTCGTCGCCGCCTCGCTTCTGCATCTCATCGCGCATGATCTGCATTCGGCGATCGGGGTCCGCTTCCTCGCGGGCATGGCCGCCTCGCCGATATCGACACTCGGCTTCCTCTACATGCTCGAGGCCTTTCCTCCGGCCAGGAAGATGTCATGGGGCTTGAGCCTGACGCTGACCTGCTCCGCGATCACCCCTACGCTGGCGCGGCTGATCTCGCCGATGCTGCTCGATATCGGTCAATGGCAGGGCCTCTATACGATGGCGATCGGCCTCGCGCTGATTTCGCTTGCCGTGATTTTCTATCTGCCACTGACGCCGATTCCCCATGCGAAGGTCCTGCAGCGGCTGGATTTCATCAGCTACCCCTTGATCGCGATCGGCTTTGGCCTGCTCGCGGTCATCCTGGTGATGGGCCGCCTGGTCTGGTGGCTGGAAGCACCCTGGATCGGCTGGTGCCTTGCCCTGGCAATCCTGTCGCTCGGGCTTGCGGTGGCAATCGAGATCAATCGCGAGACGCCGCTGCTGAATGTGCGCTGGCTGATGAGCCGGGAAATGCTCCATATCACGACGGTGCTGCTGGTCTTCCGCATCGTGCTGTCCGAGCAGACTTCGGGTGCACTCGCCCTGTTCCAGAATCTTGGCCTGCTCAATGAGCAGAGCAGGGGGCTATATGTGGTGATCCTGCTGGCTTCGCTGTGCGGCGGGCTCCTTTGCGGCGCCACTCTCAAGCTCGAGCGCGTGCCGCTGCTGCATGGCGTCGCGCTGCTCTGCATTTGCGCCGGTGCCGCCATGGATAGTCAGGCGACCAATCTGACGCGGCCGGACAACATGTATCTGAGCCAGGCCCTGATCGCGTTTGGCGGCGCGCTGTTCCTGCCTCCGGCGATGCTGACCGGTCTCATGGCTGCGCTCCGGCAGGGGCCGGCCTTTATTACCAGCTTCATCGTGGTTTTCCTTTTCACGCAGAGTCTGGGCGGCCTGATCGGTTCGGCTTTCTTCGGCAGCTTCGTCACGCTCCGCGAGAAGTTCCATTCCAGCCTTCTCGTCGAACATTTCTCGCTGTCCGACCCGGCGGTGGCGGAGCGGGTGAGGCAGCTTTCGGCAGTCTATGGAAAGCTGCTCACCGACGGGCGGCTGCTGAATGCCGAGGGCGTCGCCCTGTTCGCCCAGCAGGCCAGCCGCGAAGCCAATATCCTCGCCTATAACGACGCATTCCTGCTCATCGCGGCCCTGGCAGGAGCCGCGCTCGGCGGACTGATCATCCATCTGCTCTACGCAAGACTGCGCAGCGCCAAGTTCTTCTTACGCCCGGCCGAAGCCCTCTGAACCGAAACCAGCCATCATGTCGAAAGCCATTCGCTCACCTGGAACCCTGATTGCGCTGCTGGTCGCCGCAGGCGGTGTGCTGCTCGTGCTTTACGCCTGGCGGCTGCCGCCCTTCGCCAGCTCGGTCGAGAGCACGGAGAATGCCTATGTCAAAGGCCAGGTCACGATCATCAGCCCGCAATTGGCGGGCTATGTGAAGAAAGTCGCGGTTCAGGACTTCGAAACGGTGAAGGCTGGTGATCTCATCGTGCAGATCGACGACCGGATCTACGAGCAGCGTGTGCGGCAGGCGCAGGCCACTCTTGCCGGCCAGCGGGCCAATCTCGCCAATGCCGATCAATCGCAGCGCGCTGCCGAAGCGCGCCTGCGCTCCGGAGAAGCCCAGATCGCCAGTGCGCAGGCGGCGGTCGAAACCGCGGAAGCCAATGCCGGGCGCATCCTCGCCCTGCGCGAGAAGGGGATTTCGACGCAGAGCGCGGCCGATCAGGCCAGTCTGGTGCTCGACCAGGCCCGCGCCAGCCTACGCCAGGCCGAAGCGGCCCTCGATGTCGCCCGGCAGGATCGGCAGTCCATCATCGTCGGGCGCGCCGGGCTGGAGGCAGCCGTGCGCAATGCCGAGGCAGCAGTGCAATTGGCCGCGATCGATCTGCAGAACACCCGCATCCTGGCGCCGCAGGACGGCAAGATGGGCGAGATCGGCGTGCGGCTCGGGCAATATGTTGCTGTTGGCACGCAACTGGCGTCGCTGGTTCCGGCCAGGAAATGGGTGATCGCGAACTTCAAGGAAAACCAGCTCTCCGGGATGAAGATCGGCCAGCCGGTGACCTTTACGGTCGATGCGCTGCATCACGCCTCGTTGACCGGGCATGTCCAGGAGTTCTCGCCAGCCACGGGCTCCGAGTTCAGCATCCTGAAGGCCGACAATGCGACCGGCAATTTTACCAAGATTGCGCAGCGGCTGCCGGTGCGGATCGCGATCGATCACGGCCAGCCTTTGACCGAGGATCTGGCGCCCGGCATGTCGGTCATCGTCAGCATCGACACCGCCACGCCGGTTGAGGCAGCCGTCAACCTATCCAGCGCCGACAAGCAATAACATCGGCGTGCAAGCGACCAGGGGGACAATTGCGGACTTCTGGATCGCCCGCGCTCCAAAATGGCTGCGGTGATCCAGAAATATCCAGTCCCGAAAGCGCCGAAACGGCAGGCGCCAACGGCCGTCAGCTTCGCGGCCGGGTCAGGCGCTGGAGCCTGAGCGCGGGCCGCGCTTGGCGCGCGGTGGCTTCGCGACGACGGGTGCGGCCGGGACCACCTTGGCCTTGCGACCCAGGCCCGATGCCTTTGCAAGGGCGGCCCGGGCCTCGGAATAGTTCGGTGCGACCATCGGATAGTCTGAGGGCAAGCCCCACTTGGTGCGATATTGCTCAGGAGTGAGATTGTAGGCCGTACCCAGATGACGCCTGAGGGATTTGAACGATTTGCCGTCTTCCAGGCAGATGATGGCGTCCGGCGTGACCGACTTCTTGATCGGAACGGCCGGTACGAGCGCGACCGGTGGCGGCGCAGCTTCGGATTTGGCGTCGAGCTGCGCGAACGCTGAATACGTGCTCGCAATCAAGCCAACGAGATCGCTGCGAGGGACATTGTTATGTGCGACGTAGGCCGAAATAACCATCGCCGTCAGATCAATATAATTTTCATCTTCGTTGGCCATGGCTTTTCCCAAATCAGAATATTGCGCCTAGGTCTCATTTAACCTGCCGAACGTTCTATTTGCAATACTCGTTGCGGTGGTTCGCTCAATTCCGATGCTTGCAGTCCCGGTTTATTCTGGTGAGAGGGCGTGCGGCGGCCTACTGAACTGGGTGGTGACGCGCCTGTTCGAGACTGGCCTTGGCCAGCATGGCCTCCAGCGAGGCGAGAACTTCTGGCACCATGAAGAGGGAGATTTCGTTCTTCCCATCGACTTCCAAGGCGATTACGGCGCCCAGTGTCGTGTCTGCGCTGACTGTAACGTGCTTCACTTTGATCACTGCAAACTCGCGCGTCGGCTTCTGCGGCATTCTCTCACCCCCGTTCTTTGATCTGTGTTCGTCATTCGATATCAACTTACAACGTATTCACAGCCGCCTCGCCACGTGCCCCCGGCACCGTGGTCCTCGCGAGCGGCCAATGTGACGACGAGGCCGGTTAACACGCTCTCCCCGCCAGAACCCTTGATGCAGCCGATCAGTCGTTGGACGTGTTCGACGGCGTGGGCGATGTTCAGCTGATTGCGGAGCCTGTCACCTCGCGGCCGTCACCTCTGGTCCCTTCGCGTGCAATGCCTTGCGCGTCTCATAGTCGACGATCGCGGCCCTCAGAGCTTGCAATTCGAGGGCTTTCGCCGAATTGGGCTGCGCATCCTCGATCTGGCCGATGCGCAGAAGCGCATACCGGTAATCCTCATGGCAGGTGATGCAGACGCTGTGCGTTTCCGGTTTGAGTTCAGTCACCGCGGTCATCGGATCTCTCCTTCCGTGGCTGATCCCAGAAAACTAGTTTGGACGGTTGGGGTTTCAAGAGGGTGTGACGCTGTCGCGAAGCTCGCCGCGGATGCTTCCAAGGGGGCGGCTTCGTCCTGGTCTGCGGAGCAGACGCGCGCATCGAAACGGCCGCCTCCAGTGAAGCCCTTGGTGCCTCATGGGCCCAGCAGATGGGGATGTCTCTCGGGGCGCGGGATTTCTATAGGGAGGGGGCGTTTCGGCGCGGGCCGCAATCGCGGCCAAAGCACCAGGGTTTGAGGGCTATGGGACAATCCACACCTGCCACGGCCGTGTTGAAAGCGGGCGGCGTTTCCTTCGAACTCCGAACCTATGAATACGACCCCAATAGCGATCGCGTCGGTCTTCAGGCGGCCCAGTCCCTGGGTGAACCACCCGGTCGGGTCTTGAAGACATTGATTGCGCAGGTCGACAACATACCCGTTTGTCTGGTTCTCCCATCAGACTGCGAGGCAAGCATGAAGAGGGTGGCCGCGGCCGTTGGAGGCAAGAGCGCGCGTATGCTGGCGCCGAGCGATGCCGAGCGCCTGACGGGGTATAAGGTCGGCGGCGTCAGCCCATTCGGTCAGAAGCGCAAGCTGAGGACCCTTGTCGAGATCACGGCCGTCTCCGAGCCATATGTCTTCGTCAATGGAGGGTTACGTGGCCTGCAGGTCAAGCTGGCGCCGGACGACCTTGTCCGCGCAAGCAATGCGGCGACCGTCGCGATCGTTTCCTAGCGGTGATCGTCTCTGGCTCGGCTTCTGCGACGTTCCGGGCTCGAGCGATCAAGCGCTGGTCCGGGAGAAGAGGCCCGACGACACAGCGCGGTGATTGCGGCGGCTTCGTTGTGTCGAACCCGGCGTTGAACGCCGCCACTCGCAGGTCTGGCCTCGGGGTCCAATCCAGCGGCCGAACACCATTGGAGATGCCCCAGCAATCTGCTCCCCGTCTCGTTGCGCCGCTTCCCTCGGCGCCTCTGGACGTCGCTTGACAGGCTCTGTCGATCAAAACTAGGCTAACATAATTATGCTTCTTATTCTGTAATTATAGAATAAATCCATACGAGGCGACCGCCTCGCATAAGGGGAGCGTGCCGCTATGACAGACGTCGTCGACAGCAAACGAAACCTGCTCAAGGCCGGCCTTGTCGGTGGCCTTGCACTTGCGGCAGCGTCCAGTTCAGCCAGGCAGGCGGCGGCACAAGCCGCTCCCAACAGCCTGCTGCGCACCGTTCTCGACCGGGGCAAGCTCATCGTCGGCACGGGCTCGACCAATGCGCCCTGGCATTTCGAGGATGAGAAGGGACAGCTCGTCGGCATGGACATCGCCATGGGGCGGATCCTCGCCAAGGGGCTCTTCGACGACGACAAGAAGGTCGAGTTCGTCAGGCAGGATGCGGCTCAACGCATTCCCAACATCAATACCGGGAAGGTCGACATCGTCATCCAGTTCATGACGATGTCACCGGCGCGGGCGCAGCTCGTCGCGTTCTCCCGACCCTATTATGTCGAGGGCATCGCCCTGCTGACGCGCCCCGACAGCGACAAGAAGAGCTTCGACGCCCTGCTCAAGGCAGGATCGGGTGCACGGGTCTCCATCCTGCAGAACGTCGATGCCGAAGCGTCGGTGAAGAAGGTCCTGCCGCAGGCGACGGTCATGCAGCTCGACAGCCAGGCCAATGTCGTCCTTGCGCTCGATTCAAAGCGTGCCGATGCCGCCGCCGTCGATCTCTCGACCGTCTGGTGGCTCGCGAAGCGCCACCCCGATAAATATGCCGATGCCGGCAAGTCCTGGAACTCCATGCTGTACGGCGCGGCCATGCGCCAGGGCGATCCGGACTGGGTGCGCTTCGTCGACACCACCTTCGGGATCGCCATGTACGGCCACCAGAACGAGATTTTCGATGTCGCGATCAGCGATTATTTTGGTCTGACGCCGCCAGTCCGCGAGACGGGGCTGCCGAAATTCTGACGGCGGCTTTCGCGGTCGCGCTTCGCCGACCCCTGCGCTCGCCGCTGGCGCGCGGCAGGGCGGCGAAGTCGCCTGCACGGCCCGTGACGAGACGTCTCCCGGCATGACGAACTACCACTTCAACTTCGCGATCGTCTGGCGCTACGCCGCGAAGCTGTTCGACGGTCTCCTGCTCAGCATCGAACTCGCGATCGCGACGATCGCGATCGGCATGGTGATCGGGCTGGTTCTGGCGCTCGTCGAAATGGACGGGCCACGCTGGGCCAGGCCGTTCATCCGGGGCTATGTCGAGTTCATCCGCAACGTCCCGCTGCTGCTGCTCGTCTATCTCGTCTTCTACGGCGTGCCGAGCGCGATCGATCTGCAATATGACGCCACGACCTCGTTCGTGGTGACGCTGGCGATCTATTCCGGCGCCTATCTGGTCGAGGTCCTGCGCGCCGGCTTCGAAGCCGTGCCGAAAGGGCTGATCGAGGCTGGCAAGGCGATCGGTCTTACGCCAGCGGGCGTGCTCGTCCATGTCCGGCTGCCGACGGCGCTGCGCATCGCCCTGCCATCGCTCTCGAACACCTATGTCTCGCTGTTCAAGGACACCTCGATCGCCTCCGCGATCGCCGTCCCTGAACTGGCTTACGGCATGCGCTGGATCGAGACGCAGACCTTCCGGACGGTCGAGGTCTATCTGCTCGCGACGCCGATCTATCTGATCACCAGCTACGCCATCCTGCTGCTGTTGCGGCTGGCCGAGCGGCGCTATGCCATCACGCGGTGAGCGGCCATGACGTTGTTCCTGCAGACGCTTCCGTTTCTGCTCGATGGCCTGCGCATCACGCTCCTGGTCTCGGCCGGCGTGATCGCGCTCTCGCTGTTGATCGGTGTCCCGCTCGGTTGCGTGCTCGCTTTCGGCCCGCTCTGGGCGCGGTTTCCGATCCGGATCTATGCCGATTTCGTGCGCGGCGTACCGATCCTGGTGTTGCTCTATTTCGTCTATTACGGGCTGCCGGCCATCAAGGTGAACCTGCCGAGCCTGACCGCCGCGATTGTGGCATTGACCGCCTTCAAGTCCGCCCAGGTCATTGAAATCACCCGCGGCGCCTTCCAGTCCATCCCCAGAGGGCAGACGGAAGCGGCGAAGTCCATCGGGCTCGGCCTCCTCGACCGCTTCGTCCATGTGCTTGCACCGCAGGCGATCCGACGCTTCCTGCCTCCCTTCGTCAACAGCGTCGTCGATACGGTGAAGGGCTCCTCGCTCGTCTCCCTGCTGGGGATCGTCGACCTGATGCTCGCGCTGCAGCAGGTGATTGGACGCACCCATGTAGCGTTGCCGCTCTATGTGATGGGGGCGCTGATGTATTTCGCCATCAACTATCCGCTTTCGACGCTGAGCCGGCGTCTCGAAAAGCGTTTCATCTGAGCGGAAGGACGATCATGATCGAGACGCCCGACGAGCCGGTGATCCGCATCAAGGGCCTGACCAAGTCCTTCGGCGCGCACCAGGTGCTGAAGGGCATCGATCTGGATGTCGGCAAGGGACAGGTGATCGCCGTCATCGGCCCATCCGGAAGTGGCAAGACGACCTTGCTGCGCTGCATCAACTTCCTCGAGGAATATGATGGCGGCTCGGTCCGGATCGATGGAGTGGAAGTCGGCTATCGGGATGACGGCGCCGGCCGCCGTCGGCGCAGTGACCGGGAACTCGCCAGCATCCGGGTCGATGCGGCAATGGTCTTCCAGCAGTTCAACCTGTTTCCGCATCTGACGGCGGCCCAGAACGTCATGCTCGGGCTGATGAAGTCGCGCGGCAAGAGCAAGGGCGAGGCAAGGCAGATTGCCGAGAAATGGCTCGTGCGCGTCGGCCTCTCCGAGAAGCTCGACGCGCTGCCCTCGCAATTGTCCGGTGGGCAGCAGCAGCGGGTCGGTATCGCGCGAGCGGTTGCGATCGAGCCGAAGGTCCTGCTGCTCGACGAGATAACCTCCGCGCTCGATCCCGAGCTTGTMGGCGAGGTGCTGGAGGTCGTCCAGGAACTGGCCGCGGAGGGCCGGACGATGATCCTCGTCACCCATGAAATGGCCTTCGCCAGKGAAGTCGCCGACCGCGTGGTGTTCACCGACCAGGGACTGATCGCGATCGACGCGCCGCCGAAGGCCGTCTTCGATGAACAGTCGAACGAACGATTGCGGGCTTTCCTCTCGCGCTTCGCCGCCTTTCGGCATGCTCATTGAGCGGCTGCTGGCGCCCTGACACCCATTCCGACCGAGTTCAGCGATGCCGCCTCCATCCGATCTTGCTCCTCCCTCCGATCTTGCGATGTCGCCCTATGAGAAGCTGGCACAACTTGGTCTTGAATTGCCGCAAGTGCCGACACCGATCGGCAATTTCACGACCCATGTCCGGGAAGGTACGCTGCTCTACCTGTCGGGTCAGGGGCCGACGCATGAGGACGGTCGCATCCACACGGGCAAGGTCGGCGCCGACGTCTCGGTCGAGGAGGCGTATGCTCATGCACGCCTGACGGGGCTGAACCTCATCGCGGTGCTGCACACGGCACTGGGGGACCTTCGAAAGGTCAGGCGCATCGTCAAGGTGCTCGGCATGGTCAACGCCACGCCGGACTTCACCGACCATCCCGCCGTCATCAATGGCTGCTCGGACCTCTTCGTCGCGGTCTTTGGCGATGCTGGCCGGCACGCGCGTTCAGCCGTCGGGTTCGGCTCGCTGCCGCGCCGCATCACCGTGGAGATCGAAGCGGTCGTCGCGGTCTCATGATGCTACTGCCTGAATTGCCAGCCAAGGCTTGCTTCGATGCGCTGTGCCGCGCTCCGGACTGCATCGGCGAAGCGGGAGGGCTCCTCCTGGACCTTGAATTCCGGCAGCACGATCGAGATGGTGATCACGCAATCTCCGGAATTGTTGCGCACCGGTGCCGCGACGCAGGCCACGGCATAGTCGGATTCGCCAGCCTGCACGGCGATGCCGGCGGACAGTGCTTCGTCGGATTGCTCGGCGAGCGCGACCGGGTCGACCGTTGCCCGCCCCGTTGGCGAGGCCTTGGCGCAGCGCCGGAACAGCGCCACCCGGTCCTGAAAATCGAGATGGGCGACCAGAAGCCGGCCCGAGGCGGTCCAGTTCAGGGGCACCCGGGTTCCGATCCGCGATGTGACCTTGAAGTGGCCGGGCCCCTCGGCCATCGCCTCCACCACCATCATGTCGCCGTCACGGCCGCAGATCTGGACTGTCTCACCGACCTCGCGAGAGAGCACATGCATCTCGTGGGTGGCGACCGTGATGATCTCAAGATCGCGCGCGTAGGCGAGGCCGTAGTGATAGAGTTTGGGGCCGAGCCAGACCACGCTGCCATTGCGCGAAAGCAGGTCCCTGGCGACCAGTTCCTCGACGATCGAATAGACCGTGGACAGCGGCGCTCCGACCGCGCGGGCGATATCGTATCCGGTCGCCGGCCGCGCCGTCTCCTGGAGATAGTCAAGGATCTGGACCGATCGCTCGATTCCGCTGACCCGCGTGCGCCGCGGCCCAGTGGCGGAGGGCGCGGACGCCACGCCCATCTCACTGTCCTTCATCTGCCAGCTCTCCGTCACGCGATTCCGCGGACCCCTTACCGTAACCATGCTTCCGGAGGAACGCCATGAACAAGCCCGATACCCGAAAGGCGCTCGGTCTCCGTGCGATCATCAATGTGTCGGGAACGATGACGGGGCTCGGCGCCTCGATCATCGTGCCGCAGGCCATCGAGGCGATGGCTGGGGTCATGCCGCAATTCGTCGAAGTCGACGAACTTCAGAAGGTCGCCAGCGGCGTCATCGCCAGATTGTGCGGAGCCGAGGCTGGATTCGTCACGGCTTCCTGCTCGGCCGGCATCACGCTTGCCGTGGCCGGGGCGATGACGGGCAGTGACCTCTATGCCGTCGAACGACTGCCGGACACGACGGGCCTGAAGGACGAAGTCCTGATCATGACCGGGCATATGGTGAGCTACGGCGCTCCCGTCGAACAAGGCATTGCGCTCGCTGGCGCCAGGGTAGTGCCGGTCGGGCAGGCCACGAGCGTACGGCCCTATCAACTGGCCGGAGCGATCTCGGAACGGACCGCCGCTGCGGTCTATGTCGTGTCCCATCATACGGTCAGCTATGGGCAGCTCCCGCTCGAGGAGTTCGCCGCCATTTGCCGGGCAAGGGGGGTGCCGGTCATCGTCGATGCCGCTTCGGAATACGACCTCCAGCGCTTCCTGGCCGCAGGCGCGGACATTGCGCTGTATTCGGCTCACAAGTTTCTCGGTGGCCCGACAGCCGGAATCGTCGCCGGTCGCAAGGACCTCGTGCGCGCGGCATTTCTTCAGAACGGCGGCATCGGCCGCGGCATGAAAGTCGGCAAGGAGAGCATCGTCGGCACCATCGCTGCCCTGGAAGCATGGGAGACGCGCGACCATGCCGGCATCCGGGAGCGCGAACAGGCCGCGCTTGCGCTGTGGCGCGAACGACTGGCCGAGAGGCCGGGGATCCGTGTCGAGATTGAGCCTGATCCGACCGACAACCCGCTCGACAGGATCAAGCTCTCGGTCGAACCGCAGGCCGCCCATATCACGGCCTGGGACCTCGCCGATGCGCTCGCACGCGGGGAGCCGCCAGTTATTGTGCGCGATCACGAGGTCGAGCACGGATTCTTCTATCTCGACCCCTGTAACCTTCACCCAGGCCAGGAGAATATCGTCGCCGATCGACTGGCCGCCGAGCTTGGCGCCGCCCTGCGCAGCAATGAGATCATCGCCACGCCGCTGGAGGAACGCCGAAGCCGTCGGGCAGCCTATCTCAGGCGTTGGCCGGATTGATGCCTATCCCGCGGATCGCAGGCTCTGGTGACTGTCGGTGCGTCACGCTTTTAGGTGCAGGCTCACCAGCACGGTGATTTCCGCTCCCGCCGGCAGCGAGACCGCAACACGCAGGAAGTTCCCGAAATGCGCGAGCCGCTGGAAGGTCACGGCGTTCTCGCGCGCAGGCAGATCGAAGAGCGAACCTTCCGGGGCCCAATGCAGCCCGTCGGCCGAAATCTCGATGCGGGCCTGCGGCAGCGCACCCTTCGGTGGCTTGAGGGCCMGCACGAAGATGATGGCTTCCTTGGMCCAGCCGGCCTCGTAGGGCTCGGTTGCGGCCTCGCCCGTCCAGGTTTCGTTGCGGGCGACGATGGCGGTGAGGTTCTCGGGCAGCATCAGAAATCTCCCGACAGGCAAACGGAATCGAGATAGGCGAAGGCGCGCTTGTCGGAGTCGGTTTCGGCGAAGAAGCCGAGATTGAGCATGCACCAGAGGTTCTTCATCGCCGGGATGCGGATCGACTCATAGCTGCTCATGTCGAAGCTGCGGTCGTTCACCTGGAAGCCGGTGGCGCGCATCGTCGCCAGATCGAAGTCGAAACGCAGATAGTGCCAGTTCACCTTGGTCGGAATCTCGTTGTAGCAGAGCCGCTGCTCGCCGCCCGGCAGATCCTCCCAGTCGTCCGGCGAGAGATGGTAATGCGAGATCGTCTTGCCGGCGGAGCCGATCGGCTTGATCGGCGTGGTGCGGCGCTTGAACTGCCATTTCTGGACATGCTCGCCGTCGAGCGCATTGAGAAAGCGCAGATGCGGCATCACGCGCTCGCCGCCGGCGCCATGCTGGTCGCCGACTTGGAGATCGTAGAGGAAGCCGAACGAGCGGATGTCGGTTTCGGAGAGCTGCAGTTCCGTCGCTTCCGGCTTGAAGCTGAAATAGGCCTCGAGACGAATCGGTCCGGGTTTGCGGAAGGTCAGGCGCTTGATTGCGACGTTCTGCGCGCCCTTCTTCGGCCGTGTCGCGATCTTCAGCGCATAGGAGCCGTCGACGCCGCCATGCGAACCGAAATCCCAGTTTGGCAGCGTCGAGAGCATGGCGTGCGAATGCTGGGCATAGCCCGGCAGCATGGCGTCCAGCGTGTCCTCGTAATTGCCAACGAGCTGGGTCCAGCCGCACATGCCGCGGTCGAAATCGTCGAGGCAGATGATGCGAGGCAAGGGATCGAAGCGACTGAGTTGCGGATCCGCCTCGCGGATCGCACGGCGCATGTCATCGAGTTGGGAGCTGGTCGCGGTCATTGGGCTTACCCCTTCACCGCGCCGGCGGTCAGGCCCGCGACGAGGTGCTTCTGCATGAGGATGACGAAGGCGAGCACCGGCAGCAGCTGGACGGCGGAGGCGGCGAAGAGCACGCCCCATTCGACGCCCTCGACCGCGCCGATCATCTCGGCGACGACCAGCGGCGCGGTCTTGGCCTTGGTCGTGGTGAAGATGAAGGCGAAGAGGAATTCGTTCCAAGCGTAGACGATGACGAAGACCGCGACCGCCAGCATGCCTTGCGCGGCCAGCGGGAAGATGACGCGCCTGATGATCTGGAACTGCGAGGCCCCGTCGATCATCGCCGCCTCGTCGAGTTCACGCGGGATCTGGTCGATGAACGTGCGCATCACGATGGTGCCGAGCGAGACGAAGAAGGTGGCGTAGAGCACGATCAGGATGAGATGCGTGTCGTTGAGCCCGAGCCAGTTGACCACCGGAAAGAGCGGCAGCGTGATCACGATCGGCGGGATCAGGCGGATGAAGATCAGGAAGAAGGCGCTGGCCTGCAGGCCCCGGCTGGCGTGACGGGAATAGGCGAAGCCGGCGAGCAGTGAAACCGTGACGGCAAGCACGGTCGCTCCGGACGTAACCAGGAAACTGTTCCAGAGCCCGTGGAAGAAGTCGCCCCAGCGGCTCCAGAGCAGCTCGTAATTGGCGAGCGTCGGCGTGAAGCTGAACCGCGAGGTTAACGAGAAGATGTCCCGGTCCGACTTGAAGGACGACATCACGATCAGCGCGATCGGCAGGATCGACCAGGCGGCGATCGCGAGGACGCCAAAGCCCTTCAGGACCGCAAGGGGGAATGAGCGCTTAGGCATGTTTTCTGAACATCTCCCGGTAGAGAGAGCGCAGGTAGAACAGCGCAAGCAGGAGCGAGGCGAGCACCAGCAACCAGCCGGTCGCGGCCGCAGCACCGAAGGAGTTGTACCGGAACGCCTCGAGATAGAGATAGACGGCCATCACCTCGGTGGTGCGTGCGGGACCTCCGCCGGTCATCAGCCAGACCTCGGAGAACAGCCGGAAGGCGAAGATGTAGCGGAACAGGGCGGCGATCAGCAGCGCCGGCATCAGGAGCGGCAAGGTGATGCGGCGGAATGCGGTCCAACCCGTTGCACCATCGATGGCGCCGGCCTCGTAGAGCTCGTCCGGGACGGAGAGTCTTGCGGCGTAGATGATGATGAAGCTGAATGGCAGGTGCAGCCAGATCGAGAGCAACGAGACCATGAAAAGGCCATGCGACGGCTTCACCGCCCATTCGATCGGTGGCAAGCCGAACCAGGCGAGCGCCTGGCTCATCATCCCGACATCGGGCTCGAACAGATAGCGCCACATCACCACCGCCGAGACCTCGCTGACCGCGTAGGGCGCAAGCACGATGGCGAGCAGGAGCGCCCGGAAGGGCACCCCCGAGGCGAAGAACAGCGCCATGAGCAGGCCGAGCAGCAGCTCGACATGCACGACGACGGCGACGACGATGACCGTGTTGATCAACGCCCGCCAGAAATACGGGTCGCCGAGCACCTTGGCGTAGTTGGCGAGGCCGACGAAGCTGGCTGCCTGACCGAAGGAGGATTGGTTCAGGCTGAGCCAGAACACATAGATCGCCGGCAGGAAGATGATACCGCCAACCATCAGCTGGACCGGGCTGACGAGGGCGAGGGCAGAGAGGGGCGTGCGACTGGCCATGATGCTCAGGCGATACGGTGGCGCGCGAGCATCTCGCGGTCGATTTCGATGCCGAGGCCGGGACCTTGCGGCACGTCGAGCATACCGTCGACGAGCTGATGCCCTTCGCCAACGACCGGTGTGGTGAAGCTGTCGCGCAGCGGATTGGCGTAGACCATGCACTCGAAGGTCCGCAGGCTTTCGGCCGCGGCGGCAAGCTGCAGGCTGGCGGCAACGCAGATTGCGCCGGACCAGCCGACATGGGGGGCATAGGCCGTGTTGAAACTCGCGGCGAGTTCAGCGATGCGCCAGGTCTCGGTGATGCCGCCCGAGCGTGTGACGTCCGGCTGGATCAGGCCGAGCGAGCGGTCCTGCAGCATCATGAGGGCCTCGCTGGCGACATAGTCGCTCTCGCCCGCCGCGAGCCGGATCGGCAGGTGTTGGGCGAGGCGCGCATAGCCTGCGCGGTCATGCGGCGCGATCGGCTCCTCGAAGAAGCCGTAGCCGAGATCGGCCAGCGCCCGCCCGACGATCATGGCGTCGTCGACGTCATAGGCCCAGTTGGCGTCGACATAGAGGGCGATATCGTCCCCGGCGAGCTTGCGGATGAATTTGGCGCGCGCGATCGCGTCCTTCAGGGGATGGCCGAGCTTGACCTTGATCTCGCGGAACCCGGCCGTCACCGCCGCTGCGACCTCTGCTTCCACCGTCGCATCGTCGAGCCAGTTGATTGATGAGGCATAGGCCGGCACGCGGAGCCGCCCCATGCCGCCGAGCAGCTTGTGGATCGGTTCGCCGGCGGCTTTGCCGGCAATATCCCAGAGAGCGATGTCGATCGCGGATATGGCTTCGACCAGTTGCCCACCGGGCCGCCCGGAGAGGGCATGGCGCATCGACTTCCACAGGGCCCGCCGGTCTGCGGGATCCTTGCCGATCAGCCGCGGGCTCAGCGCATCGTCGATCAGGCGCGCATAGCCGGCGGCTCCGCGGCGCGCGAGCGCCTCGCCGTAGCCGGTGATGCCGTCGCTGGTCGTGACCTCGACGACAACGAGCTCGATCGCGGGATAGTCACCTTGCGAGGTGCGTTGCGTCTTCTCGAGTGTCGCCCGCAGGGGATGGGACTCGATCCTGGCGATGCTGCGGCCGGTCATCTGGTATCGGTCCCTGGTTTGCGGGAAGGCTGATCAACCTAACTGATAGGTTGATCAGTTGCAAACCTGCTCTGTATCTGTCAATCATGAAAGTGGAGGATGCGAATGACCGAAGCCGCGACACTGCCCGAGATCGACAGCGACCCGTTCGCCGCCTCCGATGTCGTGCCGACGCGGCTGGGCGATGCGTTGATCGCGCGCATCACCCAGGCAATCCATGATGGCAGGCTGAAGCCCGGCGACGCGCTTCCATCCGAGGCGCGCCTTGCCGCATCCTTCGGAGTCAGCAAACCGATCGCGCGCGAGGCGATCCGCCAGCTCGCAGCCATGGGCGTCGTCAACATCCAGCAGGGCAAGGTCACGCGCGTCCAGGCGCTCGATGCCGCTCCGCTCGATCGCTTCTTTCGCTTCGCCGTGAGAGGCAGCAAGACCGGGCTCACCGAGGCTGTCGAACTGCGCCGCATCCTAGAGCCGCCGATCGCGCGTTATAGCGCCGAGCGTCGCTCGCCCGCCGATATCGAGCGCCTGACTGGCATCCTCGTGCGCATGGAGGCGTCGCTCGGCGACGTGCCGCGCTGGATCGAGGCAGATCTCGATTTTCACGAGGCGATTGCCGCCTCCGCCGGCAACCGGCTGCTTGATCTCCAGATCCAGGGCCTTCGTCCGGTGATCCGTGAAGTGATGGAGATCTTCAATTCGCGCAGCGCCCGCACGCAGGCCGATTGGCGCAAGACCTATGAGCGCCATGTCCGCGTTGTCGAAGCGATCCGCGCCGGCGACGCCGAGGCGGCGGAAATGGCCATGAACAAGCATTTCGAAGCGGCTGAAGCCGCCATCGCGGAACTCGCGACACTCGGGGAGGATAATCATGACGGCAGGAACAGGGTTGGACCGTAGGCAGCTCCTGGGCGGCTTCATCGGCCTGAGCTTTGCCGGCGCCGCTCCGGCCTTCGCGCAGCAGGGCGGCCCTTTCAACGTCTTTGCGCACCGGGTGATGCAGACCGTCGCGACCGGTGCACAAGGCGGCGACATCACGAAGGATTGGGCGCAGAAGAATGGTGCCACGATCCAGTGGACGACCTTTGATACCGGACCGTTGCAGGAGCGGCTGTTTCGCGAGGCAAGCCTCTCCGAAAGCACCGTCGATGTCGGCTTCGTGCTGAACACGCAGGTGATCCCACGCGCCGCCAACCTGTTCGAGCCGCTCGACGGTTACCTGAGCCGCGATCCCCTGGAGGACCCGGCTGACATCTTCCCCGGGCTGATGGAAGGCATGAAGGTCGGCGGCAAGCAGCTCGCGGTTCCGTTCCGCCATGCCTCGTCGGGGCTGCATTACAACGAGGAATTGCTGGCCGAGAGGGGCTTTTCGAAGCCGCCGGCCTCGATCGAGGAACTGGTCGAGATCGCCAGGGCCTGCACCTATCGCCGCAGCGACGGCACCGCGGTGGTGGGCCTGTGCATGCCCGGCGTCACCTACCCGAACGTGATCGATATCGCTCGCGCCTGGGACGGCGACTTCATCACGTCTGACTTCAAATGCGTCGCCGACCAGCCGCCGATGCTGAACGCCATCAAGCTCCTGCGCGCCCTGTTCGAGGCCGGTGCCTTCCCGCGCAATTTCGCGACGCTCTCGCCCGAGGACGTCAATGTCTGGATGCAGACCGGGCGTGCCGCGATGAGCCTGCAGAGCATGGGCCGCAATCGCATCTACAACGACCCGCAGAAGTCGAAATTTCCCGGCAAGATCAGAACGGTCGCCGTCCCCGCCTCGAAGACGCTGGCCGGAAAATATGACGCTGCGCCAGCCAAGGTCGAGTTCTGGGGCATGGTCATCCCGAAGAACGCGAAGCGCAAGGATCTCGCCTGGAACTTCATCAAGGCGATGACCGCGAAGGATGCGACCCTGAAGGCTGCCCTCAACGGCAATGGCCCGGTGCGCGCCTCGACCTATGCCGATGCCGGCTTCGCCAACACCGTTCCCTATGCGGCGGAAGAGCTGAAGGTGCTCAAGGTCGCCCGTGTGCCGCTGCCAGCCTTCGACGAGGCGGCCCGTGCCGGCGACCTGTTCAAGGAAGAGGCCGAAGCCGCCGTGCTCGGCATGAAGACCCCGGAGGAGGCCATGTCCTCGCTCGTCAAGCGCGTGCAGCCCCTGCTGCCGGCCTGAACCATCTCTGACAATCGCGCGGCACAGCGCGGAGCACCATCGGGAGGAACACTATGGACAATCGCACTCTTTCGCGCCGCCGCTTCGGACTGCTCGCCAGCGGAGCGGCAGCGTCGCTGGCCTTGCCGACAGGCGCCATGGCTCAGGCCCGGACGGTGACCGCACTCGGGCACCGTGTCCATCAGACCTCGGCCACGACGGGCCCGGGCGGCGATGCGACCGAAGCCTGGCGCAAGCAGGCAGGCGCGGCGGTCAACTGGGTCACCTTCGGCGACGTCAACGCCATCCATGAGCGCCTCTTGCGCGAGGTGACGCTGACCGAGACCTCGATCGATCTCGCCTACCTGCTCAATGGCCGCGCCGTGCCGCGCAATCTCAAGCTGTTCGAGCCGCTGGATGCCTTGCTGAAGGATGCGCCAGTCGAGGATTTCGCCGATTTCGCGCCGGGACTGGTCGAGCCGTTGAAAGTCGACGGCGCCCTGCACGGTATACCGGTTCGCCACGCCACCAATGCGCTGATCTATAACGAGGCGCTGCTGGAAGAACGCGGCATCACCAAACTGCCGGCCACCTTCGAGGAACTGATCGAGGTGGCGCGCAAGCTGACCTTCAAGCGCGAGGACGGCACGCAGGTCAACGGCCTTGCCTTCACAGCGGTCTTCGCCTCCAATTTCCTGACCCTCGCCCGCTGTCTTGGTGGCGACTACATGACCAGCGACGGCAAGCTCGTGGCGGCAGAGGCGCCAATGGTGAAGGCCCTGACGGTGCTTGCCGATCTCTACAAGGCGGGCGTGCTGCCGCGCAATTTCGCGACCGTCAACAACGAGGAGATCACCACCTGGATGCAGCAGGGCAGGGCGGCGATGACGATCAACCCCTTCGCCCGGCTGGTGACCTATAACGATCCGGCCAAGGGCAAGTATGGCGGGCGCTTCAAGTCGCTACTGCCGCCGATGGCCTCCGACCTTGTCGGCAAGGTCGCGTTTGCGCCGACAGTCGAGTTCTGGTCGCTGGTGATCCCGAAGAACAGCAGGCAGAAGCCGCTGTCCTGGGATCTCATCCGGGCTCTCTCGTCGAAGGCCGGCACCAAGGCGATGGCCCTGAATGGCAACGGTCCTGTCCGGATCTCGACCTATGCCGATCCGGCGCTGATTGCCGCGATGCCCTATGCGGCCGACGAGGCGGCAGCGCTCAAAGCCTCCCGCATTCATCTGCCGGCCTTCGACGAGCAGGCGCGCGCCCATGACATCTTCATCGAGGAGACGCAGGCCGCAGTGCTCGGCATCAAGCCACCGCAACAGGCAATGGACGACGCGGTGAAGCGCGTTCGCCCGCTGCTCGGCTAGGCGGATGGCAGGGCTTCATGGGCGCGTCGCTCTGGTCACCGGCGCGGCGCGGGGGATTGGCCTGGCCGTGGCGTCGGAACTGGCCCGGGCCGGTGCGCATGCCGTGCTGCATGATCGCGATGCGGCCGCAAACGCGGAGGCGCTCTCGCGGCTGCATGCGGCCGGGCTGAAGGCGAGCGGCCTGATCGCGGATCTTGCAGACCCGGCGATGCCCGGCCGAATGCGTGATGACCTGAACGCTCGGGGCCTCGTTCCCGACATCCTGGTGCTGTGTGCTTCGGCCGAGATCAGGGAGCGGTGGGACATCGTCAGTGATCGTGCCCTGGTGGTGCAGAGCGAAGTCAATCTCCACGCCACGGTCCGCCTGATCCAGGCCTTCCTGCCCGGCATGATCGCGGGAGGCTTTGGCCGGGTGATCGCGATCGGCAGCGTTCAGGAGGCCAGGCCCAATGCCGATTGCCTCTACTATGCCGCCACCAAGGCGGCCCAGACGAGCATGATCCTGAATCTCGCGCGCACCGTCCGGGCGCCGGATGTCACCTTCAACGTGATCAAGCCGGGCGCGATCCTGACCGATCGCAACCGCGCCGTGCTGGCCGACCCGGTCTATGAGGCGGCGGTCCTGGAGCGCGTCCCGCTTGGGCGGATTGGCGCACCACGCGACTGCGCCGGAGTGGCGCTGCTGCTGTGCCGCGGCGAGGGGGCCTATATCAACGGCGCCGAGATCGCGGTCGATGGCGGATTGCGACTGTAGCCTGCGCGGCCCGCGGCTCTCGCGTAGCATGCGGGGCTCATGATGCTGTGATCCGGGGGCTTCCCGTCACCGCAGCACAACGACCTTGGTACCAGTCCTGACGCGATCGTAGAGGTCGACAACGTCGCGATTGGTCATCCGGATGCAACCCGACGACACGGCTGCCCCGATCGTGTTGGGCTCATTGGAGCCATGGATGCGATACAGGCTTGATCCGAGATAGAGCGCGCGTGCGCCCAGGGGATTGTCGATGCCGCCCGGCATGTAGCGCGGCAGATCGGGCCGGCGTTTCAGCATCTGCGCGGGAGGCCGCCAATCCGGCCACTCGCGCTTTCTCGTGACGATCTTGGTCCCCGACCAGCTAAAGCCCTGCCGCCCGACGCCGACGCCATAGCGGATCGCCTGCCCATTCCCGAGCACGTAGAAAAGCCGCCGCTGGCTCGTTGAAATGACGATCGTGCCGGGCGCGTATTGCCCGCGCCAAGGCACGATCTGGCGCGGGATCGCCTGTTCGCTGAAGATGTTGAGGAAGTCGGCAAGCCCGCGGCTGACCGCATTGTCGTAGGCGTAGGCGGGCGCCGAGAGCGCCAGCGCCGCAACGAAGAGAATGATAGCGCGCAGCATGACCCGCCCTGCAACGCCCCCAGCTGGCGATTCAAGGGAGAAATGGAGGGGGCGTCAAGACAGAATGCGCCGGCGCAGACTGGGACGGAGCCGGAGTTCAGCGCCGCACATATCTTGGAGGCGTCAAGCTGCGCGCGAACCAGTCGATGAAGCCGATGATGTCGAAGACCGGTCGTCCGGTCGCCTCCGCAATTGCTGCTGCATGAGGCGGCAGATTGGTACATTCGCAGAGGATGGCCCCGACATTGGGATGCCTGGCTACGAGCGCCAGCGCCGCGTCGACGACCTCCCGCTCGAGCGTAGCGAAATCCGAAATCCCGCCCTGGCCGCCATAGACGCGGCGAAACAGGCTCTCCGGCGCCAGACCCTCGATCGGGGTGTCCGCCCTGACGCCGACCGCATCGAGGTGCCTTCGTGTCAGCGCTTCCGCTGCGAAGGTGAGAATGCCGACCTGTTGGCCGGCGGGAAGCATCGCCTCGATCACCGGTGCCTGGAGCAGGCTGCTGGTCGCCACCGGCACTGGCAGCGCCGCGGTCATCTCCTTCTGCAGGAGCGCCAGGAAGCCGCAGCTCGTCGTGATGCCGCGCACGCCGGTCGCGACGAGATCGAGCGCTGCAGCGATGAAGGGCTCGAGCAGTCCCGCGGCTTGCCCATGGACCACCGCAGCGGGATTCGCGCCGCGCACAACCCGGAACTGGACCGGGAACGACCATGTCGTTCCGTTCCCGATATCCCCGGGCAGACGCTGGAATTGCGTGTCGAGCATGAGCACACCGATCCCGAGATCGGCGACCACGCCGTTTGTCCGCGCGGGAGTGGGATTGCTGTTCACGATGCCGTTTCCATGCTCGAGTGCTCGGCCGAGGCGGTCGTGATCCCGTCGAAGAACCACGACAGGAAGCGATTGGCGCGCAATGCGTCAATCGGGATATCCTCCTGAGCGATCAGTCCGCAGCCGCTTAGCCGTCCCTCCCGAATGAGGTCCAGGACGGCGGCGACATGGGATGCCGCAGTCCGCCGCATCGCGCTCAACGAAACGGTGCCGACAGTCGCGGGAACGACGTGACGCGCGAACCGGTGTTCGATCCGCCGCCCGTTCCGCAGGCCGACGGCCGTGATGAAGACCAGGAGCCGGTCGTCGTCGATCTCGGGGAGCGCGTTCAGAAAGAGGTTCCGCAGCTGATCCACCCGGTGCCGCAGTTTCAGATCGTCCAGCAGGAACTTCATGTAGTCGAGATGGCCGGGATAGCGGATCGTCCGGGAGACCAGGCTGTCGACACGCCCCTCCAGGCATGTGCACAGGCTCAGGGGGATATTTCCGGAAACGAAGACCTCGTAGAGGCTGTCGTCGAGACGGAGCTGCTCCTGCTCGGACAGGGGAGGCAGGCGCGTTACCTTGCGGTTGATCAACGCGGTCGAGGGCTGCAGATATTCGCGCAGCAGGGCATCGACATCCCAGGTGAGGCCGTAGCCGAACCGATTGGTCGAATGCCGTGGCAAGGTGCCGATCCGGACATTCACCTCGCTGCCTTGCATCACACCCCTGGACAAGAGGTCCAGCACCAGCGGCGAGATCAATCCTGGCGATACACCGCATTGCGGAACGAAGCAGCTGGAGGCCGACCCGGCCTCGCGTCGAACGGCCTCGAGGCCGGGCGTATCATCGCTCAGATCAAGGTAATGCACGCCGCTGCGCCGGGCGGCCGCGGCTATGGGAGGTGTCGCGGATGATGGCAGCGCGGCCACCACCGCGTCGGACCGGGCCAGCAGGCTGTCCAGCTTGGATGGGTTGGCGGGATCGATGTCCACCAGGCGCAGATTGAGATTGCGAGCGCTTACCCGAGCCGGCTCCGTCGGATCCACGATCACGACGTCGAACTCCGGGGCCTCGCGAAGCAGGACCGCCAGCGCCGAGCCAATTCTGCCGCCGCCAACGATCACGACGGAAAACGGGCGGTGTTCCTCCCCAAGCCTGTTCATCGGTTCATCAGGCATGGAAGCGCGACAGGAACGCTTTCAGGCGCTCGTTGCTCGGGCTGCGCAGAATATCGGTCGGCGAGCCCTCCGCCGCGATGCGCCCGGCTTCCATGAAGACGATCCGGTCCGAGACGTCGGCCGCGAAGGAGATCTCATGGGTGACGATAACCATCGTCATTCCCTGATCCGCGAGGCTGCGTACGACGCCGAGAACCTCGCCGACCAGCTCGGGATCGAGCGCGCTCGTGACTTCGTCCAGGAGAAGGGCATCCGGCTGCATGGCCAGGGCCCGCGCGATCGCGACGCGCTGCTTCTGTCCGCCGGAAAGCTGGTTCGGCCAGGCATCGCGCTTATCGGCGAGCCCGACCTTCGCGATATAGTCCATCGCGATCTCGACGGCCTCGGCGCGGGGCTTGCGCTGCACGATGATCGGTCCTTCGATCACGTTCTCCAGAACCGTCTTGTGGGGAAACAGATTGAAGTGCTGGAACACCATGCCGACATGGCGCCGTAGCTCGCCCTGGCCCATGAAATGGGCATCGCCGACATGTTTGAGACCAACGCGCCTGCCGCGGAAGAGGATATCGCCGGCATCGGGCCTTTCCAGCATGTTCATGCAGCGGATGAAGGTGGACTTTCCCGAGCCGGAAGGGCCGATGATCGAGAGGACCTCGCCGGCTTTCACCGCCAGGTCGATGCCATGGAGCACCTTCAGGGCCCCGAAGTTCTTGGTGACGCCGGAGGCTTCCAGGAGGGAGCCGGACGAAGCGGACGAAGGCTTGGAGGTCGACGAAGGTTTGGAGGTCATGGAACGCCTTTCCTCAATTGCCCGCGCGCATGCGGCGCTCAACGACGTCGGCGAATTTCGTGACCGGGAACAGGATGACGAAATAGAGGATCGCGACAGCCGTATAGGCCTCCAGCGGTCGATAGGTCTGCCCGTTCACGACGGTCGCCATATAGGTGAGGTCGGCGACCGAGATGACCGATACGAGTGAGGTGTTCTTGAACTGCGTGACCGACTGATTGATGAAGGCGGGCATCATCCTGCGGATCGCCTGCGGCAGGACGATCCTGCGCATGACTTGCCATCCCGACATGCCGATCGCGGCGCCTGCTTCGGATTGCCCCTTGTCGATCGAGACGATGCCACCCCTGAAGACTTCGGCATAGAATGCGGCCGCATAGAGCGACAGCGTCGTCATCGCAGCCGCCCAGTTCGGGATGTCGATCCCGAGAATCAGCGGCAAGGCGTAATAGATCCAGAGCAGCTGCACGAGCAGGGGCGTGCACCGGAACAGCTCCTGGAAGCCCTGTGCGAACCAGTTCAGCGGTCCATTGCCCGACAGCCGCGCGAAGCAGACCGCCAGGCCGAGGATCAGGCCAAGTGCGATCGAGCCGATMGTATAGACGACGGTGATCCACGCCCCCCACAGGAAGAGATCGCTCGCCTGGAGGATCGGGGCAAAGCTCCACGTATACATGTTCTCTCCAGCCTTCCGTGGAGGCGGCCCTCGCGGGCCGCCTGGGAGTTCAGCCGCCGAAGCCGAAGCCTTCGGGCATATCGTCCAGCGTGATGCCGAATGGCTCCAGGCTGTTCACGATCCAGGTCTGGTTGTTGCCGATGCGGCGGTTGTATTCGGCCCAGGAGGAGATGAAGGCCTTCCACTTCTCGTCGGTTCCCCAGTTCATAGCCACCACCGAAGGGGTGGAGAGCACGGGCTGCGGCACCATGACCTTGCCGATGCCGCTGGCCTTCTTGGCCATGACGAGGCCGTTGAGCATCGTGTTCACGAGGCCATCGGCCTTGCCGGTGACGACGGCGACGATCGCTTCGTCGCGGGACTTGAACCGAAGCATCTTTGCCTTCGGCAGGTATTGCTGCGCGATGAGGTCCTGGGAGGAGCCGAGATCGACGGCAAAAGTGTATTTGGGATCGTTGAGCTCGGCCCAGCTCCGCTTCGACAATTCGGGCTTCGGCGAGACGATGACGAAGCTGTTGAAATAGGTCGGCTGGGAGAACGCGACCGACAGCGCCCGTTGCGGCGTCGCGGTGACGCCCAGGGCCAGATCAGCCTTGCCGCTCTGCACGTCCAGGATCGAATTGGGCCAGGTCGATTCAACGACCTGCAATTTGACGCCCAGCGTCTTGGCGATGTCCCTGGCCATCTCGATGGCAAAGCCGCGCCATTCGCCGGTCCGCGGATCCTTGTTGAAATAGGGATCCTCGTTGAGAATTCCCGGGATGCGCAGAACGCCGCGAGCGCGCACGGCTTCCACGGTATCCTCGGCTCTGGCCGTTCCCGAAAGCGCCAGCAGCGAGAGGCCGGCGGCGCAGATTGCCCGAAGGACTTGTTTCATGGGTCTAAACTCCGTTCCCCGCCGATGTACTCGGCCTTGCTCCGATATCCGGATTGACGGCAGCGTAGGCGAGCCACCCTCGCGAACAATGCGAGAGTAGCCCCGCTTCCTACCGGTTTTTTTATATGTTGGCGGTTGTCTCGTAGGTCTTGAGGCTCGCCTCGAGCGACGCAAGGCTCTCCGGGCGCAACGGGGCGAGCGGCGCTCGGATTTCGGTGCTGATGGCCCCGGTGCGGGCGAGCGCTGCCTTCAGCGGTACTGGATTGCTCTCGATGAAGAGATGTCCAATCACGTCGAACAGAGCCTCATGAAGGCGCCGAGCCTTGTCTGTCTCGCCAGCGACCCAGGCCTTGTGCAGAGCGACGATGTCCTTGGGCAGCAGGTTCGAGGCGACGCTCGTCACGCCGTCGGCACCGACCGCGAGGAAGGGCAGGGTGAGCCCATCATCGCCTGAGTGGATCACGAATTCCTCACCGAGGGCACGGCGCAGTTCGGTGATCCTCTCGACCTTGCCGCCGGCCTCCTTGATGCCGACGATGTTGGTATGGGCTTTCGCCAGGCGCGCCGCCGTCTCCGGCGCGATTTCGACTCCGGTACGTCCCGGCACGCTGTAGAGCATGATCGGGATCTCCACCGCCGCAGCAATGGCGGAGAAATGGTCGAACAGGCCGGCCTGAGAAGGCTTGTTGTAATAGGGCGTGACGATCAGGAGGCCGTCGACGCCCAGCGCCTGCGCCCGCACGGCTTTCCCGATGGCCAGGTTCGTCGCGTTGGATCCTGCGCCGGCCATCACGAAGGCTCGGCCTTTGGCCGCTGCGACCGTGGTGCGAATGACGTCCTCTGCCTCGCTGTCAGTCAGGGTCGCGGCCTCGCCCGTGGTGCCGACCGGTACAAGCCCGGCCACACCCGCTTCCAGCTGCTTCTTGATCAAGGCTTCGAGCGCCGGGGTATCGACCGCGCCGTTCCTGAACGGCGTCACGAGAGCGGTGAAGACGCCAGCCATGCGCTGACGAAGTTGCTTATCGATCATTGTGCAATTCCCTTTTCCCGAAGCCTCAGTCGATGACGACCTTGGTCTCGCTCATTTCCCGCAAGGTCATGTGGATGCCCTCGCGTCCCAGGCCGCTGGACTTGATTCCGCCGAACGGCACGTTCTCGGCCCTGAAATCGGGGCCCTCATTGATCATCACGCCACCGACGCGCAGTTCGCGCGAGAAGCGTTTGACCAGCGCGTGATCGTTGGTGAAGACGCCGGCCTGGAGGCCGTAGATGCCGTCACTGACCTCGGCGATGACGCTGCCGACATCGCTGAAGCGGCGGACTGCCAGAACCGGGCCGAAGGTTTCGGAGCGCACGAGGTCCGTGCCTTCCGACACGGCGTCGAGGAGCGTCGGAGCAAAGAGCGTCCCCTTCCGGACGCCGCCTGCCAGCAGCTCTGCCCCATCGGTGACCGCCTGCCTGACACGCCGCTCCACCTCCATGGCGGCCTGCTCATCGATGACGGTTCCCATGACCGTGTCCGCATCGGCCGGATCGCCCGTGCGAACGGCCTCGATTCTCGCGACGATGCGCTCCAGCATGGTTTCGCGAATGGAGTCGTGAAGGAAGAGGCGCTTCACCGCAGCGCAGCTTTGCCCGGCGATCTCGAAACGATGGCCAATGGCGACGTCGGCCGCGCGGTCCAGATCGGCGTCGGGCATGACGATCAGCGGGTCATTGCCACCGAGCTCCATCAGGCAACGGACCAGGCCGGATGCGTTCTTCAGCGCCAGCCCGGCTGCGGGTCCGCCGGTGAAGCTCAGAATGTCGATATCGCCGCCGGCAATGGTCGCGGCGACCTCGGCGCCCCCATGCACGACGGTGAACAGGCCTGCGGGAAAGCCGGCCTTGGCAGCGAGTTCGGCCAGGCGCGCCGCCGCGAGCGGCGCCTTCGGTGACGGCTTGGCAACGACCGCGTTGCCGGCCGCGATCGCGGGACCGAGCTTATGGCAAAGCAGGTTGAGCGGATAGTTGAAGGGCGTGATCGCCCCGACCACGCCGGCGGCCTCATAGGTGATGGACGCGAACTTGCTGGGCGCGCCGGGCACAATTGCCGTCGGCAGCACCTCGCCATGCAGCACGGTCACCGCATCGCCGGACAGGCGCAGGGTGTTCTGGGCGCGACGGACCTCATTGCGGGCCTCCGCGATCGTCTTGCCGACTTCAGCGCAGATGATTTTGGCCATATCGTCGGCCTCATCAGCGAGAAGCACCGCGAGGCGGTAGAGCAAGGCCTTGCGTTCCGCCGGAGTGCTGAAGCGGAACTCGCGCCACGCCMGGCGCGCGCCTTGCAGAGCTTTTGCGACCGCGACCTCATCGGCAACCGCGACCTGACCAATTCTGGCGCCCGAGTAGGGATTGAACACCTCGATCTGTGGGGATGCGGTTGCGGCTGCGGGACGTTTCACAAGGGTGATGGTCACGGTCTAGGACTCCAGATCGTCTGTTTTCAGGTCGGCAAGTGCTGCCAAGGACACCGGCCGCAGGGGCCAACGAGGTGGGATGGCCGAAGGCACGGCCTCGCCGCGCAGGGCGGCGATCGTCGGGCCGCAGAAACGCCCCTGGCAGACACCCATCCCGAACCGCCCCATGAGGCGGATCTCCCGAGTCGAGGCATCGTCCGGGAGCGATCTGAAGTCGGAGAGGCGACGCGCCTCGCAGCGGCAGATCAGCGTCTCGGGGGTTGGCTCCGGCAAGGCGGAGCGGAACAGGTTGAAGAGGGCGGCCTGGACATTCCGCGCCGCCGTCAGCCTGGCCTCGACTTGCCCGTCGGGACGCCGCATCCCCAGACGCGCGAGGACCGTGCAGGCTGCACGGCGGCCGTCCAGGATGGCCGCGTCCGCGCCCAGAACCTCGCGCCCGTCGCCGGCAAGGACAACGGGAACGGCCCCGTCAGGATCCGAAAGGGGTATGCCGACCCGGTTGGGCTCGATGCCGTCATGCACCAGCACATGCCGGGCGCGCAGACGATGAAGGGAGCCACTGCGCCTGACCCGAATGTCCAGACCCGCATCATCCTCGCGAACGGAGAGGATGTCGGTTCCGGTCCGGTAGGGGACGCCCTGCGACAGGAGCGTGGCGGCGTAGGAAGCCGCCTCGCCGAGTTGCGGCCCTGCCCCGACCATCTGCAGCAGGGCGTTGAAGCGAAGCCATGGACGCCCTCGCTCCAGCACCGCGACCGGCGGGTTGCCCGCCTTGGCAAGCTGTGCGGATACGGCAAGAAGAAGGGGGCCTGTTCCGGCGACCAGGATGGGCCCCGTCGGTGGGACGCCGGTCTCCTTGAGCAGGACCTGAGCTCCGCCCGCGGTCATGACGCCCGGCAGGTCCCAGCCCTCGAACGGATGGATCTTCTCAACCGCTCCGACAGCGATGACTGCCGCGCGGACCGTGCGGGCAAAAACCCTGCCGGCCGCCCGATCGTCGAAGAGATGGCGGCCATCGCCGTCGACGCCCAGGAAGACGGTGTCGGTGCGCAATTCGATGCGGCTGCCGGCAGCCTCGATACGCTGGGCGAGCTCGGCCCAGTTGCGTCGGTGCCGGGCGGGCGTGTGCACGGCATGGGCCGCGCCGCGGGCCGCCTGGCGGTGGATCGCGCCGCCCAGTTGATCGCGCTGCTCGACCAGAAGCACACGCAATCCAGCCTCTGCGAGAGTGGCCGCAGCGCTTGCTCCGGCGGGCCCGCCGCCGACGACGAGGATCGGAATGTCAGTCATTCCGCCCCCCAACCGAGGGCATGGACCCAATTCTCAACCCATCCCTGGCGGGCGTCAGGCACGCCTCGACCGGTGCGCCACCCTCGACCGAGACGACGCAAGCCTGGCACGCGCCGATGCCGCAGAAGACACGTCCGCGCACCGGCGCGCCTTCCGGACCGAGGCTGAGGATGCCGGCCCGGCCCAAGGCCGCTGCAATCGTCTCGCCGGGGCGGAAGGGCACGACGCGATCGTTCCAGAATATCCGCGACATCATTGGCAGGCCTCGACCCCGGCAAATCGAGCGGGTGTCAGCATCGAAAGATCGGCGGCGAGCGGCCGGTCCAGGACTATTCGCGCCGCGGATTCGCCCATGAAGGGACCAAGGCAGATGCCGTCGCCCTCGAAACCGGTCGCGACGACGAGCCCATCGACATGCGGGTGCCTGCCGATGATCGGCAGCCCATCACGCGAGGCCGTCCGCACGCCCGCGAATGTTCTCACCACGCGCCGCGCCCCGAGCGGTGGATAGAGATCGAGGGCTGCCCGCAAGATGGCCGACACGGTCACCGCGTCTGTTCGATGATCGCTGCGATTGTCCTCTCGACTGCCGCCCAGAAGGAACTGGCCGGTCACCAGCGGGTCGATGACGAGGCCGATATGCGATCTGTCCAGAACGATGCCGCGCTTGGCCGCGAGATAGGAGGCGGCCATGAGATGCCCGTCGATGGCGGGACGCCCGGCACTTGCCCGATCGGTGACGACCATCTGTCCCTTCCGCGGGATAAGGATGTCGCCCAGGTTCAGGAGATGGGCCGATCCGATACCGGCCGCGACGAGGACCGCGTCCGCCGGCAGGACTTCGTCCGCGAGCGCGACGCCGACGGCACGGCCATCCCGCACCACGATCTCGGACACCGGCGCCCGGCGCCGCACGACGATGTCGCTCCGCTGCAGCAGGCGCGCCGTGATCTGGTACCCAAGGGCGTGGCCGTCATCGGGAATCTCGAGGGCGGCCGCGACGCGTTCGCCAAGACCGGGGATGCGGTTCATCAGGTCGGCTCGCGCGACCGCGATGACGCGTTCGCCGGCCTGGGCGAGGTCAGCGCCGTGCTGCGACACGAGTTCCGCTTCAAGGGCGTTCTGCGCGATCAGGAAGGTCGAGCGGCGATGGAACAGCCCTTGGAAGAGGCCGTCGGCTTCCAACTGACCGTAGAAGGCCCTGGCATGACGGGCGAGGTCCATCATCGGCCCCGGGCGCTTGCTGGCCACCGAGACCGCGCCGTCGGATGCGCCGGTCGCACCGGCTGCCGGGCCCGATGCATCCAGCAACGTGACCCTTGCGCCCGCGGCCGCGAGGAAATGGGCGGCGGCAGCACCGACGATTCCCGCGCCAACCACGGCGACATGCATTGAGGAGGGGCGGGCCATGACGGCGATCTTGTTTCCCAGAAGAGGTGCGCCGAACCTCTTCCGCTTCGCCCGGCCGGTCGATCCAAATGATCGGCGCCGACTTGCCTCATTGTTTGAAAGTGGCGGAAATCGCTCGGCTGTGGGACATGCAGGTCGCTTTCCTGGGAGGGGCTGCCATGCGTGACGCCAACCTGACGCTCATCCAAACGTTCTTCATCGTTGCGCGCGACGGCTCCTATTCCGCAGCCGCGCGCAAGCTCGGCATGAGCTATCAGTCTGCCGCCAATCATGTCCGGCGGCTTGAGCAGGTTCTGGGAGAGCGCCTGGTGGTCTCGGAGCAGGGCGCGAAGACGGTTATTCTGACGCCTCGCGGACGCAGCCTCTACAAGTTGCTGCTGCCTGAGCTGGATACGATGCTCGCCCGGCTCGACCGCACCCTGGACAAGGAGCGTCCGGTCCTGCGTATCGGGCTTCCGCAAGCCATCTTCTACTATCTCCTGCCGCCGGTCCTGGCCCGCTTCCGTGAGCGTTACCCCCAGGTGGAGATCGTGGCCTATGAGCGCGACACGTCGCTCCCGGAACTGATCAAGGACGGCAGCCTGGATGTCTGCATCACCGAACGGTATTTCGGGGACCCGAACGTTCCGCAGCACCTCGTCTGCACCTATCGGCCGGCGCTGATCTTCCCGACGTCCTGGGGGGATCCGCCTTCGCCGAGCAGCATCAAGGATTGGGCCACAGGCCGGCCGTTCGTGACCTATGAGCCAGGCCAGCTCCTTCGCAATCTCGCGGTCGACTATCTCAGGCCACAGGATTCCGAAATGGAGATCGCGATCTCGACGTCGGGCAGTTCGAGCGTCAAGCGATGTGTCGAGGCCGGCCTCGGCTTTGCGATCATTCCGGAATGGTGCCTGGGGGAGCAGGAGCCAAATGTAACAAAGGTTGATATAGATGGATTGCCGGAGATTCCGATTTACTTTGGTGAGGCAATTTTTCTATTCAATAATACCTATGTCAAATCGCTGAGGCAATTGTGTACGGATCTGATTAAATTCTATTAGAAGTCGAAATTTGCTTAGTTATTACAGATTCCGAGCATTGCATGAGGCCTTCCCTGATCGCTGGGTGGCACCCTGCTACAGGTGAATGCTCGCGAAAGCGAACGCGGCGACCTTCGCAGTCAGGTAAAGCGATCGGCTGCCGATGCTTCCGCGGGGGTTCTGGGCCACTCCGCCAGCCGCCTCAGCGGAGGTCGATGGTTGTCTCGACACTATGCTGAAGCGAGGGCGCATCGTCTGACGTGAGCGACATGCGCAGGCGCACGACGCGTCCTTGCAGGTTTCCCTCGCGTACGACGCGCTCGATCTCCCGTTGAGAGGTCAGCCCGACCTCCTTCAGGAACTTCCGGACGGCCATGTTGAAACGGTCCTCATCCATGATCGCTCTCCAAACTCGCTGCCAAGGGCCGCGTACATTGGTGATACACCCGGATGAGCTCACCGGCAGCACCCGCGCAATTGAGCGCGCATCGGCTTTCGGCGTCGGGGGCCGCTCAACGGTCGTCCAGCGCGTCATCCGGATGGATTGGGAAGACTGGCCGGCGGAGCTGCGTGTAGGGCAGCGAAGCGATCTTGCTGGTGCAGGGGCCGGATGTTGCAACCGTGTAGCTGCCCTTGGCGATCTTGTCGTAGGCACGCCGATGCGCGACGGCCGCCTTGACGCCGATCGCCTTCAGGGTCTCCGGGTGGATGCCCTGCGAGCGGAACTGCCCAAGGTCGAAGGGGGGTGTCTTGCGGCTGGTCAGCAGCACGCTGATCCCGCGTCCAGTGGTCACCACGGCAGAGGGCCCCATGCTGAAATGGGCGCCCTGGGAGGCGGCTAGATGGCTGTTCAGGTCCTCCAGCGCAAAGTCGCCATCGCTTGAGCTGACGAATCGGGCCTCGATTTCGACTGGGCCTTCGGCAATGGCGCTCCCCTTGCCGCCGACCGAGATCCTCCGGACATCGCCCGGCCTGGCATCAGAGAGCGCAGCAACCGCCGCGGCGTCGGCGATGGCAATGGCACAGTTCTCGACCTCATGGCGCAGGAACGCGCGGAGCACGGACGTGCCGTCGCCGGGCGCGCCACCACCGATATTGTCCGCCGGCTCGACGACGATATAGGGGCCGCCCGGCAGACGCTGAATCTCCGCAACGGCGTCGTCGAGATCCCATTCGCTGGGCAGGCCGAAGGCGCGCAGGGTCGCGGCCGTTTCCGTGAGCCGCGCCAGCGCTCCACGCGCCTCAGCTTCCGCTCCCGTGGTCACCACGCAGAATGCGACGCCGGCCTCGGGAACATCGGAGAATGAATAGCCGCCGACGACGTTGACAGCCCAGATCGCGGGATCGTCGCTTTCGATCGCCCGAGCCATGGCCTCGAGCTCGCGCATCGGCCGATCGGCCGTTCCGGTTCCTGTCGGTGGCCACATGACGGGAGCGTTGCACGAATGCATGCGCGGAAGGCTGTTCTCGTTCAGGGCCCGTGCGAGCAGCTGCGCCGCGCGCTTGGCCGATTCCCGAGCATCGGTGTGCGGGTTCTCGCGATAGGCAACGAGGCCATTGGCGTGGGCAGCCATGGCCGCGGTGAAATTCGCGTGGAGGTCGAAGACACCGAAGACCGGCAGGTCCTCGCAGCCGGGCACCGCACGGATATGGGCGAGCAAAGCACCCTCCGGGTCGAGACATGCTGACGTCACCATGGCACCGTGCAGGGCGAGCCAGATGCCGTCGAGGCCGCCATCCGCAAGCGCTGCCCTGAGCCCTGCGTCGAACTCGTCTCGGAAGCGGTCGAAGACAGCCTGTTCGACGGTGCCCGAGGGCAGGGCCGTGTAGTCGATCGTCGGTACGACCTGCCACCCCTCGGCTTCGGCCACCTCCAGGAAACCATCGAGCGTGGATCCGTCTCCGCGCCGCTGCAACACCTCGCCACCGCGCCGGATCGTGAAGTCGGCGAGGCTCGTAACCTCGTCGATGAAGCTGTGCGTCTCGTGAAACAGCGCGGCGAGCAGGATGCGGCGGGGGCGTGCCATGCTGGGGAAACCAATCTCGACAGGAAGCGGCGTGGCACCATTTCGGACGCGGGGGCGTTCCGGATCAAGACGCCATTATTCCGTCAGGAGAAACCACTCTGCTTTGACAGGGGGAAGCGACCTCCCGTTAGATCCTGGCGGAGGAGCGGGACGGTGCGGTTGCGTCGTGTCGCCGAGCGGGGGCTATCTGCATGCGCGTCTTCGTTGCATCGCTGGCGACTGAAACMAACACCTTCGCTCCGCTCTTCGTCGATCGCAGCGCCTTTGAGGCGGCCTTCTACTGTCCGCCCGGTACGCACCCGGAAACGCCGACGCTGTGCTCGGCGCCGGTGGTCGCCGCCCGCCGCCGCGCTGCCAGCGAGGGCTACACCCTGATCGAGGGCACGGCGACATGGGCCGAGCCTGCAGGGCTCGTCTCGCGCGAGGGCTATGAAAGCCTGCGGGATGAAATTCTTAGCCAGCTTCGTGAGGCGCTCCCTGTCGATATCGTGCTGCTGGGGCTGCATGGCGCAATGGTTGCGCGCGACTATGACGATTGCGAGGGCGACCTGATGGCGCGCGCCCGCGCGCTTGCCGGCCCCGATTGCGTCATCGGGGCCGAGCTCGACATGCATTGCCATCTCACCACTGAGATGGTCGATGCCGCTGATGTCATCATTGCCTTCAAGGAGTTTCCGCATACCGACTTTCTCGATCGGGCGGAGGATCTTCTCGAGCTCTGTCTGCGGACAGCGCGCGCGCAGGTGAAACCCGTCAGCGCTGTCTTCGACTGCCGCGGAATTGCGAGCTTCATGACAAGCCGCGAGCCAGGTCGCAGTTTCGTCGACCGTATCAAGGCGATGGAGGGCAGGGACGGTATCCTGAGCATCTCGGTCGCGCACGGCTTCCAGGCGGCGGACGTGGCGGATGTCGGCACGAAGGTGCTCGTCATCGCCGATCGCGATGCGGGCAAGGCGGCAGCGCTCGCCAAGACGCTTGGGCTGGAAATCCTGCGCTGGGGTCCCAGCGGTGCGGCGCCGAAGCACTACAAGCCTGATGAGGGTATCGAGGCGGCGCTGGCACTGGCGCAGGATGGCCGTCCCGTCATCCTCGCCGATCGCTGGGACAATCCCGGCGGCGGCGTCGCCGGCGATTCCTCCGTGATGGTCGAGGCGCTGCTCAGATGGCCGGAGGTGCCGGCCGCGATCGGGGCGCTCTGGGACCCCGTCGCCGTGAGCCTGTGCCGCGCCGCCGGGGTTGGAGCCGAGATTTCCCTGCGCTTCGCTGGCAAGGCTGCGCCGTCGTCGGGCCGGCCGATCGATGCCACGGTGCTGGTGACAGGCACGACGTCCGAGCTTGTGGTGCCCTTTGCGCAGAGCTKGGTTTCGCTCGGGCCGGCTGCGGCGATCCGCATCGGCGCTCTCGATATCGTCCTCGCATCGACCCGCGCTCAGACCTTCAGCCCTCCGGTCTTCACCAATCTCGGCATTGATCTGGCTGCAAAGCGGGTCGTGGTCGTCAAATCCTCGAACCATTTCCATGCGGCCTTTGCGCCGATCGCGGCCAGCGTTCTCTATCTCGACAGCGGCGGCCCATACCCACCGGACGCCAGCAAGATCGCCTACACCAAGATCCGCCGCCCATTCTCGCCGCTGGACCCGAACCCATGGCTCTGATCGCCCCCGGTGGCGCGCTGCCGCGTCTGTCACTCGCCGATATCGACGATCAACGCCTCGATGGGCTGAGCAAGGGGCTGCCGCCAGGCATATCGGGCCTGCGACTGGGCGATATCGGGACGCAAGGCTGGAATGTTCTGGCCGGCGACTTGCCGCTCCCGATTGCGGTGATCCGCGAGAGCGTGCTGAGGCGAAACAGCGTCTGGATGAGCGCGTTCACCGCAGAGAACGGTCTGGTGATCGCGCCCCATGGCAAGACGACCATGGCGCCGCAGCTCTTCGACCTGCAGATCGCCGACGGCGCCTGGGCCATTACCGTGGCGACGATCCAGCAGCTTCAGGTGTGCCGCCAATTCGGTGTCAGACGCGTGATCCTCGCCAATCAGCCTGTCGGACGCCAGGAGATCACCGCCTGCCTCGATGCCGTGATGGATGAGGGCTTTGCGTTGTATTGCCTGGCCGACAGCGTCGAAGGTGTCGCATTGCTGGCGGAGGCCGCCCGGCGCGCGCCGCCGCCATCGGGCAATCCGCTGCGCATCCTCGTCGAGATCGGTTTCATGGGCGGCCGAACGGGTGCGCGCAGCCGGGCCGAGGCGATGGCGATCGCCCGTGCCATCAGTGGGGCGGCTGGGCTGCAACTTGCCGGGTTCGAGTGTTTCGAAGGGTTACATAGTGTCACCGCAGGTGCCGACCGCCTCCTCGACGACATGATCGACGTGGCGTTGGCCGCCGAAGCGGAGGGTTTGCTCGGCCCCGATCCCATGGTGCTGAGTGCCGGCGGAACCGCCCTTTTCGATCGCGTCGGAGAAAAGCTGAACGCGGCGTCCTTTGCGCGATCCATCGTGAAGGTCCTGCGCTCGGGTTGTTACCTGACGCACGATTCAACAGCCTATGCCAGTGCATTCCGGCGCATCGTCATGGAAACAAGCCTGACCCTGCCGGCGGGCGGACTCGAGCCGGCGCTTGAGGTCTGGGCCTATGTCCAATCGCGGCCCGAGCGAGGTCGTAGCCTGCTCACCGTCGGCAAGCGCGACATCAGCTACGACGCAGGCATGCCCGTTCCCCTGCGCTGGTTCCGGCAGGGCATGAGCAATCCCGAGCCGATGCCGGCAGGGCACACGGTTCTCGCACTCAACGACCAGCACTGCCATCTCGGTACGCCGGAGGACAGCCCGCTCCAGGTTGGAGACATGGTCGGCTTCGGCATCGGTCATCCCTGTACGACCTTCGACAAATGGGCTCTGCTGATGCTGGTCGACGACGATTACGGCGTGCGCGGGGCCGTCAGAACGTTCTTCTGAGAGGCCCTACTTGGAAACCGTGTTTCTTGTTGCGAAACCAGGAATCCTTGACGCGAATTCTGGCGACTCCTAGCCTCCGTCGGAGAGAGGGATGATCTGCGGGCGGGAATCGGCGAGGGCGACAGGCGTCTCGCTTCATGCGGCGGGTGCTGATGGGAGATCAGCGTCTTGTAGGCTTCAGGCCGAGATCATGCCCTGTGATCATATGTGGAAGGATCGTTCGTGAAGCCTCCGTCATTCCCGATGATCGCCCCCGAGCCGGAGATGGCAGAGGAGCTATCGCGCCGCAGCCTGCTGCGGCTTGTGCTCGCCAGCAGTGCCATGGCGCTTTCGCCCGCGATCATGGTTGGGGATGCTGCGGCCGAGACGCCGGTTTCCGGTGGAACACTGACGATCGGCGCCGATGCCGACCCGATCGGGCTGGATCCGGTCACGCTTACGGCGTTCTCCTCCTATGATTTCACCAGCCTGATCTATACGGGGCTGCTGCGCTGGTCCGCGCAGATGAAGATCGAGCCCGACCTCGCGCTGAGCTACGATCAACCCGATCCCAAGACCTATGTCTTCCGCCTGCGGCAGGGCGTGAAATTCCACAATGGCCAGGATTTCACGGCCAATGATGTGAAGCACACCTTCGATCGTATCCTGAGCCCGGCTTCCGGCAGCCGCCTGCGGGCGTTCTATTCCAGCGTCGATGCGGTTACGGTCATCGACCCCTACACTGTCAAATTCCAGCTGAACGCGACCGATGCGGCCTTCCTGAGCAATCTGGCGACCAGCCCCAATGGTGCGATCGTCCCGGCCGGGGTCGAGAACCTCAACACCCAGCCCGTCGGAACCGGCCCCTTCGTGTTCGAGGCCTATCAGCCGAATCTGCAATTCTCGCTGACCGCGCATGCGGGCTATTATGAGAAGGGGCAGCCGCATCTCTCCAGGGTGGTGTTCAAGTTCTACAAGGACCAGGCCACGCTGACCTCGGCGCTGCGGTCGCGCGCGATCGACATGACCTGGCTGAAGGACCCGAAAGTCGCGGCTGCGATTGCGCGCACCTCGCCCAACCTCGTGTCCGCTCCCGGTCAGACCTCGCGGACCTTCCCGATCTGGCTGAACATGAAGGCCAAGCCCCTGAACGATGTCAGGGTGCGCCGCGCGCTTAGCCTCGCGACCGATCGCAAGGCCTGCCTCGACACGATCCTGGGCGGTTCGGGCAAGATCGGCGCGATGATCCCGGAAAGCCAGGTCGGCGGCTATGATGGCACCGGGGAACTGCCCTACTACAAGCATGATCCGGCAGCGGCGAAGGTTCTGCTGGCCGAGGCCGGTTATCCCGAGGGCATCGATCTCGGCAATTACATCATCGTCGCAGCCAACCCGCTCGACGTCGCCTGTGCGCAGATCCTGCAGCAGCAATGGCAGGTGGCGGGAATCACGGTCAAACTGACGCCGATGGAGACGGCACCGCTCTTGACCATGTGGAACACCGGTACGTGGCCGACGCTGCTCTCGGTCGCCCTGTCCTGGACGCCGGACTCGGACGCCACCCTTCAATACATCAAGTCGGACAGCGCTACCGGCAAGGGCACCGGATCGAACGATGCCGCACTCGACAGAATGATCCTGGAAGCCCGCGCCGAACTCGACCTCGGCCTGCGTGCGGCCAAGAACATGGCGATCCAGCGCCATATCGCCGACCAAGCCTACATCATCCAAGTCTACCAGTACCCGCTCCGCTGGGAGATCTGGTGGAACTACGTCAAGGATTACGTTCCGATCGCTGCGAATATCCGCTCCTTCGTGCGCACGGCATGGCTGAAAAAATAACTCCCCCGTTCGCTCTCGGCACATTGGGCGCCGGCCGATGACGCGCTTTGTCCTCGGCCGCCTCGCCTGGATGCTGGTCATCCTGCTGGCGGTCTCCTTCATTGCCTTCGCGATGATGCGGGCTTTGCCGGGCGATTTTGCCATTGCCGCAGCGGGCTCACAGAGCGTCGCACCGGAGGTTCTGGCGGCGATCCGGCAGGAGCTCGGGCTCGATCGACCACTGCTGGCGCAATATGGGGTCTGGCTCGGGCATGCCCTCCTCGGTGATCTCGGCACGTCCTTCGTGACGCGCCAGCCGGTTCGGCCGGAATTGCTCAATCGGCTTGCGGTGACCTTCCAACTGACGCTGGTTGCCGCGATCATCTCGATGCTGATGGGGGTAGCGACCGGGCTGGCAGCGGCGCGGATGCGTGGCGCGATCGACTGGATCGTGCGGCTCTACAATGGCGTTATGCTGGCCGTGCCGAATTATGTGGTCGCGACGCTGATCGTGCTGCTCTTCGGCCTCTATTTCCCGCAGATCTCGATCTTCGGCTACACGCCGTTTCTCGAGGATCCGCTCGCCAATATCGGTAGCCTGCTGTTGCCGGCGCTCGCCCTGGCGCTGGCGGTCTCGGTCACGATTTCCGAGAACACCCGCGCTGCCGTCCTCGAGGTGGCCAACCAGGATTTCGTCATGGTCGCTCGCGCGAAAGGGCTGCCTCCGGGCAGGATCCTCCGCGACTACCTCGTCCGCAACGCCTTGACGCCGGTCATCACCGCAACCGGTCTCAAGATCGCAGCCCTGCTTGGCGGCAGCATCCTGGTCGAGACCATCTTCGCCATTCCCGGAATGGGCCAATATCTCTTCGATTCCATCAATAGCCGCGACTATCCGGTGATCCAGGCCATCGTCCTGACGGCGTCGGCGATCGTGGTCGTGGTGAATACGATGATCGACATCGCCTATGCACGGGTCGATGCGCGGGTGAAGCTGTGAGGGCCGTGTCGCAGGAGGGAGTTCAGGAGCGGGCTCTTGGCGCGTGCGCTCCCAAGGCGCTGCGGATCACGCAAGGCGGCCTGCTGCTGGGGATCGGGCTGGCAATGCTGGCCACGATGTTGATCGTCACGATCTTCGCGCCCTTCCTCGTGCCGTTCGATCCGTCCGCGACCTCGCCCGACTCTCTTGCCGGAGCCAGTGCGCGCCACTGGCTCGGTACGGACTCGATCGGTCGCGATGTCCTCAGCCGGCTGATCGTCGGTGGCCGCACGACCCTGCTGATCACGATCACGGCCGTCTTTATCGCCCTCGTCGGAGGTCTCGTCCTCGGGTTGCTCTCCGGCTATCTGGGCGGCCTGGTCGATGACGTGATCATGCGCGTCCTGGATGTGGTTTTCGCCTTCCCGGTGCTCCTTCTCGCGATTGCGGTCGTTGCGGCGCTTGGACCGACCATTCCCAATCTGATCCTCACCATCGCCATCGTGTACACGCCGGCAATGGCCAGAGTGGTGCGCGCGCCCGTGCTCAGCGTGAAGCAATGGGACCATGTCGAAGCGGCGCGCAGCATCGGCATGAGCGAATTGCGGCTGGTTCTCCGCCATATCCTGCCGCTCGTCGTCTCGCCGATCCTTGTCGCGACCAGCCTGACCCTGTCTCAGACGATCTTCACGGTCACGGCCCTGTCCTTCCTCGGGCTCGGGCCGCCGCCGCCAGACCCGAACTGGGGTGGCATGCTGTCCGAAGCGCGGCAATTCATGGAGCTGGCACCGCTGACCGTGATCGGCCCCGCCGCCGCGATCGTGTTCGCGACGCTGACCTTTATCGTCCTGGCCAATGGCCTGCGCGACGTGCTCGATGTCKGGAGCGTGCGATGATCCGCACCGGCCCTCTCCTCAGCGTCCGCAACCTGACCGCCAGCGTCACGACGCGCCGGGAGGTCATCCAGGCCGTACGCGGCATCTCCTTCGATATCGCTGCCGATGAAGCGGTCGGTTTCGTCGGCGAATCCGGCTGCGGCAAGAGCGTCACGGCCAAGGCGCTGATGCGGCTCACCCCCGAAGGCACCTCAGTCGCGCTTGGCGGCGAGGTCAGCTTCCTGGGGCAGGACATCCTGGCGAAGAGCGAAGTCGATATGCGGGCTCTGCGTGGGCGGCGCATCGCCATGGTCTTCCAGGATCCGATGACGTCGCTCAATCCGGTGCTGAGCATTGCCGCGCAAATGACCGACATGCTGCGCCACCACACCGGGCTGTCCGGCAAGGCGGCACGCGAACGCTGCATCGAACTGCTCGATCAGGTCGGGATACCTGATGCGGCGCGGCGCCTGGACGATCATCCGCACCAGTTCTCAGGCGGGATGCGCCAGCGCGTCATGATCGCGATGGCCATCTCCTGCGAGCCGGACCTGCTGATCGCCGATGAGCCGACGACGGCGCTCGACGTCACCGTGCAAGCGCAGATCCTGCGCTTGCTCCTGCGGCTGAAGGAGGAGCGCGGCATGGCGTTGATGCTGATCACCCATGATTTCGGCGTCGTGGCCGGCATGGTCGACCGGGTCAATGTGATGTACCGCGGCGAGATCGTCGAAGCCGGAGCGATCGAGAGGGTCTTCGCCGCGCCGCAGCACGCCTATACGCGCGCCCTGCTCGATGCCGTGCCGCGTCTCCAGAGCACCGGGCCGACGCGATGACCGCTCATGATCCCGCCGCACTCGCCGAGGCGCTGCCGCGGCCACTGCTTCAGGTCCGCGATCTGTCGGTGCGCTTTCCCGGCAGGGGCGACGGCAAGGCGCTGAAGGCGGTCGATCGTGTCTCCTTCGATATCGGACCCGGCCAGACGCTCGGGCTCGTCGGCCAGTCCGGGTCGGGCAAGACCACGACCGGCCGGGCGATCCTGCAGCTGCAGAAGACATATTCGGGCTCGGTGAAACTGCTCGGCGAGGAATTGACCACGATGCTGGCCGCACGATTGCGGCAGATGCGGCGCCATATGCAGTTCGTGCTGCAGAATCCGTATTCGAGCTTGCACCCGCGCATGACGATCGGACAGATCCTGCGCGAGCCGCTCCAGGTGCATCGCTCGGTGCCTCCTGCCCGGCTGCAGGACCGTGTCGCTGAGCTTCTGGACCTGGTCAGCCTCGACCCGGGCATGATGCAGCGCTACCCGCACGAATTTTCCGGCGGGCAGCGCCAGCGCGTCGTCATCGCCCGGGCCCTGGCGGTCAGCCCGGATTTCATCGTCTGCGACGAGCCGGTCTCGGCGCTCGACGTCCGCACCCAGGCGCAGATCGTGGACCTGTTGCAGTCACTTCAGGCGAAGCTCGGCCTGTCCTATCTGTTCATCGCGCATGATCTCGCGATCGTTCGCGAAGTCGCCCATCACGTAGCGGTCATGTATCGCGGCCGGGTCGTCGAAATGGGCAGCGCGGCTCAAGTCTATGACAGCCCCGCCCACCCCTATACGCGCGTATTGCTGGATGCAGTGCCGGTGCCCGATCCCGTCCGCCAGCGCGAACGGCTCCAGCGGCCGCCGCCGGATCTGCGCTTTCTCGAAGGCGATGGCGGGGGCTGTGTCCACGGCGACGATCACGCGAGCAGCAACACTGCGGAGTGGCACGAAGTCGCGGCAGGTCACGGCGTCTCGTGCCGCTATTGGCCGCGCCGAGAAGCGCTGTCTCGTGAGCCAGGCGAGGTCGGGAATACAGGTTTGCCGGTCCTGTGAAGATCGGAGCGGTTTCTTCTTGCGAAACAGAGAATCCTTGACCCGAAATAGCGCCGTCAGTACGTTTTTCCCATGTTTTCGCGCATTGCGACAGGTTCAACCGGCGTGAGCGCTCAATAACGAGGTGTGCGACCCATTGAGATCGCCTTGCCGTTGCGGCTGGCGAACCGTCGTTTTCCGGGAGGAATTCTGTGCGCCTGGCCTTGATTCACATTGTGCAGGAAACGAACGACTTCAATCCTGTACCGACCACGCTCGCGGATTTCGAGGCATTCGGCCTGTATGAGGGGGCCGAGATCGCGCGTCAGTTTGGCGAGATCGGGCAGATCGGCGGTCACTATGCAGCGGTGGCTGAATCCGGCCTTGCGGTCGAGACGATCCCGATCATCAGGGCCTGGAGCGTCGCCGGCGGCCGGATCACGCGCGCGGCGTTCGACTTCTTCCAGGACAAGATCCGGACCGGGCTCGCGGCTGTCGGCCCGATCGACGGGCTCGTCCTGCAACTCCACGGCGCCGCTGCTGCCGAGGATATCGACGATGTCGAAGGCGAGCAGGCCGAGCTCTGCCGTTCGATCCTCGGATCCGAGGTCCCGATCCTGCTTGGCCTCGATCACCACGCCAACATCACGCGCAAGATCATGGCCAATTGCACGGCGATCGTCGGGCATCGTACGCAGCCGCATGACGTCTTCGATACCGGCAAAATCGGGACGGCTCTGTTGCTCAAGATTCTCGCGGAGAAGCGGCGGCCGGTGATGGCCTGGCGCAAGATTCCGCTGCTGTCGCATCAAGAGCAGTTCCTGACGTCGAAGGGGCCGATGAAGCGCTGGTTCGATCGGGCCCGCGAGCTGGAGGCCGATGAGCGCGTGCTGCAGGCATCGAACTATCCGATGCAGCCCTGGCTAGATGTCGCCGAGGGCGGCTGGTCGACGATCGTCGTCACGGATGGCGACCCGTCCCTGGCCGAGACTCTGGCGGATGAGCTCGCCGACCTCGCCTGGTCGATGCGCGATGATTTCCAGGTCCGCGAGGCGCTCTCGGTCGACGAGGCCGTGCGCAAGGCCGACGCTGCCGAGCGCGGCATGGTCGTGCTCAGCGACACCGGCGATACCGTCTTCGGTGGCTCCGCCGGCGACAGCAACCTGATCCTGGAATCGATCCTCAGGCTCGGCATCGGCAGCCGCGCGCTGATCCCGCTGATTTCGCCGCAGGCCGTCGCGACGCTGGTCGCGGCCGGCGAGGGTGCACGGGTGACGCTGCCGCTGGGCGGCGATGCGGCGCCGGCCTTCTTTACGCCGCTCGAGGTCACCGGCACGGTCCGGCGTATCGGGGGTGGGCCCGTGCCGCTGATCTACAACCACCAGAACGAGGTCGATATGGGCCGGGTCGTCGTTTTCGACGTCGGGCCCGTGACGCTCCTGATCAGCGAGTTGCGCGGTGTCGCTGGCAATGTGCCGGGCGTCTACGAAGCTTTCGGCGTCGATCTCGCGGACTACAAGATGGCTGTCCTCAAGACGGCGTCGAATTTCCAGTATTTCGCGCCGATCTCCTCGCAGGTCATTCGTGCCGACACGCGCGGGCCCGGGCAGTCGGACGTCTTCACCTTGCCCTGGGCGCGGATTCCGCGCCCCGTCTATCCACTTGAAACAATAAGCGACTGGCGGGCGCATTCGACCCAGCCTGGCGCGGGGACGAGCTGATACGAAGACCAACCAAAAAGGGGAGTGTGCCGGATGACCACCGTATCGCGACGTCAATTCTGCATGGGGGGCATCGCCCTGGCTGCAGCAGCTCCCCTGGCGATGTCACTCCCAGCCATCGCTCAGCAACTGAAGGGCGGCACCTTGCGTGTCGCCGTGCTGAGCGAACTCGCCAATTACGATCCGCAGCAGCTCTCGACCGTCAATTTCCACGTCATCAAGAACCTCTATGACAGCCTGATCGAATACACGCCCGAGGGAAAGCCGGAGCCGAGCCTGGCGACTGAGTGGACGATCGCGCCTGACAAGACCTCGGTCAGCGTGAAGCTGCGCGATGGCGTGACCTTCCATAGCGGCACTCCGTTCAAGGCCGATTCCGTATTGGCGACGCTGCAGAAGGGAGCCGATCCCAAGCGCGGCAAGAACGTCTTTTCCACGATGTCGATCGTCAAGGACTGGTCGGCGCCCGATGACCGGACCGTGGTGATCAACTTCAAGGCTCCGGTTCCGGAACGGCAGATCCTCGACCTGCTGCAGTTCCTGATCCCGATCGAGGCAAAGGGCATCGATACGGTCGAGACGGTTCCGGCCGGCACCGGCCCCTTCACCCTGGTGAGCCGCGCAGTCGGGCAGGGCTTGCGCCTCAAGGCCAATCCGAACTACTGGCGCGAGAAGCAGCCGATCGTGCAGGATCTCGTCTTCACTGTGTTCAGCGAGGATGCGGCGGCGAGCGCGGCGCTCGAGTCGGGCGCCGTCGACATCATCTATAACGGCTCCTCGCGGAGTGCCGTGCGCCTCAAGAGCGCTGGCTACCAGGTCTTTTCCGGACCCGGCAAGCTCGTGCAGGTCTTCCGCATCAACTCGACGCGTGGCCCATTCCGCAACAAATCCTACCGCCAGGCCTTCAACCACCTGATGGATCGCGCGGGCATCCTACGCGTCGGCTATGCCGGCATGGGCGAGGTCGTCGCGCAGCCCTGGGCGCCGGCAAGCCCGGCCTTCGACGCCAGCTTCACCAAGGCCTACGCCTACGATCTCGACAAGGCGAAGGCCTTGCTTGTGGCATCCGGCCTCTCGGCGGCCGAGATGAAAGACTGGAAGATGCTGGTCAATGGCAGCGACGAGGCCTCGGTCCAGATCAGCCAGATCGTACAGGCCTCGCTGGGCAAGGCCGGGATCCCGATCGAGCTCGATATCCGCCAGGGGGCCGAATTCGTCAGTGCGCTGCTGGGCGGCGATTTCGCCGCGGTCTTCGGTGCAGTCGGGAATGTCCAGAAGTTCCCGTCGCGCGTGACGACGAACTCGATCTATCGGACCTCCCAGAACCCAATCCTCAAGGACCCGCACCCGCATCCGGCCTATGTCGCGGCGATTGCCAAGGTCGATGGCGCCGCGGGGGGAGCGGCCGAGGTCAAGGCATCTTATGACAACCTGAACAAGGTGCTGGTGGACGAGGCCTTCGCGATACCGACCAATTCCTATGAGGTCGGCCTGATCGTCGCCTCCGACAAGGTTGGCGGGGTGACACTCGAGATCGACAACCTCCTCGTCGCGCGGACGATCGGGTTCAAGTAATGCGGAGCGGTGAGGCGGGACGCCGTCGCCGGGACGAGGTCGCGGCGTCACGCAGCCATCGGTTGCGCGGCGTCCCGCGATGAGCGCGACCTCAGGATCGACCCTGTACGTGCTGCGCCGGCTTTCTGCCCGCCGCAGCACGTCGTTGAGTTTCGCCTTCCTGTTGCTGGTGGCACTGGCGGCGGTGTTTGCCGATCTGCTCCCGCTCGACCCGCTGACGCAGAACCTGGCGGACTCGCTGATGCCGCCATCGGCTTCCGCCTGGTTTGGTACCGACGAGCTTGGGCGGGATATCCTGGCACGCGTGGTCTATGGCGCGCGAACGTCGCTCGTCACCGCCTTCGGTGCCGTCGTTATCGCGGCGCTGATCGGGGTGCCGGTCGGGCTCGTCGCCGGCTTTTTCGGTGATTGGCGCGATTCTGTGTTGATGCGCTGCATCGATGTCTTGCTGGCGCTGCCGAACATCCTGTTCGCCATGGCGCTGATCGCTGTACTCGGTCGCAGCCAGGCGGCGGCCCTGGTCGCTGTCGGCATTGCGGGGATACCGAATTTCGCGCGGATCGCGCGAGCGCAGGTCATGGCCTTGCGCCAGCTCGATTTCGTCACGGCGGTGCGCAGCTTCGGCGGCGGCTCGTCCTACATCATGTTCCGCACCATTCTGCCCAACGCGCTGAGCCCGCTCGTCGTGCAGGCGATCGTGCTCGCCTCGGTCGCGATCCTGCTGGAGGCTGCACTCGCCTTTCTCGGCGTCGGCGTGCCGCCGCCGACGCCGAGCTGGGGCGAAATGCTGCGAACGGGGAAATCCTATCTGCACGAGGCGCCGACCTACGCCGTGCTGCCCGGTCTCGTGCTGACGCTGACGATCCTCTCCTTCGATACGATTGGCCGTGCCCTGACCGCGCTGCTCGACAGGCATGATCCCGGTGTGCCGGAGCGCAGGGGGCGATGACGAGCTATCTGCTGCGCCGCCTGTTTCAGATGCTGCCGGTGCTCTTTCTCGCATCCTTCGCGATCTTCGCGATGATCTACGCGGTGCCGGGCGGCCCCGTGGCGGTGCTCGTTGGTGAGAACGCCTCTCCGGAGGAGATCGCGGCCACGATCGCGCGCTATGGCCTCGATCGACCGATGCTGGTCCAGTATCTCGACTGGCTCGGCCAGGCCGTGCGCGGCGATTTCGGTCTCTCGCTCCACAGCCGCCAGCCCGTCCTGGCGTTGATCGGAGAGAGGCTGCCAGCAACGCTGCAACTGGCGGTCGCCGCGATCCTGGTGGCGTTGGCCGTCGGCATACCCGTCGCAATTGCCAGCGCCGTGCGCCCCAATTCCTGGCTCGACCGCCTGCTGAGCGGGTGGAGCGCGCTGGCGCTGGGTGTGCCGACCTTCTGGCTCGGCATCCTGCTGATCCTGCTCTTCGCCGTCGAGCTCCGCTGGTTGCCGTCCGCCTCGCGCTACGTGCCGTTCTGGGAGGCGCCGGTGGATGCGTTACGCAGTCTCATGCTGCCGGCGCTGACACTGGGCATCTATGTCTCCGGCATCTTCGCGAGGTTCCTGCGCGCGTCGCTGATCGGCGAAGCGAAGCAGGATTATGTCCGCACGGCGCGGGCCAAGGGTTTGCCGGAAAGCCGCGTCGTCGGCCTGCACATCATGCGCAACGCGTTGCTGCCCTTCGTCACGATCGTCGGTTTGATGATGGCGAATTTCATCGGCGGTGCGGTGGTGACGGAAGCCGTCTTCACCTATCCGGGGCTCGGACGTCTGGTCATCCAGGCGATCAGCACCCGCGATTACCCGTTGATCCAGGGCTGCATCATGGTGATCCTCGTCGGCTATATGCTGGTCAACCTGATCATCGACCTGCTCTATGCGTGGATCGATCCACGCATCGAATATCATTGACACCGCTCCGCAGCGCGAGGTCCCGCACGGGCCTGCATGTGCAGGGCTCGCGCTGGCCATGCCTGTCAGGCGGAAACGATGGGGTCCTGCGAGCCGAGATGGCTCGAGATATGCGCGGCGACCTCGCGCAGCCGCATTCCCGCCTTCGCGGCGAGTGGCCGCGGCATTCGCATCAACGGCGCCGAGATACTGAGGGCAGCCACCGGGTAATGATTGTCGTCGAAGATCGGCACGCCGACGCACATCGCCCCGTCTTCGTTCTCGCCGATTTCCGTCGCGTAACCGAGCTTTGCGACCTGTCGAAGCTGGCGCTCGATCTCTTCGCGCTCGAGCAGCGTGCGTCCGGTTCGCTCGGTCAAGGGCAGGTCGAGCTGGCGCAGCTTTTCCGCTTCGGGGAGGAAGGCCAGGATCGCCTTGCCCAGCGCGGTGGAATGCATCGGATGGCTGTCGCCGATCCGCGCCTGCATGCGCAGCGAGCGATTGGCCTCGATGAGGTCGATATAGACGATCGTGCCGTTGCCCTTCACCGCGAGATTCACGGTTTCATTGAACTCGTTCATCAGTTCGACCATCGCCGGGCGTGCGAGTTGACGGATCTTGCTGAAGCTCGCATCGGCACGCGCGATCGAGCGCAGCAGCGGCCCGAGATTGTATTTGTCGGTCTCGCGGTTGTGGCTGACGAAACCGGCTTCCGTCAGCGTTTGCAGGTAGCGGAAGGTCGTCGTCTTCGGAATCCGCAGCTCACGTCCGACGGTCGTGAGCGCGATCTCGTGACCATGGCGCGCGACGAATTCCAGCACCTTGAGCGCCTTCATCACGGGCTGCACGACGTAAGGGTTGCCCGATTTCTTCGGCATGGTCGCCCCGCATCCTCGCTGTCGCGAGACTTCGCATAGCGGGTCCCTCTGAATTCCGCAAGACGAAACCCCTGTTCCTTTACATGGGATGAGGGCTCTGGTCTGCTTAAAATACCGGCAGTGGAGAACAGGCACGTGCGAGCGAACGGAAGCGGACCAGCAGCAACACTGCGTTTTGAGGAATCGGCGCGGCAGATCGCTGCGAATGCGCGCTACATCGCTGGCGGCGTGAACAGCAACTTCAGACTAGGCATGGCGCCGGGCCCACTCGTCTTCGAGCGAGGCGAAGGGGCCTATCTCATCGATGTCGATGGCAACCGCATCATCGATTATTACTGCGGAATGGGGGCAACGGTGCTCGGCCACACCCCGGCCAGGGTCATCGAGGCGGTGCAGCGCCAGGCGGAGCGTGGCATCCTGTTTGCCGGCCAGGCACCGATCGAGCACGAGGCGGCGAAGCTGATCTGCGAGCGCGTTCCCAGTGCCGAGCGGCTTCGCTTCGGTTCCTCGGGCTCCGAGGTGGCGCAGGCCGCGATCCGCCTCGCCCGTGCGGCGACGGGGCGGCGCACCATCGTCAAGTTCGAAGGGCATTATCACGGCTGGTTCGACAACGTCCTGTGGTCAACGGCGCCGGGTCTCAATGCGGCTGGTCCGAGCGACGCGCCCACGCCCGTCGCCGGGAGCCGGGGGCAGGACCCAAGCGCGGGCGACGGTCTGTCGATCCTCGGCTGGAATGACCTCGCTGCTCTCGAGACTCGCCTTGCCCGCGGCGACGTCGCGGCGGTGATGATGGAGCCGGCCATGTGCAACCAGGGCGCCATCGCGCCGCTACCGGGCTATCTGGAAGGTGCGCTCGCGACCTGTCGCGCCCATGGCGCCCTGCTGATCTTCGACGAGGTGATCACCGGCTTCCGCCTCGGCCGCGGTGGTGCCCAGGAGCGCTTCGGCGTCACGCCGGACCTGACGATCCTGGCGAAGGCGATTGCCAACGGTTTTCCCGTCGCAGCGATCGCGGGGCGGGGCGAGCTGATCGATATGTTCGCGGATGGTGTGCTCCATGGCGGCACCTTCAATGCGCAGCCGATCGCGATGGCGGCGATGGTCGCGACGCAGCAGGGGCTAACGCCGGAGCATTACGAGCGCAGCTCGGCTCACGGCCAGCGCCTTCAGGACGGTATCCGTGAGATCCTGGCTCAGGCGGGCATCAAGGCGCAGGTCGCGGGCTTTCCACTGATGTTCCACATTGCGTTCGGGCTGGACGCGCCGGCCCGCAACTACCGGGAGGTCGCGGCCTCCGACAAGGCGGCCTATAGCCGTTTCGCGCTCGCGCTGTTGAAACGCGGCGTTCGCGTGCTGGAGCGTGGTGCCTGGTTCGTCTCGTCGGAGCACGATGCGGCAATCGTCGAGGCCACATTGGAAGCAGTGCGCGGATCCGTGCGCGAGATCTGATCGGACGGATACCCCTGGGACACCCAGGTCGCCCTGGGCATTCCTTCCTTTGCAGTAATCACGAGCGGGCGGCCGGTTCGCACCGTCCGCTCGTTCTCGGGAGCAGCTGATTTGGTTCTCTTGGGACGGAATGGCCGGCCAAGCGAGCCTGAAGACCCTTTGCCGCCGCTGGCACTTCGTTTCCTGAGCCTGAGACGCAAGCCCGGTGCCGGCAGGTGAGCCATGGCTGCGGATTTCCTTGCTTCCGCAGTGTTGGAATGAGCACGCGCCTCCTCAAGCGGGGCGTTTGAACTGTCTCCCAAGAGCGAACAAGCCGAATGCCGCCAGCTGGCCAGCGACGAGCAGGAAAGGCCATTCAAAGCTTCCTGTGCGGCTGGCGACAATGGCAAACACCAACGGCCCGCATATCGAGCCGACGAAGCCGAACAGGCTTGCGCCCGACGTTACGTCGCCAATCAGAGTGGGCGGCGCGACCCGCGCAAGTTCGGCCATGTGGACACCGTTCCACCCCATCGAGGTGGCTCCGACCAGTGCCATGCAGCCATAGACCATCCAGGGACTGGCGGTTGTCGAAGAGACAAGCAGCATGATCGCGGAGCCTGCGCCCAAGGCCAGAAGCGAGAGAAGCAGGAGCCCGCCGCCCATGCGATCCGCCAGCCATCCGAAGAAGATGCGCGCGACCGTGCTCGCTGCAAGCAAGACGGCGATGTAGTGGCCGGCCTGCGCCAGGGTCTTTCCGTGCTGCGTGACCATGTAGGTTGCCGTGAAGGCCGTGATGCTGGCCTGCGTTATGGAAAACGACACACCCAGCGCGGTGAGCATCGGCAAGGACGGGTGCGAGTTCAGAACCCGGGCCGATCGGCTGAGCGAAGACGGCGAGAGGAACAGCCGGGCCCAGGCCCGGTTCCGTGGGCCCTTCTCGGCATCAAGACTTCTTTGAAAGGGCTGAACCAGCACGATGCAGAGAAGGATGATCGCGACAATCGTCCAGACCGCACCGACGAAGCCGAGCCCCAGGACCAGAGGCGCGACAACGAGACCGGCTATCGTGCCGCCCAGAGGCACGCCCGCCTGCTTGATCGAAAACACAAGTGTGCGGTGCCTGGGCGGCGCCGTGCGCATCAGCAACTGGCTGCCAGCTGGCGTATTGGGCGCCAGGCCCAGGCCCACAAGGAGCGCACCGACAAGGCCGACGAGGCCGAAGGACTGCGACAGGAGCAGGAGACCCACCGCGACGAAGATCAGGCCGAGCTGCAAGGCTCGGATCGGGCCGTGATGATCGAGCATCGGGCCGCCGCACGCCAGGAACCAGCATATGCCGACCGAAACGACCGCCGAAACATAGCCGATGCTTTCTGGCGTCATGCCCCAGCGTTGCGTCAGAATCGGACCCAGGAGAGGAATCGCCGCGGCGGCAAATGAGCTGATGACTTGCACAAGGAGAGTCGCGCTCAAGGCGCTCGCCCATACCGGCAGCTTCAAGGCAGATCTCCCGTCGCGTCGCCACTCGTCATTCCCCCTCCAGCTCCAGCACGAGCATGCAGGGATTGCGGCGTTGAACTGGTCTTCCGGCAATGTCGGCGACCGGTCGAGGCCGTTTCCCGGCTATGGGGGCTGCAGCAGAAGCATGCGGTTCGCCGGGCCGCGGCCTTTCGTGGTTGTTCTCCAAATCCGGAGAACCGGACCAACAGTCGGCTTCTTCCTTCTGCCGTAAGGCCGACATGGGTGATCCGGCGAAAATGGAGCCATTGCTTTGGAGGCTGTTGTCAGCGGTCACCGCTCCCGGCGATGCTGGAGCCGTGCCGGTCTTTCGATTCTGCCGATCTGAACTCGCCTCTGCCGGCGTAGGTCGACGAGTCTGATGCCGGTTCACTGCGCATGGTTGATGCGACCCTGAGGTCGTGCTGACGTCGATTGGACCGGGTTGGAGGATCTTGCGGGTGAGGGTCGACGTTCTGGGCCTGCAGGCCTTCGTCAGTATCGCCGAGCGGGGCAGTTTTCATGCCGCGGCCTCGCATCTTAATCTCTCCCAGACCGCGCTGAGCCATCGGATCCGGAAGCTCGAGGAATCCCTCGGAACGACGCTGCTCTTGCGCACCACGCGCCAGGTCTCGTTGACCCCGGCGGGGTCGGCGCTCCTGCCGCGCGCCCGCAAGATCTTTGAAGAGCTTGGTGCGGCCATCGATGAGGCGCGGGTCGATGCCGCGGATGCCGAGGAAGAGGTTGCGGTCGGCTGTCTGCCAACCGTCGCGGTCCACTGCATGCCGTCGGTGATCGCAGAGTTCGCCAGACGATATCCGGCGGTGCGCGTCCGGGTGCACGACAACTCGGCTTCGGAGATCGCCGACAAGGTGCAGTCGGGCCAGGCTGAATTCGGCGTGACCATCGTCGCCGCCAATCGCTGGGACCTCGAGCTCAAACCGGTGGTCAAGGAGCCGTTCGTGCTCGTCAGTCACCGCAGCATGCCGCTCGCGCGATCGGACTCGCTGACCTGGGCGCAGTTGCAGGGGCTGCCGCTCGTGCGGATCAGTGCCGAGACCGGAAACCGCGTCCTGATCGACGATGCGCTGGGTGCGCGGCGCGAGGCCCTGACCTGGCGCTACGAGGTCCAGCGCGTCATTACCGCAGTGAGTCTTGTCCGTTCCGCGATCGGGTACGCGATCGTGCCGCAGCTCGCGCTCGACTCTGTCGATGCCGGCGAATTGGTTGCGATCCCGCTGCGTTCACCGAGCATCAGCCGCACTCTCGGCATCGTCACCCGCAAGAATATGCTGCTGCGGCCGGCGGCGCGCGACCTCCTGGCGCTGGTCAGCGAGGCGCTGAGAAACAGTGTCTCGGATAAAGATGCATGAAAGTAATCAATCGCTGCATTCTTCTCATTTGATGGCAGAATAGCTTGGGGTCAGGGTCCTCGCKGGACAAGGAAACGCACAAGCAAGGGACGACCCATGCCTGGCTCCAAAGCAGCGACGATCGCGTTCATCGGATTTGGCGAGGCGGCCGGGTACGGCGCGCGGCAAGGGCGTGGCGCGTGATGAACATCGACCGCCGATCACTCCTTGCCGGGCTGGGTCTGGCCGGCCTCGGGCACGCGGCGCGTGCGCAGGTCCAGCCGGCGTGGCCGACGCAGATCATTCGGCTCGTGGTGCCGTTCACCCCTGGCGGCAGCACCGACCTCCTCGCGCGTCTGATTGCCAACCGATTGGAACGCACGATCCCCGGCAAGGGCTTCGTCATCGAGAACCGCCCCGGCGCCGGCGGCATKATCGCGGCGAGCCAGGTCGCGAAGTCCGATCCGGATGGCCATACGTTGATGATGGGGCATATCGGCACGCTTGCCTTCAACCCGGCGCTCTATCCCAACGTACCCTATGATCCGGTCAAGGACTTCCAGCCGGTGGCCCTGGTCGCCATGGTGCCGAACATCCTCGTCATCAATCCCAGCCTGCCGGCGAACTCGTTTCAGGAGTTCGTGGCCTATGCCAAGGCCAATCCGGGCAAGCTGAACTACAGCTCCGGCGGACAAGGCAGCGCGGCGCATATTGCCGGTGCCTATCTCGCGCATCGGGCCGGTTTCGAGGCGATTCATGTGCCCTATCGCGGCACCGCACCGTCGGTGACGGATCTCGTCGCCGGTTCCGTGCAATTCACGCTGACTGGCGGTCCGGCGGTTCTGCCGCTCGCCGCAGCGGGCCAGTTGCGAGCGCTCGGCGTCGCCAGCTCCGAGCGCACCTCTTTTGCCCCTCAGCTCCCGACCATCGCCGAAAGCGGGCTGCCGGGTTTCGAAGCCGTGCAGTGGTATGGCATCGTTGCCCCCGCGCACACGCCGGCCGCAATTGTCGAGCGCCTCAACCGCGAGATCAACGCGCTGCTCGACCAGCCCGAATTTGTCGCGGCGCTCGATCGCGACGGCGCGATCGCACGCCGCGAGACGCCGGAAGGCTTCGGGCGGCTGATCGCCTCGGAGGGGACGCTGTGGCGCGATATCATCACACGTGCCAGCATCACGGGCGGGGGCTGAGCGATGTCGCAGATTGCCGTGCCATGCATGCTGATCCGGGGCGGTACGTCGAAGGGCGCCTATTTCCTCGCCGAGGATCTGCCGGTTGGTACGGGCGCGCGTGACGCGTTCCTGCTCGCGGTGATGGGCTCGCCCGACAAGCGTCAGGTCGACGGGCTTGGTGGGGCTCACCCGTTGACGAGCAAGGTCGCGATCGTTTCGCGCTCGAGCGAGCCAGGCTGCGACGTGGATTTCCTGTTTGCGCAGGTCGGCATCGAGACCGCGTCGGTCGACACCACGCCGAATTGCGGCAACATCCTTGCCGGTATCGGCCCCTTCGCGCTGGCGCGGGGCCTCGTTCGAACAGAGGGCGCCAGCACGACGGTGCGGGTCCGGACGCTGAACACCGGCACCATCGCCGATCTCGCGATGCGGACCGACGCCGGTCAGGCAGGCGTCGAGGGCGATGCCCGCATCGATGGGGTGCCCGGAACCTCCGCACCCATCGACATCAGCTTCCTCGGCACGGAAGGCTCCGTCTGTGGCGCGCTGTTGCCGACGGGAAATCCGGTCGACATCATCGACGGTGTCGAATGTACCCTGATCGATAACGGCATGCCGGTCATCGTTCTCCGGGCGGTCGATGTTGGACGCACGGGCCACGAAACCCGCGAAGCGCTGCAAGAGGATACGGAGCTGAAGCAGCGCATCGAGCGCATACGCCTCGCGGCCGGACCTCTGATGAATCTCGGCGATGTGGCAAAGATGGTGGTCCCGAAGATCGCCCTTGTCGCGCGGCCCGTTGCAGGATCGATCGCGACGCGCAGCTTCATCCCGCATGAGTGCCACGCTTCGATCGGTGTCTTTGCCGCGGTGACGGTGGCGACAGCCGCAGCCCTGCCGGGGTCGCCGGCAGCTTCGGTCGCCGCGATGCCTACCGGTCGCGAACGCGCGATTTCCGTCGAACATCCGACCGGGGAATTCACGGTGAAGCTCATCGTGGGTGGCACGCCGGAGCGCCCCGTCATCGAGCGCGCCGGCCTGCTGCGCACCGCGCGCATTCTGATGGATGGCCAGGCCTACGTGCCACCGCATGCGCTCGCGCGCAGCGGCGACGAAGCACGTCGTGCCCCCGAATAGGACCGAGAAGAGAGGATTACAGCTCAATGGCGAGCCTGCAGAAGACGGGTCTGGTGATTACCGCCCACCCCGGCGATTTTGTCTGGCGTGCGGGCGGTGCCATCGCCTTGCACGCCAGGCAGGGCATGCGGGTAAAGATCCTGTGCCTGGCCTATGGCGAGCGCGGCGAAAGCCAGTTCGCCTGGAAGCAGGCGGGTGTGCGGGTGGAGGACGTCAAGGCGCAGCGTCGCGACGAAGCCGAGCGCGCCGCCGCGGTCCTCGGGGCCGAGATCGAATTCATGGATGCCGGCGACTATCCGCTGCGCACGACAGGGCCGATGCTCGACCGGGCGATCGACCTCTTCCATGAGCTCACTCCCAGCTTCGTGCTGACCCATGCGCTTGAAGACCCCTACAATGTCGACCATCCCGAAGCAGCACGCTTCGCGCAGGAAGCGCGGATCATCGCGCAGGCCGCCGGCCATAAGCCGGACCCCGCACGCCCCTATGCCGCGCCGCCGGTCTTCCTGTTCGAGCCGCACCAGCCCGAGCAGTGCAACTTCAAGCCGAACCTGATCCTCAACATCGACGAGGTCTGGGAGACGAAGCGCAAGGCATTCGAAATCCTGGCCGCGCAGAAGCATCTCTGGGAGTATTACACCCGAGTGGCGCTGAACCGCGGCATGCAGGGTGGGCGCAACTCCGGCAAGGCGATGACTTACGGTGAAGCCTACCAGCGCCTGTTCCCCGAAGCCCTGGAGTCCCTGGCATGACCGGCGTCGTCGTCCGCACGAAGAAACGGGCTGCAAGCGCCGATATGGCGGCATTCCAGGAACTTGGCGTCTCGACCACCCATGAGGCCATGGGCCGGACGGGCCTGATGAAGCCCTATATGCGCCCGATCTATGCCGGCGCCTCGATCGCCGGTGGGGCCGTCACCGTCCTCGCCCAGCCCGGCGACAACTGGATGATCCATGTCGCGATCGAGCAGGTCATGCCAGGCGACGTACTTGTGGTCGCCTGCACGGCAGATAACACTGACGGCATGTTCGGCGACCTTCTCGCGACCTCCCTCAGGGCGCGCGGCGGCATCGGCCTCGTCATCGATGCCGGAGTGCGTGATGTGCGCATCCTGACGGAGATGGGGTTCCCGGTGTGGTCGCGCGCGATCTCGGCCAAGGGGACCGTCAAGGCGACGCTCGGATCGGTGAACGTGCCGGTGGTCTGTGCCGGTGCGATGATCAATCCTGGCGACGTGATCGTCGCCGACGATGATGGCGTGGTGGTGGTTGCACGGCTCGAAGCGGAGAGGGTTGCCGCCGCGGCGCGGGCGCGGGAAGCGAATGAAGATGAKAAGCGCCGCCGGCTCTCCGCCGGCGAGCTCGGGCTCGACATGTATGGAATGCGCGATGGGCTCGCGAAAGCCGGGCTCGTCTATCGCGACGACAACTAAAAGGCGGCTCGGAAACAAGAGCCAGACCCAGGGAGGGGTATCACGATGACATTCCGCAGGACGGTTCTGAAGGCCTTCATGGCAGGTGCGCTCGCGGCGACACTGGGCTCCACGGCGCAGGCCCAGGAGGTGGTCAAGGTCGGGCTGATCCTGCCGATGACTGGCCCCTTCGCATCGACGGGACGCCAGATCGAAGCGGCCGTGAAGCTCTTCCTGGCTCAGAACGGCGCGATGCATGGCGGAAAGCGCCTGGAGGTCATTCTCAAGGACGATACCGGCAACGCCGATGCGACGCGCCGGATCGCACAGGAACTCGTGGTCAACGACAAGGTGGCGGTTCTGGCTGGCTTCGGCCTGACGCCGCTCGCCATGGCGACGGCCCCGATCGCGACCCAGGCCAAGATCCCGCAGATCGTGATGGCGGCTGCGACGGCGTCGATCACCGAGGCCTCGCCCTTCATCGTGCGCACCTCGTTCACCCTGCCGCAGGCGTCCGAGCCGATGGCGGACTGGGCCTGGTCGAACGGCATCAAGCGCGTCTTCACCGTCGTGACCGATTACGGCCCCGGGATCGACGCCGAGACCTCCTTCGCCAACAAGTTCAAGGCCGCCGGCGGCACGGTCGAAAGCGTGCGCGTGCCGTTGCGCAACCCGGATTTCGCGCCGTTCCTGCAACGCGTCTCCGAGGCAAAGCCCGATGCCCTGTTCGTGTTCGTTCCGTCGGGCATCGGCGCGCAGTTCATGAAGCAGTTCGTCGAGCGCGGCCTCGACAAGGCCGGCGTCAAGCTGATCGGCCCAGGCGACGTGGTCGATGACGATATCCTCAACGGTATGGGGGACGTCGCGATCGGCGCCATCACCACGCATCATTATTCGGCCAAGCACGACAGCGCAGCCAACCAGGCCTTCGTGAAGGCGTTCGAGGCCGCCAATCCAGGCGTGCGTCCGAACTTCATGGCCGTCGGCGGATATGACGGCATGCGGTTGATCGCCGAGGCGCTCAAGGCGACAAATGGCGACGCTGGCGGCGAAAAGCTCATCGCGGCGATGAAGGGCGCGTCCTGGGAGAGCCCGCGCGGACCGATCACGATCGATCCGGCGACGCGCGACATCATCCAGAACATCTATGTCCGCCGCACCGAGAAGGTCGGTTCCGACCTGTTCAACGTCGAGTTTGCCACGATCCCGCAGGTCAAGGATCCCGTGAAGGCGCGCAAATAGGCGGTCTGACGCGGCCGGACCGACGCCATGCTCACCATCCTGTTCGATGGCATCGCCTATGGGATGGTGCTGTTCGTCCTCGCTTGCGGGCTTTCCGTGACGATGGGATTGATGAATTTCGTCAATCTCGCCCATGGCGCCTTCGCCATGCTCGGCGGCTATGTGACCGTGCTGCTGATGCAGCGGCTGGGCCTGCCGTTCCTGGCTTCACTTCCGGCCGCCTTCCTTGCCGCTGCGCTGGCGGGGATCGTGCTCGAGCGGCTCGTCTATCGACCGATGTATGCCAAGAGCCATCTCGATCAGGTGATGTTCTCGATCGGTCTCGTCTTCATGGCGGTTGCGGGCACCGACTGGCTGCTCGGCTCGAGCCAGCAGATCATCCAGCTGCCGCCCTGGCTTCAGGGGCGTTTCTACGTGCTCGGCATCGGCATCGGCTATTACCGCCTGTTCGTGATCGGGATCTGCGGGCTGCTTGCGGTCGCCCTGCAATGGGGCTTTGCAAAAACACGTTTCGGCAGCCGGCTGCGGGCCGCCGTGGACGATGCCCGCGTCGCGCGTGGCCTGGGCATTCCTGTGAACCGGTTGTTCGCCCTGACCTTTGCGCTCGGTTCCGGACTGGCGGGGCTCGGCGGCGCGCTCGGGATCGAGCTCATGGGGCTCGATCCGACCTTCCCGCTGAAATTCATGATCTACTTCCTGATCGTCGTCACGGTCGGCGGCACCTCGACGATCACCGGCCCCTTCCTCGCGGCCATGCTGCTCGGCGTTGCCGATGTGATGGGCAAATATCTGGTCCCGCAGGCCGGAGCCTTCATCATCTACGCGCTGATGGTCATCCTGCTGCTGCTTCGCCCCGAGGGCCTGTTCGCGAGGGCTCGCACATGAGCGGGACGGTTCTCGAACAGCGCGTCAGGCACTCGCTGCACCGCGCCCGGCGCTGGCACCCAGGCGAACTGGCATTCTGGCTCTTCGCCGCAGCGTCCTTCGTGCTGTTTCCAACGCGCTTTCTGATCCTCAACGAGATCGCGATCCTTGCCCTGTTCGCCCTCTCGCTCGATCTGATCCTCGGCTATGCCGGGATCGTATCGCTGGGGCACGCCGCCTTCCTGGGGATGGGGGCTTATTCGGCCGGGCTGTTGGCCAAGTATGTCACGGCCGATCCACTGGCCGGCCTGGCATTCGGCATGGCGACATCCGCGCTGCTCGGGCTGCTCACCAGTCCGCTCGTCCTGCGCGGCACGGATCTGACCCGCCTCATGATCACGCTCGGCGTGGCATTGATCCTCTACGAGGTTGCAAACTCGCTGGCATGGCTCACCGGTGGCGCCGACGGCCTGCAGGGCATCACGATGGCGCCGGTCTTCGGGACGTTCGATTTCGATATCTTCGGCCGCACGGCCTACCTCTATTCGCTGTCGGTGCTGTTCATCCTGTTCCTGATCGCGCGGCGCATCGTGAATTCGCCGTTCGGCTTGTCCCTTCGCGGCATCCGCGACAATCAACTGCGCGCCGCCGCATCCGGCGTGCCTGTCCCTTGGCGCCTTGCGGCCATCTATGCCTTGTCGGCGGCCTATGCCGGGGCTGCGGGCGCATTGCTCGCCCAAACCACGCAATTCGTCTCCCTGGACGTGTTCGACTTCCACCGTTCAGCCGACCTGATGCTGGTGCTGATCATCGGCGGGGCCGGCTATCTCTATGGCGGCCTGATCGGTGCGATCGCGTTCAAGTTCCTGCAGGACGCCATCGCGACCTTCACCCCGCAATACTGGATGTTCTGGATCGGGCTTTTCCTCGTCCTCTTCGTCCTTGGTGGTCGTGAACTGATCCATGGCGCGATCAAGGCGCTGGTCGCGCGGTTTCCGAAACGTGGGGCCTCGTCGTGAGCGCCGTCCTGCAGACCTTCGATCTCGTCAAGACCTTCGGCGGCATCACTGCGACCGACGACGTGACGTTCTCGCTGGAAAAGGGCGCGCGCCACGCGCTGATCGGCCCGAACGGCGCGGGCAAGACGACCTTCGTCAATCTGCTCACAGGGGTTCTGCGGCCGACATCGGGGCGTGTGAGCCTGATGGGGCAGGACATTACCGGCCTGTCGCGAGAGGCGCGGGTCAAGCGCGGTGTCGCCCGAACCTTCCAGATCAATCAGCTCTTCGGCACAATGACGCCGCTCGAGATGATCTCTCTCGTCACCGCAGAGCGGCTCGGCCGGGGCATGCGGCTTTTCCAAAGGCTCGACGCCGATGACGAGGCCATCGCCGAGACGGCCGATATCCTCGCCCGCTTCAAGCTCGAGGACATCATGGATCAGCGCATCGCGACATTGCCCTATGGCAAGCAGCGCCAGATCGAGATCGCCGCGGCCTTTGCGGCCAGGCCGAGCGTGCTCCTGCTCGACGAGCCCGCCGCCGGCGTTCCCGAAGCCGAGAGGCGCGAATTGCTGGAGACGGTCGCAGCATTGCCGGACGATGTCTCGGTGCTGCTGATCGAACACGACATGGACATCATCTTCCGGTTCGCGACCCGGATCACCGTTCTCGTCAATGGCCGCGTGCTGACGGAAGGCGAACCTGCGGTGGTCGCGCGCGACCCCGCCGTCAAGCAGGCCTATCTCGGCGAGGCCGCCCATGTCTGAGCTCCTGCGGATCGAAGGCCTGAACGCCGGCTACGGCGACGCTCTCGTCCTGTTCGATGTCGCGCTCTCGCTCGACGAGGGGCGCTCGCTCGCCTTGCTGGGCCGCAACGGCGTCGGCAAGACGACGCTGGTCAACACGATCATCGGCGTGACGCGTCGGCGAGCCGGGCGGATCACGCTTGCCGATGTCGACATCTCCACGGCTACGCCCGAGCAGCGTGCCCATGCCGGCATCGGCTGGGTGCCGCAGGAGCGCAACATCTTCAAGTCGCTGACCGTTGTCGAGAACCTGACTGCGGTTGCGCGCCCCGGCCCATGGACGACGGAACGCGTCTTCCGGATGTTTCCGCGCCTCGCCGAACGCAAGAGCAATCTTGGCAACCAGCTCTCCGGCKGCGAACAGCAGATGCTGGCCATTGGCCGCGCCCTGATGCTCAATCCCAGGCTGCTGCTTCTGGACGAACCGACCGAGGGGCTGGCGCCGATCATCGTCGAGGAACTGCTCGCGGCGTTGAAGACGCTGTTCCGGGACGAAGGGCTGGCAGCCATCGTCATCGAACAGCATGCCAGGACAATTCTGGAGCTGACCGACACCGCGATCGTGCTGGAGCGCGGTCGTGTCGTGCTCGCCGACGACAGTGCCGCGCTGCTGCGCGAACCGGCGCGGCTGGAGCGCCATCTCGGCCTCAGCGCCGCTGCCTAGAAGACCATGATCAGGGAAGGAAACCGCATGCCCCTCCGACACAAGCCGCCGTTCCGAGCCGATATGGTTGGAAGCCTGTTGCGCAGCGCACGCGTCAAGGACGCGCGCGCCAAGCTCGTGACCGGCGAAATCTCCGCCGCCGATCTGACGGCGATCGAGGATGCCGAGATCAGGGCGCTGGTGAAGAAGCAGGAGGAGGTGGGGCTCCAGGCGGTCACGGACGGCGAGTTCCGCCGCGCCTTCTGGCATTTCGATTTCCTGGAGAATCTCTCCGGCGTGCAGGGATACGACTCGGATTCAGGCATCCAGTTCAAGGGCGTCGCGACCAAGGCCCGCGGCCTTCGCGTGACCGGCAAACTCGATTTCCCCGACKACCACCCGCATCTCGCCCATTTCAGGTTTCTTGCCTCCGTCACCGATCGCGTGCCGAAAATGACGATCCCGAGCCCGAGCATGCTGCACTATCGCGGCGGCCGGAAAGCCGTCGATATCTCCGCCTATTTCAGGATGGAGGATTACTACACCGATCTCGGCAAGGCCTACGCCAAGGCGGTGAAGGCCTTTTACGACGCCGGCTGCCGCTACCTGCAGCTCGACGATACCAGCCTCTCCTATTTCTGCGATCCCGAGCAGCGCCAGATGCTGGTCGATCGTGGCGATGACCCCGACAAGCTGATCCATATCTATCGCGACGTCATCAACACGGCGACGGCGGCCAAGCCGGCGGACATGACGATCACCACTCATACCTGCCGCGGCAACTTCAAATCGACCTTCATCGCCTCCGGCGGCTATGAGCCCGTCGCCGACATGGTCTTCAACCAGATCAATGTCGACGGCTATTTCATGGAATGGGACGATGACCGCTCCGGCGGCTTCGAGCCGCTGCGCTTCCTGCCGAAGGGCAAGCAGGTCGTGCTGGGCCTCGTCACCTCGAAGTTCGGCAGCGTCGAGAGCAAGGACAACCTGAAGCGGCGGATCGAGCAGGCCTCGGCCTTCGCGCCCCTGGATCAGCTCTGCCTCTCGCCCCAATGCGGCTTCGCCTCCACCGAAGAGGGCAATGTGCTGGCGGAGGACGAGCAATGGGCCAAGCTGGCGCGCATCGTCGAGGTGGCGCAGGAGGTGTGGGGATGAGCCAGGAACCCTGTTTCGATATCGCTCATCTCGCCCATGTCGAGCTGTTCACGAACAAGCCGGAGGCCAGCCTCGACTTCTTCGTCAATATCCTCGGGCTGACCGAGAGCGGACGGGAGGGCGACAGCGTCTATCTGCGCGCCTGGGACGACTATGAGTTCCACACGCTGAAACTCACGGCCTCGACCACGACGGGGGTCGGCCATATCGGCTATCGGGCGACAAGCGAGACTGGCCTGATGCGCCGGGTCAACGCGATCGAGGCCATGGGGGCCGGCATCGGCTGGAACGACGGCGATCTCGGCCATGGCAAGGCCTACCGGTTCCGCGATCCCGACAATCATGTGTTCGAGATCTATTTCGACACCCAAAAATACGCGGCGCCGCCGCACGAACGGCCGGCGCTGAAGAACCAGGCGCAACGCAATCACGGTCGCGGCTGTGCTGTACGCCGTCTCGACCATCTCAATCTGCTGGCGCAGGACGTCGCGGTGATCCGCGATTTCATGCCGAAGGCCCTGGGCAGCCGCATCACGGAACAGATCGTGCTCGATTCCGGCGAGGTTGGCGGCTGCTGGTTCACCGTCAACAACAAGAGCTACGACATCGCCTATACGCGCGACCACACCGCGGCTCTCGGGCGCTTCCACCACCTCACCTATGCGGCCGACCAGCGCGAACACATTCTCGAAGCCGCCGACATCTTTCTCGAGAACGGCATTCACATCGAGACCGGGCCCCATAAGCACGCGGTTCAGCAGACCTTTTTTCTCTATGTCTACGAGCCCGCCGGCAATCGCATCGAGATCGCCAATGCCGGCGCACGCCTCATTCTCGATCCGGACTGGCAGACGGTGACGTGGACCGAAACCGAGCGGAAGAAGGGGCAGGCGTGGGGGCTGAAGACGATCGAGAGCTTCCACACGCACGGTACCCCGCCGGCCGCCGGATGAGTGGAGAAGGCGGCCGCGAGAGTTCGATCACCCGCTGGCGGCCCGAGCCCCGTCGCGCCCCGAAACGGAGGGCGGTCAGGCCCGGCGTAGTGCCGCAAATTCAGTCGGCTTGCCGGTCTTCGCTGATGCCGCGACGCCAATAGCTGACGATCAGATGATGATCGCGCTCGGGCCGCAGACGCTTGCGGGCGGCCATGCGAAGGGCCTTGAAGCCGGCATGTTCGAGCGCGGCCCAGAGATAGACGGTCGCCTCGTCCGAAGGCCACAGGACAGCGTCAAAGACGTCCTGGAGCAGTGTCGTGGTGCCGGCCTCGGCGCCCTGGCGATGCAGCCAGCGAATCTCCACACCGGCGGGGCAGACCAGGGCCTGCTCTTCACCGGCATCGGTGACTTCGATGAAAGCGAGGCCCCGTGCCGTTAGTGGCAGGTGGGCGAGCATGCGACCGATCGCAGGCAGCGCGGTCTCGTCGCCCATGAACAGATACCAGTCGGCCTCGCGCAAGCCACGTCCGCCGGGGCCTGCCATGCCGATGCGATCGCCCGGCCGGGCCCGCGCCGCGAAGGCTGCGCCGGGACCGGCATCCTCGTGCAGCACGAAATCGAGCGCGACCGTTCCCGCGACCGTATCGATCTCTCGGATCGTGTATTTGCGCACCGCCGGCGCCTTGTTTGCTTCCGGCAGACGCAAGATCCCATCCTCTCCGAATGTCGGCCATTCCGGCTCGGCCAGATCAGGCGGCGGCAGGAACAACCTGACATGCAGTGCCTCCAGGCTGTCGAACCTGGCAAGGTCGTCGCCCTGGAAGCTGATCCGGCGCATATGCGGCGAGATATCCCGAACGCCAGTCACAGTCAGGATGCGAAAACTCGATGGGATCGCCACGCCGCTGCCCGCTCCCGTCCAGGCGATCAGGGGAACGGCCTCGCCGCGCGGCGCAAACTCGATGATATGGCTCGCGATCGCCTGTTTGGCGCCCTGCAGGCTCGCCAAATCGGGGGCCTCGGCGCGCACGACGAGATGCCCGTCGCTGGACTGCAGCCGGCCGCGATAGCTGCCCAGCGCAATGATCGTCGCGCCCTCCTCCTGTGTGATCTCAGCCCCATGCTCGACGAGATGTTCGCAGAGCGGAGCGATGACGGCGTCCGGATCGGCCAGAGCGATCCGCGCGTGGGCAACGAGAGCGGTCATGGCAGGGCAACCTCGCGGGCAGCGGCGGGGGAGGCGGGATTTGCAGCGAAATTCATGGCTTTGCCGGCGGGCTTGCCAAGTCTTGCGGCTTTCCGCTTTGCGGCTCGAGCCAGAACGTTCCCTGTAGCGGGATCGCCGAGAAGCGCCGGGAGATCTCGTCCAGAGTCGCCTGCGGGTCGATATCGGCGAACAGCTGCGGATGGAACCACTTCGCCATCGCCTCGATCGCCGCGATATGGGTGGGGGTGTCGTTGAACAGATGCCAGAGACCATAGGCCTGGCCGTTCCTCACCGCCGTCAATGCCTTGAGGCCGGGACGAGCGAGCTGGGCTGCAAGGCTGCGCGACGCGACCTCGGCGGGAACGCCCAGACCCAGCACCAGCCCGCCGCTCTTTGCGAGATGGGTGCCGCCTGTCGCGATATAGATCGCCGGGTCAACAGCGAGAACCTGCTCGAGGCTGATCTGGCCTGTCGCTCCCGGCAGCAACGCTGCCGCGATATTTCTTCCGCCCGCGGCCGTGATGTAGTCGTCGAAGGTACCCTTTCCCGGCGAGAAGCAGCATTCGGCGCTTCCGGCATGCGCATGCATGAAGACGGACGGTCGCTCAACCGGACCAAGCCGCTGGGCGATGCGCTGTCTCCGGTCTTGGTAGAAGGTGACGAACTCTTCGGCCGCAGCCTCCCTGCCGATCGCCTTGCCGAGGATGCGCAGGCTGGGCATCGTGTCGCGGAACGGCTGCAGGAAGAAATCCACCACGATCACCGGGATGCCCGCCGCCTCGAATTTCGCGACGAGATCGCCAGGGCCGCGGCGCGTGCCGGCGATCGACAGGCTCAGAACGACCAGGTCCGGGGCAAGTTCGACCGCCTTCTCGAAGGAAAACCCGTCTGCGGTGCCGTCTCCGACAGTCGGCAGCGTCTCGATCGCGGGGAACMGCGCGCGGTACAGCGCATAGGCCTCGCCCATCTGGCGCTGGAAGTCATTGCCCCAGCCGACAAGCAGGCTGATCGGGTCGGGATGAATGAGCCCCAGCGCATTGAGCTGGCGACCCTGCCCCAGCACGATGCGCTTGGCCGGGCCCGGCAAGGTCACCGTGCGACCGAGCACATCCGTCACCGTCACGGGAGCGGCCGGGGCCGGGCCGGCCGCCGTCAACGCAAACAGCGTCAGCACGAGGCCCAGAACCCACGCAAATGGCCGCAGCTCGCGCGACGAGATCCGTACCTGGCTCATGCCGTCGTCTCCCGGCCGGCGGTGCCGGCGATCGCGAACGAAACCGCCCTGGCCAGCATCGCGGGGATGACCGAGATGTGGTTCTCGCCGTCGAAGATCACATGCTCCACCGCGACGCGGTGCGACGAGGCCAGGCGCAGCGCCATTTCGGCAGCATTGTCAAGCATGCGCGCCATATGCAGGCGTTGAGCGCGTTCCGGAGAGGTGCGCGCGTCGCGTGCCTGCTCGCTGCCTCCAGCTGTGATCAGCAGCCGCGGCAGGGGCCCATCGCGGCGGCGCGCGACAAAACTGGCCTCGCTGACCTCGATCGCGCGATCGTTCCACCATATCGAAGGGCTGCCGGCGACATAGGACCTGAACTGCTCAGGCCGCGTGAACAGCGCATGCAGTGCGAACAAGCCACCGAAGGAATGCCCCACCAGAGCCTGGCGGCTGGGGTCGATGGCGGCGAGCGCTGCGACCGCCGGCTTTACGCTCTCCTCGATGAAGTCGAGGAACCGGTCCGCACCTCCCTCGTCCGGCAGGAGATCGCCTTGTCGGCGCGCACCATCGAACGGAGCGTCGATGGGGTAACCGATGCCCACGATGATCGCCGGGTCGACCCCTGTCACATCCTGCCGCCGACCCTGGAGCTGTGCCGTCTCGACGGCCGTGGCAAAGAGAGCATTGCCGTCGACCAGATAGATCACCGGAAACCCGGCCGCCGGTGCCGGACCCGGCGGGATCGCGATCAGCAGCCGATAGATCTCGCCATGGCCTGCCACGATGTCCAGCTGACGCGCCTGCGCCAGAGTCGCGGGCTCCGCTGACGGGAGCTCGGGGCCGGCTGTGTTGCGAAATCTCGTGGCGTCCATGCCGTCGCGGCTCACCATTTGTAGGACAGGGTCGCAAGCACCGTTCGGCGAAGGCCGAACGAGCACTGGGTCAGCGCGTAGCAACCCGCGACATAGTCCTTGTCGAGCAGGTTCTGGGCATTGACCTGAACCTTCCAGCCCTTCAGCGCCTGGGCCCGGACACCGAAATCATAGCTGATGGCCGCATCGAGCAGGGTGTAGTCCGGCGTCTTGAAGGTGTTGCCGGGATCACCTGCGCCCTCGCCGACATAACGCACGCCGCCGCCCAGGGCGAAGCCCGCAAACAGGCCCGTCTTGAAGGTATAGTGGCCCCAGAGTGAAGCCATGTTGCGGGGGACCACCGTCGGCCTCTTGCCGAGGTCGACGCCGGTGCTCTTCGTCACCTCGGCGTCGGTATAGGCATAGGCCGCGATCAGCTCGAGACTGTCGAACAGCTTCGCCCGACCCTCGACCTCGAAACCACGCGCCCGTACCTCGCCCGTCTGGATCTGGAAGCCCGCATTGGCGGGGTCGGCCGTCGGCACATTGCTCTGGGTCAGTTGATACACGGCTGCCTGGATGAAGGCGTCGTAGCCGGGCGGCGCGTATTTCAGGCCGACCTCATACTGCTCGCCATCGGTCGGTTTGAAGGGCGAGCCGCCAAAGGTCGTGCCCGCAACCGGTTCGAACGAGGTCGAATAGCTCGCATAGGGCGCCAGGCCATTGTCGAAATTGTACATCAATGCGGCGCGGCCTGTCGTGGCGTCGTCGTCCTGCTTCGTCAGTGCGCCATTGGTGAGGGCGCGCGTGCGGCTTCTGGCGTTGTCGAAGCGCCCGCCGATGAGGAGCGAGAGCCGGTCGAGCTTGATCTGGTCCTGGAGATAGACGCCGAACTGCGTCGTTTCCTGCGTGGTGCCGGGCAGGGCCGGTGTTGCAAAGGGCGTGCGGCCATAGACCGGGTTGACCCAATCGAGGGTCTGGACGGTGCCACCCGCGCCGGTGAAGGCGGTGCCGTCCATCCAATAGCCGTCGACGCCGAGCAGGACCTTGTGAGTCAGCGGACCGGTGCGGAAATCGGCCTGGAGCTGGTTGTCGATGCCGAAGGTCCGGGCCTTCTCGTTCGACGCCGTCACGCGGCGCATGAGCGTGCGCTGGTCGGCGGCCAGGCTTGCCACGGCGACAGTCCTGAAGCGCGACTCGAGGTCGGTGAACCGCAGATTCTGGCGGAAGCTGAAGACATCGTTGAAGCGGTGCTCGAGCGCGTAACCTGCTGCGATCTGGTTTCGGCTATAGCCCTCATAGGCGGGCTCGCCGGGGAAGAACTTGCTGGGGATCCGGCCGTAGCGGTTAGGCAATGCGCTGCCGACTGCCGGGATGAAGCCGTAGAAGCCGGTTTCCGGGTCGCGCTGGAAGGAGGTGAGGATGGTCAGGCTCGTCGCAGCGCTTGGCTGGAAGGTCAGCGATGGCGCGATAAAGACCCGCTCCTCCTTGGTGAAATCGACCTGCGTATCTGCGGCCCTKCCGAGCCCGACGATCCGGTAGAGGACCGTCTTGTCCGGGTTCACCGGCCCGCCGATGTCGAAGGCGAGCTGGCGGCGCTGATGCGAGCCGATCTGAGCCTGGATCTCGCCAAAGGCTTGATCCGTCGGGCGCTTGCTGACCAGATTCACTAGGCCGCCCGGCTTGACCTGCCCGAAGATCACGGAAGCCGGACCGCGCAGCACCTCGATCCGCTCCAGCCCGTAGGTTTCCATGGCCGGGACGAGGAAATTGACGCCGCGTTGGACACGCAGGCCGTCCTGGAAATTGACGAAGCCTGCATTCGAACCGCTACCGCCAAAGCCTCGGATGAAGGTGCTGTCGTAGCGACCCGAGGACAGGCGCGTCTCCGCCAGGACGCCGGCGGAATAGCGAAGCGCCTGGCCGACGCTCTGCGCGGCCTGATCGTCGATCTGGGCGCGCGGGATGACCGTGATCGATTGCGGCGTCTCGATCAGGGGAGTGTCGGTCTTGGTGCCGCTGGCGCTGCGCCGCGCGATATAGCCGTCGACCGGCCCATTCGCCTTCTCCGTCGCGCCTTGAACTTCGATCGTGTCGAGCGACACGGTGGGAGATTCGCTTTGAGCGAGGGCTGGACCAGCGAGCGCGACCGGAAGAACACTGAGAGCGACGCTGGCGAGCGCCACGGTCCTGGCACGACGCCAGAAGCATACAGGAGCGCCTGCTGCTCGGATCGACCAAGATCCATCCTTGTTCGAGTTGCATGTGTTCATGATCGAGATGCCCCGCCGTATTGCGGGTTTCTTCTCGACCAGCACAACAATCGGGGCAATCGGATMGACTTTGGCTGCCCGCAGTATTTCTTTCGAATGAGTTTCGAAGCCTTCCAATCGGTTGCCAGAACTTCAGCAGAGCGGCGTCAACGCAAGGTGCTGGGCAGAATGCCGAAGCGCTTCCGGAAAATCCCCGAGAAATGCGCAGGGTTGTATCCGACGTGGTAGGCCGCCTCGGCGACGCTCTTCTCGCCGCTGCGGATCAGGTCGTAGGCCTGTTGCAGGCGATGGGCCTGGAGATAGTCGAAAACGCTCGCTCCGTAGAGCTGACGAAATCCAGCCGTCAGCTTGGTGACATTGAGGCCGGTATTCCTGGCGAGTTCCCCCAGTGTCGGGGGATTGCGGGCCGATTGAAGAAGCAGAGCGTGCGCCGCACGCAGTTGCTCGATCGTTCGCGGCGACAGCCGCGCGGCTCGCTGCGGCCGCTCGTTGACGATCTGGTCCACAACTGTGGCCGCGAGTTCGAGCGCCTTCCCGGCCATGTAGAGATTGCGCATCGCGCCTTCGATCCGGCACTCCGCCATCTGCAGCGCGATCCCGCGCAGATCGGCGCCGGCAGCGCGCGCCCATAGTCCCGGGCCGATCCCGCTGCCCTGCATCTGTCCCATCAGACCTGAGAAGCTGGCGCCGAGTTCGTCCTGCGCGAAGTCGGCATCGAGCTGCACGATCGCGCAGCGCACGCCCTCGCCCGACAGGCAGGTCCGTTTCTGGACATGATCGCCGTCATTGGCGGCGACCAGCAGCATCGGGCTGTTGATGGTCAGAGGCGGCCTGTCGTCGAGCTCATAGGACTGATGTCCCTGCAGCATGACGACGACCTTGAGCCCCCGCTTCATCGGCCCGACGACCTGTTCGCCCCGCCCGTGCCGAAACGTTCCGGCGGACACCTTCAGCCGCTTCGAGAACAACTGCATCGAAGCCGACGACCGATCCTGATCGAGCCTATCGTCCATTCCTGCCCCATGGCATCCGTACCCTGGGATCCGTCATAGACGAGAAACGTAAATCTCTTCAATATCAATAGTTTGTAAGAATTCTAATGATCCTGGACTTACACGCGGTCTGCCGTTCGGGCGGCCGTGGCAGCGTAGATGTCGAGCGCGACGAGGCGCGCCGCTGACGTCCGGCGAAGGTCCCCTTGCCARGACGCGTCCGGGCGCCCGATCCGATCTGCCCGCTGGTGTCGTCGGGAGCATGAACCCTTTTGCTACCGACGACGCTCAGCGCGGACCCGTTCAATCCGGGCGGGTTACCTCGAGTGGGCCGTTTGATTGCGCTGCCAAGGTGCAGATCATGCGCGCGACCTCCCATGATTTCTCGAAGGCGGGAACAGGCAGGAACTCGAAGCGCGAGTGGAAGTTGTACGCGCCCGTGAAGAAGTTGGGGGTCGGCAATCCCTTGGCCGAGAGCGCTGCGCCGTCTGTTCCGCCGCGCATCGGGATCAGCTTCGGCTCGATCTGCAGTGCCTTCAGCGCCGCAAAGAGCAGGTCGACCGAGCGGCGGTCATCGCCCAGGCTGTCATGGATGTTGCTGTAGGTATCGGTCACCTGGCAGTCGACACGGCCTTTGGGATATTGCGCGGCAATCAGGTCGGCAACCTTGCGGATGCGCCGTTTGCGCCGCTCGAACTGCTCCCTGTCGAAGTCGCGGATCAAGACGCGCAGGCGCGCCTCGCTGGCATTGGCGACGATGTCGTTGAACCAGAAATAGCCTTCGCGGCCCTCGGTGTGCTCGGGCGTTTCCGCGCGGTCGAACTGGCTGATGAAGTCGAGCGCCATCAGCAGCGGGTTCACGAGGATGTCCTTCGCCGACATCGGGTGGGCGGTAACGCCAGTGAAGACGATCTCGCCTGCAGCGGCGTTGAAATTCTCGATCACGACCTCGCCAAGTTCGCAGCAATCGATCGTATAGGCGAAATCGCAGTCGAAGCGGGCGAGGTCGAGTGCCTTCGCGCCGCGCAGGCCAATCTCCTCGTCAGGAACGAAGGCGACCAGGATGTCGCCATGCTGGCTCCCGGCGCCGAGCTGCTCGAGCAGCGTCATGATTACGGCAATCGCGGCCTTGTTGTCGGCTCCGAGCACACTCGTTCCGTCACCGACGATGATGTCCTGCTCGACCCAGGAGCGGATCTCGGGATGCTCCGCCACGCGCAGCCAGACGTCCCTTTCCGGGTTCAGGCAAAGATCCTCGCCCTCGAAGCGCAGGATGCGCGGGCGGATCGTCGGCGAGAGGCCGGTGTCGATCGTGTCGAGATGCGCGATGAAGCCGATCCTCGGCGCGCCCGGCCTCGTGCCCGGCTTCATGGCGGTGACGGTGGCGTGGTCGTCAAGCACGACCCTTTCAAGTCCAAGTGCGCGCAGCTCTTCTGCAAGCAATGCGGCGAGCCGCTGCTGGCCCGGAGTGGTCGGCAGCGTCGTCGCTGTGGCGTCGCTCTGACTCTCAACCGCCAGATAGCGGAAGAATCGTTCGACCAGTTGCTCGCGAATGCTCATTCCTGCTCCATTGGACTCTTCGAGGCTCTGATGCCGTGTCAGGCGGTATGTCGGCGTTTCCGTTCCCCGAAAGCAACCGGCGCGATCGCGGCCGGCCATTGGCTGCTCCCGCTGCGACGAACCAAGCGCAATGGCGGCTGCCGGACAGGGGCGGCCCGGCTGGTCTCCCCTTCGTGTGCCGCAATCCGGGTGGTGTGGCGGGGCGTCGCGATTGTGCACCGAACCGGGACGAGCAGGCCCCGACGCGCCAGCAACGGTCCTCGCAACTGCCGCCCTCTTCAAGGCCCGACCAGGAGGCACAGGCCATCGTTGGTCTGCCATGGCCCGGTCTGGCCGCCCTCGATTCAGGCGCCATACCGGAACCCCCGGGAGGGGCTCTTCGATCTGGGTCTTCAGAATGGGGAGGCATCGCGACGGAAAGCGCCGCGAGCGATGCCGTGGGTTTGACGGTTTGCTGCGTTGCTGTATACAGGTAGATAGCTATAAGCTTCCAGAGGGAAGAGGGGGATTGATATGGCGTTTCACGTGCTCCGCATGGCCTTGTCCGCGGCCGTTCTGCTTGCCGCTGCGCCGGGCGCACAGGCTGGCCCGGTCCTCGACAAGATCAAGCAGGACGGAAAGTTCGTCTGCCTGGTCAATCCGAATTCACCCGGCTTCTCCGTCCCCGACAGCCAGGGCGCATTCCGCGGCTTCAATGTCGATTTCTGCCGCATGGCGGCGGCTGCGATCTTCGGCGATGGGGCCAAGGCCGAGCTGCGCGGCATCGGGTTCTCCGACAGCCTGAAGGCGATCATCAGCGGCAGCGCACATATTGCCTCGCGCGGCATCACCGCGACCGGCACCCGCGACGCCGATCCCGGCGTGTCCTTCGTGACGACCACCTTCTATGACGGGCAGGGCTTCATGGTGCCGAAAAGCCTCGGCATGACGAAGCTCGCTGACCTGTCCGGCGCGACCGTCTGTGCCGAAGAAGGCTCGACGACGCTGCTTTATCTCGCCGACTGGTTCGGCACCGCGAAGCTGCCCTACAAGGTCGAGAACATCGCCGACAAGACCGCACGCCTGCAGGCATTCTTCTCCGGAAAATGCGATGCGGTGGCGAGCTCGGTATCGGCCCTGGCCGCCGATCGTCTGCTGGCACCGAAGCCGGACGATTACGTGATCGTTCCCCAACGTTCAGCCACCGAGCCGCTCGCCCTTGTGTCGCGCCCGGATACGGAGCTGGAGAAGACGCTGTTCTGGGGCGTCCAGATCATGATCGCCGCCGAGGAATTCGGTGTCACCTCGCAGAATATCGATGCCAAGCTCGCCTCGCTCAAGGATCTGCCAGTCGACGAGCAACGGTTGATCTCCCCGACCGGGCCAACTGCCGACATGGCGAAGAAGCTTGGCCTGCGTCCCGACTGGAGTGCGCAGATCATCAAGCAGGTCGGCAATTACGGCGAGGTTTTCGAAAAGCATATCGGCAAGGGCTCGCCCCTCGCCATGGACCGCTCAGCGTCTCCGAACCGCCTGGCCAGGGATGGCGGACTGATCTTCGCGTTCCCCGTCCGCTAGATCATCGGACCGGATATCGTATCCAGTCCGATGATCTAACCCTTTGTCTTTGCATCGGCTTTCCCGAAAACCGCAATCCACTTTTCGGGCCGATGCTCTAGGCCGTCGTTCAACCGCAGTGCGACTGCGTGTCCTTCTTCCGGCTCGCCGACCGCTCGGCGAGCCGGAATGCGTTCCGGCACCGCCGTCGCCTGCTCTTCCGAGACGGCCGATGCCATTGTTCTGGACAGTTCCGCCTGATCTGCCTCTAGTCGGCACCGATCGGAACACTGGATCCGGCAAGGTTTGCAGGGGGCGGGCATGGAGGAAGGGCCGGTATGGGTTACGGTCCGCGGGCATGCCGGAGCCGTGGGCATGTTGCCGCTGCCGGGGCTCGTCATCCTCCGGCGGGGCGAACGGACCATCGACGCGGATCAGCAGGAGCAGGTTCTCGATGTTCTGAAGTCGAGGGGAACGACGCTCCTGGTGAGCCTCCTGGACCAGACGGAATGCGATGCCGATGACAGCGAACATCTGCAACGCGCTGCGGAGCTGCGCGGGATCCGCCTCGTTTGTGCGCCTATCCTGGATTTTTCCGCGCCGGACGAGACATTGGACTGGCCGCGTTTGGCCCAGGCGATCCTTGGCGAGCTAAGCCTCGGCCGGGGTGCCGCCTTCTGTTGTCTCGCTGGATATGGCCGCAGCGGCATGATGGCCGCGCGCGTGCTGATCGAGACCGGAATGCCGCCGCAGGACGCGATCGCCGCGGTGCGCTCGGCTCGGCCGGGCGCAATCGAAAGCGAGGCCCAGGTCTCCTACTTGCTATCGTCCTCGCCATAGCGTGCGAGCAGCAATTCGAGATGCGCCGCATGCAGGCGAAACAGCTCCGATGCCGGCAGGCTTTCGGTCTTCTCGGCCGTCGCCGCGATTTCCTGCACGAGCAGGGCGCGCACGAGCTCCGGATCGCATTTCAGCCAGCTGACCCAGCTTCGCGCGATGCGGAAGAAAATCATGTCGTCCATCTGGCGCAGCGCCTCGTCGCCGATCAAGGCGTTGCGCGCCTCGTGATGGGCGCGCCAGACGCCCCAGACATCCTTGACGGGGGAGGTGTCACGCAGCCCCTCGGCCAATGAGCGCAACCGCGCATAGTCGGACCGGAGCGAAGTCGGGAGCTGCAGCGGCACGAGATCGGCGATCAGACCCGTCAGGCCGATGCGGAAACGCAGCATGTCGACAGCGTGATGATCGACATAGGAAACGATGGTGCCGACGCCGTTTCGCGTCTCCGCGAGCTGTTCGTAGACAAGGCGCTGCAGGACCTGCCGGATCGGCGTGCGGCTGACGTGGAACTCCGCGGCGAGTGCTGCTTCGTGGATGACATGCCCTTCGTCATATTCACGCAGGCAGATGCGGTCGCGCACGATCTCGAAGATCACGTCGTTGCGCGAGCGGACCATCTGGCGAAGCTGCTGCGCCTCGGGGCTGGTGAGTTCGATCGTCATAGCTCTCCCTGTCGCAAGGCCGGTCTCAGCCGAGCTTGCCGGCGCCGTGCCCGAGCCGCCGAGCTCGTTCGGAGATCATCCAGCAGCAGAGGAAATAGAACAGCCCGATCGCAATGTTCGCCTCCAAAGCATAGGCCTGCCAGAGAGGATCGGCATATGCCATGCGGGCTGTCGAAAGCAAATCATGCATGCCGACGATGGCGACGAGCGAGGTGTCCTTGAAGCTGCCGATAATCGTGTTCGTCATGCCGGGGATGGCCGTCCGCAAGGCCTGGGGCAGCACGATCAGGCGAATGCGTTGCGCGGCGGTGAGGCCGAGGCTGGCTCCCGCCTCGATCTGCCCCTTGGGCAGCGCCTGCAGCCCGCTGCGAATGTCCTCGGCGAAATAGGCCGCATAGAAGAGGGTCAGCACGATCAGGATGGCGGCGACGGGCTCTATGGTCGCGCCGCGCGTCAGCAGCAGCGGCAATACGAAAATGCCGGCGAACAAGACCGCGACCATCGGAATGGCGCGCACCGTCTCGATATAGGCGACGGCGGCAAGGTTCAGCGCGCGATGCTGCGACCAGCGAGCCAGCGCCAGCAGGATGCCGAGCGGAAATGCTGCGGCCATCGTGAAGGCAGACAGGAACAGGATGAGGGGGAGGCCGTTCCAGCGGTGGGATTCGACGAAGGGCAGGCCAGCGAAACCTCCGCGCAGAAGCAGGTAGGAGAGCACAGCAGTGCCCACGACCATGGCTGCCCGGATCGCAAGCCTCATCGGAACAAGTGCAAAGACGAGGATCGTCACGATGATCAGGCCGCTGGCGAGTTGCGCGCGCCAGCGCTCGGCGGCCGGGTAGGTCCCGGTCAGGACGAGATTGGCCTTCTCGCTGAGAAAGGCCCAGCAGGCTCCCGAGGCATTCAGGCATTCGGCCCGGTTGCCGGAAAACGGGACCGCCTCGAGCACCACCCAGGTCAGCGCGCTCCAGGCGAACAGGACCAGAAGAGCGAGCGTGACGACGGTCAGCACCGTGTTCCACCAGCTCGAAAACAGATTCTGGCGCAGCCAGCCCTGGATGGGCGCGAGCCCTTTCCGGGGAAGGGCATTCGCGCGGGCGATCGTCTCGACTGTCAGCGTCATTCTCAGCGCGCCTTCAGCCGGAAGGCATGGTCGCACCAGTTCACCAAGGCCGAGATCAGCAGGTTCGCGATCAGGAAGAAGGCGGCCACGAGCGCCATCAGTTCGATCGGGCGGAATGTCTGATTCACCGATGTGCTCACGACGCTGAGCAAATCGGAGTATCCGATCGCCAGCGCGATCGAGGTGTTCTTCAGCAGGTTGGAGTACTGATTACCCAGCGGCGGCGTGATCACGCGCAGTGCCTGGGGCAGCACGATGAGCCGCATCGTCTTCAACCAGTCGAGGCCGAGCGCCTGTGCTGCCTCGCGCTGCCCGTGCGAAGTGGCGATGATGCCGCCGCGCACGATCGCGCCGATCTGCCCGCCGTGATAGACCGACAGGGCCACCACTAGCGCGGTGAACTGCAAGGACAGGCTCACGCCCCCGGTGACATTGAAGCCCGCCAGCTTCGGCACAGACCAGGTGACATGGAGTGTCCCTGTCAGGTCGAGCGCCGCGTAGAGGCTCGCCGCGGCAGCGAGCACAGGCAGGAAGACCGGGCGGCGCTTGCCTGTGCGGTCCTGGTGCAGCCGGGCGGCGCGGAGCCACAGAAACGCGCCTGCGAGCCAGAGGCAGGCTGCCATAGCAAGCGCTTGGCCGCCCTGCTCGATGATCGGCCAGGGCAGCACGAGACCGCGATTGCTCAGCATCGCGCCGAAGGGGCTGGTCCAGGCCGAGCGGATATGGGGCAGGTTGCGCACCATCGCCACATAGAGCGCGATCACGATCAGGAGCTTCGGCAGATTGCGGAGCAACTCGACATAGGTGCGCGCCAACGTGCGCACGAGCCAGTTGGAACTGGTCATGGCGATGCCGACGAACAGCCCGATGCCGCTTGCCAGGACGAGGATGAGGGCCGCCGCGGCGAGGGTATTCAAGATGCCGACGAGCAGCACACGAGCGTAGGTGTCGCGGGGCGAATAGCCGATCAGGCTTTCGCTGACATCGAAACCCGCTTCCTGCCAGAGGAACGAGAAGTCGATTTCCATTCCCGCAGCCGCAAGGTTCGCAGAGACGTTGCGAGCCGCGAGGAGACCGAGAAGGGCGATCCCGAGCATTGTCGCCGCCGGCCAAAGCACGGCCGCGAGCCGCTCACGCCTCGTCCGTGGCGGAGGCGGCATGGAACTCACTGTGTTGGGCGGAGGGGCTGACATGGACTCCATAGTGATATAGCTGTACACAGCTATATCACTGAGTCAATTGATGGGCGTTGCGCGCTTTGCGCGCGGCCCGGAGGGGTCTGCTTGGACAAGTCAGCTTCGAAGCCAGCATCGATCATCGCGCTGCCCGGGATCGCCGGAAAGCTGGTGCTGGCCCCTTGTCCGGGATCGTGGCGAGGGCGCCCCTTGCCAGGCGCCGATCCCGTGCTGGCTCTCGCCCAGGATCTCGATCATCTCGCCAGGCTCGGAGCCGGTGGGCTCCTCAGTCTCGTCGAGGCGCATGAGCTGCCTTGCGAGCAGAAGCTGTTTTCCGTGGCTGTCCGGGAGACCGGACTGGAGTGGGCCCATGCAGCCATTCCCGATTACAGCGCGCCGACTGCGGCCTTCGCCGAGGACTGGCAGAAGCTTGCGCTGTTGCGTCGCCTCGCGGCGGGGGAGAACTGGGCCATCCATTGCAAGGCGGGGCTTGGGCGCACCGGGACGGTCGCAGCGCTGCTGCTCATCGAATGCGGCCTCGAAGCCGAGGCCGCGATCGCGAAAATCCGGCATGAACACGCAGCCGGCGCGATCGAGACGCCCGCGCAGGTCGAGTACCTGATCGCTCATGCGCGGTCTCGCATGTGATGCGGGCTGTCGCGGCGCGGGCGTGACGAAGAGCTGACCGCCGGCGTCCGTCGATCGCTCAGGCTGGCTTCTCGTCTGCGAGCACGATTGCCGTCGTCAGGTCGGCGACATGCGGCATCGACGCAATCTCGTCACGCACGGAGTTCAACGCCCGGGTCGTCTCCGCCTCGATTTCGGCGATGACGTCGATCTCGCCGCCGATCGAGTAGCACCGCCTGACCGCCGGGAGCACGGCAATCCGATCCACCGTGTCGCGTGCCGGCGTCTTGGTGAGGCGGATGATCAGGAAGGCGCGGAATGCGTCAACACCCGAACGGCCCTCCATGACGGTTGCCGTGTAGCCGCGGATGGTGCCGTCGGTCTCCATCTTGGCGATGCGCTCGCGCACGGAGCTGCGGGCGAGCCCGACGCTTCCCGCAATCGTCTTGATCGGCAGCCGCGCATTGTCCTGGAGCAGCCGCAGAATCTTCGCGTTCGTCTCGTCCATCGCCATCAAGGGCTCGCAGATATCCGTGTGGCGGCGATAGCAGGTTGCTACCGCCACAATGGCGGCAAAACMGCCGATTGGAGCAGCGCGGCCGCCACCGCATCAATGTCAGATTGATGGCAGAGCGACAATTCGGAAAGCCTGCGATGACCTTCGTCAACCACCCACGCCCGACATTCTCCCTCGACGAGGCGGCGGAGGTCTTGCGGCAACGCTTCGGCGTTGTCGGCCGCCTTGATGGCCTGCCCAGTGAGCGCGACCAGAATTTCGACGTGCGGGCGGACGATGGGCAGCGTTTCATCCTGAAGATCGTCAATGGGGCCGAGCCGCTCACGGCGATCGAATTCCAGACCGCGCTGCTGCGGCACGTCGAAATCAACGATCCGAGCTTGCCGACGCCGCGTGTGGTGCCGACCCGCGATGGGCTGGAATTCGGCCTTTTGACCGGCCGCGGCGGCGAGCGTCATTGTGTCCGTCTCGTCTCCTATCTCCCCGGCACGCCGCTGGCCGAGGTTGCCAAGACGCCGGAAACGCTGCGCGACATCGGCCGTGTCCTCGGGCAGCTCGACCGGGTGCTCGGCAGCTTCGGTCATCCCGGTGCGCATGTCGCCTTCGATTGGGAGATCCGCGAGACGCCGCGGGCGCGCCAGCGCCTGTCCCATGTGTCCGATGCGGCACAGCGGCGCTGCCTGGAGAAGGTGCTCGACACCTATGATTCCCGGGTCGCGCCGACGCTCCGGCGCCTGCGCCATGGTGTCATCCACAATGACGCCAATGACTGGAACCTGTTGGTCGCCGATCCCGAGAAGGGCGCGATCGCGGGTCTTATCGATTTTGGTGACGCGGCCCATTCGCCGCTTATCGCCGAGCTCGCCGTCGCCTGCACGTATGCGATGCTCGACGAGAAGAGCCCGATCGAAACAGCCGCCATGATCACTGCGGGCTATCACGCGGAACTGCCGCTGCAGGACGCCGAGTTCGAGATCCTGCTCGATCTGATCGCCGCACGGTTGGCGGTGAGCGTGTCGATTTCGGCGACGCGTCATGCCGAAGCGATCGAGAATCCCTATCTCCTCGTCAGCGAAAGGCCGGCCTGGACTCTCCTGGAGCGGCTCGGCAAGGTCGATCGCCGTATCGCCACGGCGATCCTGCGCAACGCCTGTGGCCTTGAGGCGACGCCCGGGGCCGGGCGCCTGCGGGGCTGGCTGGCCGCAAACCGCCGGACGCTGGCGCCGCTCATGCACCCGCATCCGGCGCGCCAGCAGAAGCATGTGGTCGATCTCGGCAATCCCGAGGCGCCGCTGGCGCGGGCGAGCGCGGCGCAGGATCATGCTGCCGCGGACCGGGCCTATGCCGATCTGCAGAGGGAACACGGCTTTACGCTCGGCCTCGGGCCGTATGGCGAACTGCGCACCGTCTATACGGCGCCCTTTTTCGACTCGACCCTGATCGACGGCGCGCGCCGGAACATCCATCTCGGCCTCGATATCTTCGCGCCTGCGGGTGCGCCGCTCTTTACCCCGCTGCCGGCAAAGGTGGTGGCGGCCACGATCAATCCTGCGCCGCAAGATTATGGCGGGCTCCTGCTGCTCGAGCATGAGCCGGAACCCGGCCTGCGCTTCCGCAGCCTCTGGGGTCACCTGGATCATGCGTCGGTTCGCGAGCGCCGCGTCGGCGAGGAACTGCCGGCCGGCGCCTGTGTGGCGCGGCTTGGCGACTATGCAGAGAATGGCGGCTGGATACCGCATCTCCATCTGCAACTCGTCGCCGCGGATTATGATGACGTCGGCGTCATTCCGGGCGTTGGCGAGTCGGCTTTTCCTGGCGTCTGGAACGACCTCTTTCCTTCGCCCTATGATTTCGCGGGCCTGCCGCCGGAGACCTTCGACAGGACCGGACAGGAAAAGGATGCCCTGCAGGCGGCGCGCAAGAAGCGACTGGGCCCAAATCTGTCGCTGTCCTATCGCAGGCCGCTCAAGATGGCTCGCGGCGAAGATGTCTGGCTGATCGACGAGACCGGCCGGGCCCATCTCGATTGCTACAACAACGTCGCCCATATCGGGCATTGCCACCCGCGCGTGGTGGATGCGATCACGCGGCAGGCCCAGCGCCTCAACACCAACACGCGCTATCTCCACGACAACATCATCGACTACACGGAGCGCCTGGCGAAGACGCTGCCAAGTGAGCTTGATACGTTCTTCGTGGTGTGCACGGGGAGCGAGGCGAACGAACTCGCGCTGCGCGCGGCCCGAGCCTATACGCGGCGACGCGACATGATCGTCCTGGACTGGGCCTATCACGGCCACACACAGGGCCTGATCGACATCAGCCCCTACAAGTTCAAGCGCAAGGGGGGAGGCAGCGGGCGGCCCGAGCATACGCATGTGCTGCCTGTCGCGGATCCATATCGCGCGCCGGCCGAGTGGCCGGAGGGCGAGATCGGCAAGCGCTATGGCGAGCATGCCTGCGAGATCATCGACCGGCTCGTGAAGGGCGGGCATGCGCCCGCCGCCTTCATCGCCGAAACGATCCCAAGCGTCGCCGGGCAGGTCTTCCTGCCGCCGGGATATCTCGGTGCGATCTACGATGCCGTTCGTCGCGCCGGTGGCCTGTGCATCGCGGATGAGGTCCAGGTGGGCTTCGGCCGCGTGGGCCAATCGATGTGGGCCTTCGAGGAGCACGGTGTCGTGCCGGACATCGTCACGATGGGCAAGCCGATCGGCAACGGTCATCCCCTTGCCGTTGTCGCGATGCGCCGCGAGATCGCGGAACGCTTCGCCAACGGGATGGAGTATTTCAATACATTCGGCGGCAATCCCGTGTCCTGCGCGGCGGGGCTCGCTGTCCTCGATGTGCTCGAAGACGAGCGTCTTCTGCCAAACGCCGTGGAGCAGGGAGACTATCTCCTCGCCGGCATGGGCAAGTTGATGGACCGTCATTCGGTCATTGGCGACGTGCGCGGGCGGGGCCTGTTCCTCGGCCTTGAACTCGTGCGGGACCGGGCAACCAAGGAGCATGCCGGGGAACCCGCTTCGGCCATCGTCAATCGGGCCAGGGAGCTCGGCGTGCTGATGGGGACCGACGGCCCCTTCGACAACGTCATCAAGCTGCGCCCCCCCATGACCTTCCGGCGCGAGCATGCAGACATCCTGCTCGAGACCCTCGACGAGGCGATGCGCGACACGCTGGGCTGAAGCTACTGATCGGCGCACCGAGCAGGCGAGGCGCGTCGCTCGCTGAAACAGGCCCGGCGGTGGGCAACCTCCGCCGGGGCAATCTTGGGGGCGCCTACGCAACCCGGCTGCGATGACGAAAACGCGAATTCCTGCGCGCGACGCCGACGATGGTGTATCGGCTCCGTCGCGAAGAGGGGCTCGAGCGGCCCAGGATCCATCAAATTAGACAACGCTTCTAATTTAGACTTTTTTGTCTTTGCCCCATATGCTAGACAGCTCGAACCCGCGTTTGGACGAGCGTCATGAAGATCGAAGAATTCAGCCTGGAGCGGATCCAGTCGCTTTACGAGAACACCGTCGAGTTCAATCTCTCGGATAGCGGCGTTCACCCCTACAGCCTGAACGGGCTGCTCGACGAAGGCCAGCGCAATGCGTTGCTCGATGTCGAACTGGGCTATGGCTGGACGAACGGGGCCGTCGAGTTGCGCGAAGCGGTGGCGCGGCTCTATCGCGGCCGGACATCCGACGAGGTCATCGTCACCAATGGCTCGGCCGAGGCCAATTTCCTGATGGTGATGTCGCTGCTCGAGCCCGGCGACGAGATCGTCGTCTTCGTGCCCAACTATCTGCAGATCTGGGGTTGGGCCCGGGCCATCGGGGTCACGGTGAAGGAAGTCGCGCTGCGCGAGGAACTGGGCTGGACCCCGGATCTCGACGACGTCCGCAAGGCCATTTCGCCACGCACCAAATTGATGACGATCTGTCACCCGAACAACCCGACCGGCAGCCTGCTCTCGCGCGAAACGATGAACGGGCTCGTCGCCATTGCCCGCCAGAACGGCACCTATCTGCATGCCGACGAGGTCTACAAGGGCGCCGAGCTCGAGGGTGAGGAACCGCCCAGCTTTGCCGATCTCTACGAGAAGGCGATCATCACCAGCGGCTTGTCGAAGGCGATGGCCTTGCCGGGCCTGCGCATCGGCTGGCTGGTCGGCCCCACCGCCGATATCTACGCCGCCTGGCAGCGCAAGGACTACACCTCGATCACCACGAGCGCGATCAGCGAGTATGTCGCCCGCATCGTCGTCGAGCCGGCCAAGCGCGCCGAGATCCTCCAGCGCAGCAAGACCATCCTGAGACAGAACCTGGCGCTCCTGACGAGCTGGGTCGAGCGCAACAGCGAGTTCTTCTCCTTCGTTCCGCCCAAGGCCGGCGGCATGGCCTTCGTGAAATATGCGCATTCGATGAACTCGACGGAACTCGTGCATCGGCTGCGCGAAGAACGCGGCATCATGCTCCTGCCCGGAGACGTCTACGGTCTCGACGGCTATATCCGTATCGGAATCGGGGCTCCGGGCGACCATCTGGAGGCCGGTCTCGAACGCCTGAGCGACTATCTGAAGTCGCAGCCGCGCTAGACCGGGGCTGCCAAGGACCTGGATCATGCCGACCGAACTCATGGCCTATGCGCCGATCTGCGACGCCGTCGCCCTGCTGTTCCGTCCCTATGCCGAGGTCGTGCTGCACGATCTCGGCTCGCAGACMGTGGTCCATATCGCCGGCAACTTCTCGCAGCGCGTCCTGGGCGAGCCATCGCTCCTGAACGAGATCGGTTTCGATGAGGCCGAGACGACGATCGGTCCCTACGAGAAGATCAACTGGGACGGCCGCCGGATCAAATCGATCAGCGTCGTCCTCACCGCCAATGGCGCGGCGATCGGCGTGCTCTGCATCAATGTCGACGTCTCGCATTTCCACGCCGTGATGCAGACGCTCGGCGCGCTCGTGGCCGTGCCCGCCGGAGCCGACAAGCCGCCCGTCCTGTTCAAGGAGGATTGGCATGAGCGCATCAACGAGTATGTCCAGCAATGGACGCAGGAGCGCGGCCTGATCGTGACCGCGCTGAGCCGCGAGCAGAAGCGGCAACTGGTGGCCGATCTTGCCGCGAGCGGCGCCTTTGGCGGGCGCAATGCTGCAGCCTATATCTCGCGCGTCCTCGGGCTCGCGCGCGCCACCGTCTACAACTATCTGAACCAGGCGAACGGACCGACCGATGCTTGATCTGGCGCGGGCCCAGATCGAAGCCGCCATTGATCTCGATCGGGCCGTCGTGGCGCTGGAGGAGGGGTTCAAGGCCGCCTCGGCGGGACGGGTGCAGATGCCGCCCGTCGGCTATCTCGGCTTTCCCGCGCATCACGGCGACTGCCATATCAAATTCGGTCACATCACCGGGGATCCGATCTTCGTGGTGAAGATCGCGACCGGTTTCTACGACAATCCGAGGCGCGGCCTGCCGACCAGCAGCGGCATGATGATCGCGCTCTCGGCCGAGACCGGTGCGGTMGTGGCGATCTTGCGTGACGAGGGGTGGCTGACCGATCTGCGCACCGCGCTCGCCGGTGCCATCGCGACCAGAGCCGGAGCCCGCAGCGACGCGCGTCGCATCGGCGTTGTCGGTGCCGGCACGCAGGCCCGCTTTCAGATCCGTGCCGCCGCCCACCTGATGCGCGAACGGGCGCCGCAATTCGCGATCTGGGCGCGCTCGGCGGAGCGCGCCGAGGCGGTGCAGGCGGAGCTGCTGGCCGAAGGCATTGCTGTTACCCTCGCGACATCGCCCKAGGCTCTGTGTGCCGAGACGGACGCCATCATCACCACGACGCCGGCCACGAGCCCCCTGCTCAAGGCGGCATGGATCCGGCMAGGCACACATATCACGGCCATGGGGGCGGATGCGCCGGGCAAGCAGGAGCTCGAGAGCGGCCTGGTCGCGGCAGCCGATATCAGAATCGCCGATTCCCTCGATCAGTGCCTCGACCATGGCGAATTTGCCGCCGCGGCCCGCGAGGGATTGATCGAGCGCAGGGCTTGCGTTGAACTTGGTGCGGTCCTTGCCGGGCACGCGATCGGACGCAACGACGCCCGCGACATCACGATTGCTGATCTGACCGGGCTTGCCGTTCAGGACATCGCGATCGCGCGCGTCGTCCTCGAAGGCTGCGGCGCCTCGCTGAGGCCGGGTGCCCGATAGTGTCTGCGGGCACCGCAGATCAGGTGTCTCGACCCAGGGTAGCCGGTGAATGACAGGCCGCGCTAGATGGCGGCCTGGTCCGCATTCGCACGGCGCGCCAGCATCCTGAAGATGGCGCAGGACGCCGCGACCATCCGTTCGAAATGATCGATCTCGATGTTTTCGTTCGGCGCGTGCAACTGCGCCCCGTGGTGGGTGAGGCCGATCCCGAATACATCCGTGCGGAGATGGTCGATGAAGGGATGGGCGGTGCCCGACGCCGGGGAGCTGGGTTGGACAATCGGGAGGCGGCCGAACTCAGTTTCAAGAATCTCCGAGCAGGCGGCGACGAACCAGTGACCGGCGTCGCTGCGCACCGGCCTGACGATGGCGTCGTGAACGATGACCTCGATATCCGCCATGCCGATGCGTTCGAGATGGTCTCGCACAAGTTCGACGACGCGCGTTGGAGCCTGATTTGGCACAAGTCGGAAATCGAGCTTGGCGAAAGCCTCCGCGGGCAGCACGGTCTTGGCTCCCTCGCCCTGATAGCCGCCGCCGATGCCATTGACATTGAGGCAGGGAGCGAAATTCATCGCGGAGAAGAAGTTCTGGTCGTCGACGCCGTTCAGCGTACGCTCCCCGCCCGTCGCAGCACTGACGCTGGCAAGCGAGAAGGGCGGCGGCAGTACGGTAGCGCGCTCCGCAGCCGAGGGCGCCCGCACATCGTCATAAAAGCCATCGATCGTGATCCGCCCCGCAGAATCGCGCATCGAGGCGACGGCGGCGCAGATGCGCCAGAGCGCGTTATCGTAGACGGCCCCGTAGCTCGAATGCAGGTCGCCCCTCGCGGTGCGGCAGCGCAGCTCGATCGCGGTGATGCCCTTGAAGCCGCACAGGATGACAGGCCGGCCGGAGGCATCGATCTCGCCGAATTCCCACCAGCACAGATCGGCGCGCTCGCCGGCGAAGCGCTTCGCCAGGAAGCCATCGAGCGAAGGACTGCCGATCTCCTCCTCGCCATCAACGATCCAGATCAGCCGGAACGGAAGCGGCCCGCCCTGCTGGGCCTGGAAGCGGCGCCAGCCGGCAAGACGGCTGGCGAATTCGCCCTTGTCGTCGGCCGCGCCGCGGCCATAGAGGCGGCCATCGCGTTCCGTCAGGGTGTAGGGCGGGCTCAGCCAGAGCGCCGCGTCACCCTCCGGCTGCACGTCGGAGTGATTGTAGATCACGACGGTCAGCGGTCCCTCGCCAGCCGTGCCGACGACGAAGGGACCGACCGAGCCAGGGTGGATCTCGGTGACGAAGCCAGCGTCGTCGAGCAGATCCCGGACGAGGGTCGCCGCCTCGTTCAGGCCGCGTCCCTCGGCGCTGACCGAGGGAATGGCAACGAGACGGGCCAGATCGTCCCGTCCACGGCTGACCGCGTCATCCACCGCATTCACCCCGCGTGATGGACCAGAAACCGGTCGAGGCGCTTCAGCCCCTCGGCGAGCGTTTCGGTCGGCACGCCGATGCCGATCCGGATGTGCTGTTCGATCCCGAACCAGCTGCCGGCGACGACGAAGAYGCTCTCCTCCTCACGAAGCAGGCGGGAGAATTCCTCGGACGGCAGGTTGAGAGGATAGCGCAGGAAGGCCATGCCGCCCGCCTCCGGCCGCTTCCACGACCAGCCGGGATGACGCGACATCCAGTCGCCGACGAGATTGGCATTGGTTCGCAGCAGGTCGCGGCCACGCGACAGGAGACGGCTGCGCGTATCGGGCTTCATGACTGCTGCCGCAAGGATCTGGCTCAGGATGCCGCTGCCGATCGTCGTATAGTCCTGACGTTCCGCGGCGCCGGCAACCACGTCGACTGGTGCGACGATCCAGCCGAGGCGCAGGCCCGGACAGGCGAAGGATTTCGACAGGCTGCTCGTCACCACCAGTCGCGGATAGGTGCCCCAGAGCGTCCGGGTTTCAGGCCCGTCGATCTCGCCTCCGCGATAGATCTCGTCCACCAGCAGCCAGGCACCGCTCTGCCTTGCCGCAGCGACAAGCGCGTCGCGGCTTTCCTGCGTCAGCACGCTGCCGGTCGGGTTGGCCGGATTGGTGACGGCGATGACCTTGGCTCCCGCCGCGGCCGCATCGAGGCTGGCGGGGTCGAACTGCCAGCCATTGTCACCGCTCAGTTCAAGTCGCTGGACGTCGAATCCGAGTGCGCGGCCAAGACCATCCACCTGCATGAAATTGGGGACGGCAAAGACGATGCGCTCGCCGGGCTCGACGAGCGTCATCAGCGCGATCATCGTCGCCTCGGAGGAGCCATTGGTCACGAGAACGTTGGACGGCCCGGCTCCCGGATACCATGAGGCGATATTCGCCCTCAGGTCAGGCCGGCCATCGGTCCAGCCATAGCCCAATGGCAGCTTGAGCAGGTCCTGCATCTCGCTTGGCGGGAGGATGTCCTCGATCGCCCAGGGATGAACGCCGCTCTCGGTGAGATTGATCTCCACCTCGTTCTCGAAGAGCGTCTGATTGCGCTCCATCTGGAAGATATCGAATTTCAAGGCTCATTCCTTCCATCGAACGGAAAGGCTGCAGGCTCACTGCGGAACGGCAGCACTTCCCCCTGGTTTCGCGCAGATGCCGGGCGTCACAGCCAGCGCGCGTTTGCCCGTGCGATCGCTTCCCGCACGACATCCGGCGAGGTTCCGCCATAGCTGCGGCGGCTGTTCACCGAATGCTCCGGCGCAAGCACCGAGTAGACCTTCTCGGTGATGCGCGGATCGACGTCCCGCATGCTCTCGATATCAAGCGCGCTCAAGGTGCAGCCCTTGGCCTCGGCCCTGGCGACGACCTTGGCGGTGATGTGATGGGCGTCGCGGAAGGGGATGCCGCCCTCGCGAACGAGCCAGTCGGCGAGGTCCGTCGCGGTCGGAAAGCCGCGTTCCAGGAAGCTGCGCATCTGGTCCGGGCGGACGGTCAGGTCGCGTATCATGCCGGTCGTGGCCTCGGCGCAGAGCTGGACTGTCTCCAATGCGTCGAACATGGGCTCCTTGTCTTCCTGCATGTCCTTCATGAATGTCATGGGCAGACCCTTGACGGTCATGAGCAGGGCATTCAGCGAGCCGACGACACGCCCGGTCTTGCCGCGTACGAGTTCGGCCGCATCGGGATTGCGCTTCTGCGGCATGATCGAGGAGCCGGTCGTGAAGGCGTCCGACAGGGCGATGAATCGGAAGCCGTCGCTGCACCACAAGGTGATCTCCTCGGCGATGCGCGAGAGATGCACGGCCAGCATCGAGCAGCAAAACAGCAGCTCGACGATGTGATCGCGCGAGGCGACCGAATCCATCGAGTTCTCGGTCGGGGCGGAGAAGCCGAGTTGCTCGGCCGTGAAATGCCGGTCGATGGGGAAGGCGGTTCCGGCCAGGGCGGCGGCGCCCAGCGGGCAGATATTGGTGCGCTCGCGAGCACCTGCCAGCCGCTGCCGGTCGCGGCCGAACATCTCGACATAGGCCATGAGATGGTGGCCGAAGGTAACGGGCTGCGCGACCTGCATATGAGTGAAGCCCGGCATCAGGGTCTCGACATGCTCGCCGGCGCGTTCGATCAGGGCGCGCTGCAGTTCCTGCACGACCGCATCGAGCCCGTCGATCGCATCGCGCATCCACAGGCGGACGTCGGTGACGGCCTGGTCGTTGCGGCTGCGAGCGGTATGAAGCCGGCCCGCCGGCTCGCCGACGATCTCCTTCAGCCGCGCCTCGACATTCATGTGAATGTMCTCGAGATCGACGCTGAAGGTAAAGCGGCTCTCCTCGATCTCCCGGAGGATCTGGTCGAGCCCTGCCTGGATTGTCTCGTTGTCCGTCTCGCCGATGATGCCCTGCCGCGCCAGCATCCGGGCATGGACCTTCGAGGCGGCGATGTCCTGCCGGTAGAGGCGATAGTCGAAGCCGATCGACGGATTGATCTTCTTCATGATCTCCGCCGGCGCCGTCGTGAAGCGTCCGCCCCACATCTTGTTGGCGCCACTCTTCTGCTCCGACATCTCTTCAGCTTCCTGTTGTTCAGAACGTGGTGGCCTGAGCCCCGCACAGACAGGGCAAGGCTCAGGCGGGGGATAGGTGAAAGGGGCGGCAGGCGCCGCCCCTTTGCGTGTCACCTATTGGGTGTCACTTGGCGCTGTTGATCTTGATCTCGCTCATACCGTTCCGGGCGAGGCCGTATTTGTCCAGGATTTTGGCATAGGTGCCGTTCTTCACCAGCCTGTCGAGCGCATCCTTGATGGCATCGCGCAGTGCCGGCTTCGTCTTCAGCACCGGCAGACCGGTGATCTCCTCGGTCAAGGGTTCGCCGAGCAGGACATAGGTGTTCGGCTCCATTGCCTGGAAATAGGGCAGGGTCTCATTGCCCTGCACGGAGGCGTCGATGCGCTGGGTCTTGAGCTGGTTGCGCGCGTCGACCGAGCCTTCGGTGCCGACCACGGTGATCGCAGGCGCTCCCTTGGACTCGCAGTTTGCGGTGCTCCATTCGGCGATGCGCTGCGGGTTGTTGGTGCTGCGGCTGGCGCCGACCTTCTTGCCGCACAGATCGGCCGGGGTCTTGATCTTGGCTGCCTGCTGGGCGCCCGTATAGAACTGGGTGCCGGAGCGCATATAGTCGACGAAGTCGACGATCTCGCGCCGCGGAACGGTGTCGCTCATTCCGGCGAGAGCTGTGTCGACGCGCTCGGTCTGGAGCGAGGGGAGCATCTGGGCGAAGGCGATTTCCTGCCACTCGACCTTGAGGCCGAGCTCTGCGGCAATGGCCTCGCCGAGGTCGATGTCGAAGCCGGTCAGCTTGCTCGTGGCGGGATCCTTGTAGGTGATCGGCGGATAGTTCGGCATCGTCGCGATGACGAGCTTGCCGGCCTGCTTGACCTTCGTGAGCGAGTCGTCGGCATGGGCAACTGAGCAGGCGAGCAGCGCTGCCAACCCGGCGCCAAGGGCAATCGATCTTTTCATGGGGCTTTCCTCCTGCTCGGTCACTTCAGGACCGCTTTGATAAAGTTCTGTGTCCGGGGGTGCTGCGGATCGACGAGGATAGCGCCGGGGGCACCTCGTTCGACGATGGCGCCCTGATCCATGAAGACGACATGGTCGGCGACCTCGCGGGCGAAGGCGAGCTCATGCGTCACCACGATCATGGTCATTCCGGAGCGGGCCAGATCGCGCATGACGTTCAGGACTTCACCCACCAGTTCGGGGTCGAGCGCCGATGTCGGTTCGTCGAAAAGCAGCAGCTTCGGCTGGATTGCCAGCGCGCGGGCGATCGCGACGCGCTGCTGCTGGCCGCCGGAGAGTTCACTGGGATAGTTGAAACGCTTATCGGCGAGACCGACCCGCTCAAGCAGCGTCACCGCTTCCTTCTCGACCTCGCGCCGCGGTCTGCCCTGGACCTTGATCGGCCCGAGCATCACGTTTTGCAGTGCCGTCAGATGCGCGAAGAGGTTGAAGCGCTGGAAGACCATGCCGGTCATCAGCCTTTGCCGGGCAACCTCCTTGTCGGCGAGCTCCAGCAGGTGCTGTTTGGTGCGATGATAGCCGATGAGCTCGCCGTCGATGACGATCGCACCGGAATCGGGGCGCTCAAGCTGGTTGATGCAGCGCAGGAACGTGCTCTTGCCCGAGCCCGAGGGGCCGATGATGCAGGTCACCTCGCCGCGCGAGACCGCAAGCGAGACGTCCTTCAGTGCTGCGAATGTTCCGAAGACCTTGTTGACGCCGGCGGCGCGGACCATCTCGTTCATGATGGCCACCTCACGCCGACGCGGCCGGAGCGGGCACCCCGTTGCGCCGGGTATAACCCTTGGAGAAATAGCGCTCGATGAAGTGCTGGCCGATCTGGAGCAAGGTCACGACCGCGAGATACCAGCACGCGGTGACGATCAGGAGCTCGATGACGCGGCCATTCGCGTAATAGACGTCCTGTGAGTTGCGCAGGACTTCGCTATAGCCGATCACGCTGGCGATCGAGGTCAGCTTGACCATGCTGATGACCTCGTTGCCGACCGGCGGCACGATGACCCGCATCGCCTGCGGCAGCACGATGTAGAACAGCGTCGCCAGCGGCGTCATGCCGATGCTCTTGCTCGCCTCGACCTGGCCCGTATCGACCGAGAGAATGCCGCCGCGCACGACCTCCGCCGTGTAGGCGCCCTGATTCAGGCCGAGCCCAAGCAGCGTCGCGACGAAGGGTGTCATCACCTCGACCATGCGGGCTTCGAAGAGTCCGGGGATCGAGATGGTGGGGAAGACCAGAGCGAGGTTGAACCAGAGCAGAAGCTGGAGCAGCAGCGGCGTGCCGCGAAAGAACCAGATATAGGCGACCGCGCAGCGGCTGATCACGGGATTGGGCGACATGTACATGATCGCGAAGATCACGCCGAGCACGATGCCCAGCGCCATCGCGTACAAGGTCATCCAGATCGTGTTGAGAAGGCCGAAGAGGATGGCCGGGGCCGTGAAGAACTGGCCAACGATCTTCCATTCGATCTGGCCCTCGGAGAAGGCCTTGGCGATGAAGGCCAGGGCGACGACGATCAGGGCGACGCCGACGACGCGGCCGTAATGGCGTCTGCGGATCGTGGGAAGCGCCGCGACCTCCAGGATCTCGTCGCCGTAAATCGCGCCMTTCCGGCAAACAACCCTGTCGGCAGCCATTCATCCCCCCGATCTTCCCGATCGTTGCGGGAGCCATAACAGGCGGTAGATGGACTGTAAATTCCAAATCAAATATTTTTGTCTAATCTGAGGCATGGGTGTCAAGCGCGCTGCCTCGCGCTTGACGCGCTAGGATTCTTCGAGAGGAGCGGCCTCAATGAGAGAGCACGCTGCCGCATTCACCCTGTGATCCCGAGTGCTTGTGTGTGCTCAAATGGGCAAGAGCGCCCGGCCGGTCGAGGCCGCCGTCGGCAATCCAGGCGTCGGTGCTCTTCGCCGCCCGTTCGATCAGCTCGCTGGTCATCGAGAAATCATAGGGCGATCCGGCGAGTGGGCAGAGCGGCGGCAGGACGAAGAAATCGATGCTGCCGTCGAGCCCTTGCAGCTCGCTGAAAAGTTGCCGCACGATCAGCAGCGTCAAGGCATGCAGCGCGCTTGCGACGGCCCCGACCGGTGGCTTGTCAAGAGCAAAGGCGTAGCCGGTGGGGAGAACGATCAGGCGCTTGGCGCCGCATGCGATTGCGACCTTGACCGGCGTGTTGCTCGATATCGCGCCATCGGCGAGATAGAGGCCGTTGAACCGTACCGGCGCGAAGGCTGCCGGTATCGCCACGCTCGCAATGATGGCCTGCGCAGCCGAGCCCTCCGAAAGCACGACCGTCTCGCCCGAGAGAATGTCGGTCGTGACGACATGCATCGGGATCTTTGCGTCCTCCAGATTGGCGTAAGAGAGATTGCGCTCAACAAGCCGATGCAACGGATCCGAGGCGATAAGGAAGTCCCGCCGGTACAGGAAGCCGAGCATCGTGCGCCAGCTCAACGGGAACACGTCGCGCCGGCGCAGTCCGCGCCAGATCGTCTCCAGTCGTTGGACACCTTCAAGCGTGGGGTTCCCCGCGTAATAGGCGCCATTCAGCGCTCCGACGCTTGAACCAACGACCATATCGGCTGCAATGCCCTGGCTCGCGAGCGATCGCAGCATGCCGACCTGGATGGCGCCGAAACTGCCACCTCCCGCAAGGACGAAGGCGGTTGCTGGTCGGGCAGCGGCGCTGGTCATGGGCAGGGCCTCCTCGGATTCCGCGGTCGTGACGCCGGGTGCTGTCGCGACCGCGAAGCCAGGATGTCGGCGGCTATGGCGCCGACACCGTGATGCGGCCCTTCATGTTGGGGTGGAAGCGGCAGTAATACTCGACCGTTTCCATCTTCTGCAGGACCAGACTCGCCGATTTCTTCGGCTGGATCATCACGTCCATCCCGCCCTTCACGGTCGCGGTGTGGGCGAGAATGTCCTTGTTGAGCCACTCGACGGTGTCCCCGACCTTCATGGTGATCTCCGCAGGCGAAAACACCAGCCGGTCGATCCCGACCTGAATGGTTTCCGCTTGTGCCGGAACAGCGCCCAGAGTCAGCGACAGTCCGGCAATGGCCCAGAGGCGCCGCTTCAACGACATGATCTTGTCCTCACCGGAGTTCGGCTGCGACATGTGCGGCGTGCTGCTCGTGGCCCTGGAAAATCTTCAGGCCGGTTTCGAGCAGGCCCTTCAGCTCGGTGTTGCTTGCCGAGGGGATCAGCAGTGTCTGGAGCGCGCCGTTCACCTGCTTGTGGTAGGCCACTTCGTTATCGACATAGGCCTTGTCGAAGGCTGCGCCCTGGAGTTTCGAGAGCTTGCTCCGCTCCGCTGTCGCGGCCTGAGACAAGGCGCGGCTGGTATCGTTGTCTTCAGGGCTGACCTTCAGCTTCTTGACCAGGTCGAGCGCCTGCTTGTTCACCGCTTCATGGTCTCGAACCATGTCATGGGCAAAGGCTACGACGGTCTTGTTCTTGGATTTCGCGATGGCTTGCTTTGCCGCCTCGACGTCGATCGTGCCGGCGGTATAGGCGATGTGCGCGATCTGCGGATCGGTCGGCGTGTCGGCGGCTTGCGCCAAGGACATCGCACCGAGAAGGCCAAGTGCGGCCAATGCCGTGTTCTGTCGCGTGAACATGGAACCTCCTTTGCCTGATCGCTTAATTGCTTCAGGCTTTGTCTTTCAATTGACGATCATTGGATGCTGCGGGATCGAAAACGTTCCCGGATTGATCAGGGAAAGCCGAGCCGTTTCATCACCGCGCCGGTCAGGCGCTCGCAGCGCCGGCCGGCAAATGGAAAGGCGTCGAGCAGGACGGGACCGATCTGTTCGTCCAGCTGCTTGCGCAGGAGGTGTCTGGCCCGGTGCAGACGGGTCTTGACGGTTTCGGGCCGCAGACCGAGCAATTCCGCCGTTTCTTCGACGCTCAGGCCTTCGATGACCCTGGCCATGAAGACCGAGCGATAGGCATCGGGGAGATTGTCGGTTGCCCGCTCGACAAGGTGAAGGATCTGTCGTTGCGCCATGGCCCGCTCTGGATCGTCACAACTCGTGTTGCAAGGAAACTKAATGATCTGCGCGGCGGCGGCGCCCCGGTCGCTTGATCGCGCGAGTTCCGCCTCTTTCCGGTTCTTGCGCAGACGCCCGAGCGCTTCGTTGATGACGATGCGGGACAACCAGGTGGCAAGCGTGGAGTCGCCGCGAAAACTCTCGAGATGGGTAAAGGCCCGGAGATAGGCCTCCTGCACGACGTCTTCGGCTTCGCTATCATTGCGGACGACTCCGCGGGCGAGACGGTAGAGCCGCTGATTATGCGTCCGCATGATCGTGCGGAATGCATCGCCGTCGCGCGCGAGCGCCCGGCGCGCCAGATCGAGGTCGTTGAGCACCGATATAGAGTCGAGCGCATCTCTTCGAACCTGCGGCATGGGCGATCTCCTCCCTCTGTATGAGATGGAAAGCGACGGAAAAGGTTCCCAGAAAAACAGATACGCGCCGGCGGGATCTGCGCTGGCGGCAGCAGTGGTCCGCGAAGCTGATCCTGCCCAGCATAGGCCTGTTGAGCATGCGACGGCCACCGCAGCGAGGCCGCTCATCCATTGCGAAAGCAGGCCGGGACTGGCCGGTTTATGCTGTGGCGAGGCCGTCCAGGGCTCAGGTCCGATCGGCGTTCATAACCCCAGAAAATCAGCTACCCACTCTCTGCGCATTCCAATAGGTTCAGCCTCAATCGGGACCAACTTCCGTTCGGGCCGACGATCCTGCCGCGGGCAGGGCGGGTTCGGCGGAACTGGGCGCGGACCAATCCGGCCCGAGGGTCATTAAGTGGGAGAGCTGACCATGAAAAAAATCCTGTTCGCCACGCTGTCGGCGGCTGCCCTGATGGCGGCGGGACCGCTGTCAGCCAAGACGTTGATCTATTGTTCGGAAGGTAGTCCCGAGAACTTCGCTCCGAGCATCAACACGACAGGCACGTCGTTCGATGCCAATACCCAGATTTACGACACCATCGTCCAGTTCGAACGCGGCGGGACCAAGGTCCTCCCCGCTCTGGCCGAGAAATGGACGGTTTCGGACGATGGGCTGGTTTACACATTCAACCTGCGCAAGGGCGTGAAGTGGCATAATACCCGCGCCTTCAGGCCGACGCGCGACTTCAATGCCGACGACTTCATCTTCATGATCGACCGGCAGTGGAAAGAAGATAATCCCTATTACAAGGTCACCAGCTCGAATCATTCCTATTTCAACGACATGGGCATGCCCAAGTTGCTGAAGTCGGTCGAGAAGGTCGATGACTACACCGTCAAGATCACGCTGAACAACCCTGAGGCGCCTTTCCTGTCAGACCTCGCGATGCAATATGCCAGCATCCAGTCGAAGGAATATGCCGATGCGATGCTGAAGGCCGGCACGCCCGAGAAGATCGATCAGGACCCGATCGGAACCGGGCCGTTCTCGCTGGTGCAGTATCAGAAGGATGCGATCATCCGGTACAAGGCGTTCCCGGAATACTGGGCCGGCAAGGCCAAGATCGACGACCTGATCTTCGCCATCACGCCGGATGCCTCGGTCCGCTGGGCCAAGCTTCAGAAGGGCGAATGCCATGTCATGCCCTATCCGAACCCGGCCGATCTGGACGCGATGAAGAAGGACGCCAATGTCCAGATCCTGGAGCAGCCGGGCCTGAACATCGGCTATCTCGCCTACAACACCACCAAGAAGCCGTTCGACGACGTCAAGGTGCGCCATGCCGTCAACATGGCGATCAACAAGAAGGCGATCATCGACGCCGTCTATCTGAGCAGCGGCATCGCGGCGATCAATCCGATTCCGCCCTCGATGTGGTCCTACAACGAGACCGTGAAGGACGATCCCTTCGATCCCGAGGCCGCCAAGAAGGCGCTTGCCGAGGCGGGTTATCCGAACGGCTTCGAGATGGACCTCTGGGCCATGCCGGTGCAGCGGCCGTACAACCCCAACGCCAAGCGCATCGCGGAGCTGATGCAGGCGGATCTCGCCAAGGTCGGCATCAAGGCCGAGATCAAGACCTTCGAGTGGGGCGAGTACCGCAAGCGCCTGCAGGCGGGCGAGCATCAGGCCGGCATGTTCGGCTGGACCGGCGACAATGGCGATCCGGACAACTTCCTGCACACGCTGCTGGGTTGCGATGCGTCGAAGAACAATGGCGGCAACGTCGCGAAGTTCTGCTACCAGCCCTTCGAGGACATCGTGCAGAAGGCCAAGAAGATTACCGATACGGCGCAGCGCACCGAACTCTATCGCCAGGCCCAGGTGATCTTCAAGGAGCAGGCGCCCTGGTTCACCATCGCGCATGCGGTGCAACTGAAGCCTGTCCGCAAGGAAGTGAAGGACTTCAAGCTATCCCCGTTCAGCAGGCATACCTTCTATGGCGTTGACATCAATTGAGGCCCTGCCCCGACTGATGCATTGATTGGAGCGCGGCCGAGAGGCCGCGCCCTTTTTACTTCGGGAGAGCGTCATGAAGATTAGACATTTCGCAGCGGCGGCTGCCGTTGCGTTAGCTTTACAGGCTGGCGCGGTCGCGGCTCAAACGCTCGTCGTCTGCTCAGAGGCGAGTCCCGACTTCCTCAATCCGCAGTTCTCTTCGCAGAACACGGCTTACGACGTGGCGGCCCAGATCTATGATCGCCTGGTCGCCACCGAGCGCGGCGGTTCCCAGATCATTCCGAGCCTGGCCGAATCCTGGACCATTTCCGAGGATGGGCTGACCTATACGTTCAAGCTGCGCAGCGGGGTGAAATGGCACGCGAACAAGGCGTTCACGCCGACACGCGGCTTTACGGCCGATGACGTGGTCTTTTCGTTCCAGCGCATGTTCGACGAGAACCATCCCTACCATAAGGTCGGCAGCACCAATTATCAGTTCTTCAACGAGATCGTCCGGCCCAGCCTGAAGGCGGTCGAGAAGGTCGATGACCAGACCGTCCGGCTCATCCTGTCACGGCCCTACGCACCCTTGCTCAGCGCGCTTTCGGTCGAGCCCATGTCGATCCTGTCGGCGGAATATGGCGATGCGATGCTGAAGGCGAGCACGCCTGAGCAGATCAACCAGGCGCCGATCGGTACCGGCCCATTCTCGTTGCTGGCCTACCAGAAGGACGCCACGATCCGCTTTCGCGCGGTGCCCGACCATTGGACCAAGGCGGCCGGAAACCGGGATCGCATGGCGCTGGTCAACGACCTGATCTTCGTGATCACGCCGGATGCCTCGGTGCGGTTCGCCAAGGTGAAATCGGGCGAATGCCAGATCGCGCGCTATCCGAATCCCGGCGACCTGCCGGCGATGCGGGCCGATCCCAATCTGACGATGCTCTCCGGCAGCATTGCCGATCAGAGCTTCCTCGCCTTCAACCAGCAGAAGAAGCCCTTTGACGACAAGCGGGTGCGCGAGGCACTGGTCTATGCGACCAACATCCCTGCGATCATCGATGCAGTCTATCAGGGCACCGGCAAGCAGACAGCCGCGATCGTCCCGCCCTCGCTCTGGTCGCATCACGAAGGCCTGAAGCCGCGCCCCTATGATCCGGAGAAGGCCAAGGCCCTGCTCGCCGAGGCGGGCCTGCCGAACGGCTTCAAGACCACGCTCTGGGCCATTCCCGTCGTTCGCGCCTATATGCCGAACGGACGCCGTGCGGCCGAGCTGATTCAGGCGGATTGGGCGAAGATCGGCGTCCAGGCGGAGATCCAGAGTTTCGAATGGGGTGAGTATCTCAAGCGCGGCCGCGCCGGCGACCATGAGGTCGGCATGTTCGGCTACACCTGGGACTATCCGGATCCAAGCCAGATCCTGCTGTCGGGCTGGCATTGCGATGGCGTGAAAACCGGCGCCAACCGGGCACGCTGGTGCAACAAGGAATTCTCCGACCTCCTGACCAAGGCCAATACGATCACGGATCAGGGCGAGCGCACCAAGATGTTCCTGCGCATGCAGGAGATTTTCCAGGAAGATGTCGGGGGTCTGCTCTTTGCAAACGCGCAGGCCTTCACGCCGGTGCGCAAGGATGTGAAAGACTACAAGATCCATTTCTTCGGCGGCCAGCCCTTTACCGGTGTATCGCTGGCGAAATGACGTTGACATTCGGGCGCGGAGAGGCGAACCGCGCCCGAATACAATTGGTGGCGGGGGCGCAGTATCATGCGGATCTATATTTCGGCGGATATCGAGGGCATCGCCGGTGTCGTGACGCGCGAGCACACGCGCCCCGAAGGGTTTGAGTATCAGTCGGCGCGCATCTGGATGACCGACAGCGTCGCCGCCGCCGCCAACGCCGCCTTCGCGGCTGGGGCGAGCGAGGTCGTGATCAGCGACAGCCATGGCAACGCGCAGAACCTGCTGCTGGACCGCCTGCCCAAGGCAGTCCAGGTCGTCCGATCGTGGCCGCGCCCGCTCTCGATGATGCAGGGCATGGAGTCGGGCGACTATGCCGGCGCGCTTTTCATCGGGTACCACGCTGGCGCCACCAATCCGGACGGCATCCTGGCGCACACCTTTCGCAGCGCTTCGCTGCGCGAGGTTCGCGTCAATGGCGTCTCGGCCCCGGAAGCGATGATCAATGCCGCGATCGCCGGGCATTTCGGCACGCCCGTGCTGCTGGTCAGCGGCGATGATGTCTGCATCGAGGAGACCAGGGCGCTCCTGCCCGATATCGAGGCCGTCACGGTCAAATGGGCGCATAGCCGCCTCTCGGCGCGCACCTTGATGCCGGAGGCCTCGTACGAGCTGATTGCCGAGGGCGTGCAGCGCGCCATCGCACGCCGGGCGGGAATCGTCCCCTATCGGCTGCCGGGCCCGATCACGCTGGAACTCAGCTTCCTCTATCGGCAGCCGGTCGAGTACCTCGTCATGCTCAAGGGCATCGAGCGCCTCGACGCGTTCACGGTGCGCTACATCGCCGATGATATCCTCGATTTGCAGCGTTTCCTGGTCTTCGCATTAGGATATAGTTCTAATTTGCAATAGCAGGACGAAACATCCCGTTCGCGGTCCATGCTTCAGGCCGCCGGTACCCCGACAAGACTGGCTCATCCATGCTGCGTTTCATCCTGACCCGCGTCAGCCTGGTGATTCCGACCTTCATCGGCATCACGCTGCTCGCCTTTTTCCTGATCCGGCTGGTCCCGGGCGATCCGATCGAGACCATGGCCGGCGAGCGTGGCATCGATCCGGCTCGCCACGAGCTTTTGCGCAAGGAGTTCGGCTTCGACAAGCCGGTTCTGACGCAATACGGCATCTATATCAGTCGCGTTCTGCAGGGTGATCTCGGCAAGTCGATCGTGACACGCGAAAGCGTCATCTCGGAATTCTCGGCGCTGTTCCCGGCGACGATCGAGCTTGCGCTATGCGCGATCTTCCTGGCGCTTGCGATCGGCCTGCCGGCTGGCATCCTGGCTGCGGTCAAACGCAACTCGATCTTCGATCACGGCGTCATGGGGCTTTCCCTGACCGGTTATTCCATGCCGATCTTCTGGTGGGGCCTGCTGCTGATCCTGCTATTCTCTGTGCAGCTCGGCATCACGCCGGTCTCCGGCCGCATCGCGGTGCAGTATTATATCGAGCCGGTAACCGGCTTCCTGACGATCGACAGCCTGCTGGCGGGCGATTTCGGCGCCTTCAAGTCGGCGCTGTCGCATCTCGTCCTGCCGGCGATCGTCCTGGGTACGGTCCCGCTTGCGGTCATTGCCCGGATGACGCGCTCCGCCATGCTTGAAGTGCTCGGCGAGGACTATATCCGCACGGCGCGCGCCAAAGGCATGGCGCCTCTCAGGGTCATTGCGCTGCATGCGCTGCGCAATGCGCTCATTCCGGTGGTGACGGTCATTGGTCTGCAGGTCGGCGTACTGTTTACCGGCGCGATCCTGACCGAGACGATCTTCTCCTGGCCGGGAGTCGGCAAATGGCTGATCGAGGCGATCAGCCGGCGCGACTATCCGGTCCTGCAGGGGGGCACCCTGTTGATCGGCGTCGTCGTCATGAGCGTCAACCTCCTGGTCGATCTGCTTTACGGCCTGATCAATCCACGCATCAGACATGCGCGCTGAAGGACCTGTGATCGTGACATGGCTGATTTCTTCGCGGGACGCTGACAGATGACCGCCGAAACGCTTGAAGCACCCTCCGCTGCCGTACCGGCTGGCACGCCGCCGCATCCGCTGCGCGAATTCTGGAGCTATTTCAGCGCCAATCGCGGCGCGGTTGCCGGGCTCGTCGTCATCGTCGCGGTGTTGCTGATGGCGGTGTTCGCCGACGTCCTCTCGCCGCACTCGCCCTATCTCACCAACAATGCCGTCTTCCTCAAGCCACCCTTCTGGCAGGAGGGTGGCTCGCTGGCCTATCCGCTCGGCACCGACGCGATCGGCCGCGATATCCTGTCCCGACTGCTTCACGGTGCCCGTCTCTCGCTGGTGATCGGCATCGTGGTCGTTGCCATCGCCATGGCGGCAGGCATCGCGCTCGGCCTTGTCGCCGGCTTCTTCAAGGGCATCACCGAAATCGTCATCATGCGTCTGATGGACATCGTCCTGACGATGCCGAGCCTGCTGCTCGCCATCGTCATCGTCGCGATCCTCGGGCCGGGCCTGATGAACGCGATGCTGGCGGTCGCCATCGTGGTGCTGCCGCACTATGTCCGCATCACGCGTGCGGCGGTGATCGGCGAAACCTCCAAGGACTATGTCATCGCAGCCCGCGTCAGCGGTGCCGGCACGCTACGCCTGATGTTCAAGGAAGTGCTGCCGAATTGCGCCGCCCCTCTGATCGTCCAGGCGACGCTCGGCGTCTCCACCGCGATCCTCGACGCGGCGGCGCTCGGCTTCCTCGGCCTTGGCGCCCAGCCGCCGACGCCCGAATGGGGCACGATGCTGGCCGATGCGCGTGAATTCGTGCTGCGCGCCTGGTGGGTCGTCACCCTGCCGGGCCTGATGATCCTGATCACCGTGCTGGCGTTCAACCTGCTCGGTGATGGCCTTCGCGATGCCCTCGATCCCAAACTGAAGCGCTGACCATGCCGCTGCTCGAAGTTGAGAATCTGAGTGTCGAGTTCCCGACCTCTACGGGGGTGATGCGGGCGGTCGACGGTGTCAGCCTGTCGCTCGAGGAAGGAGAGATCCTCGGGGTGGTCGGCGAGTCCGGTTCAGGCAAGAGCGTCACCATGCTCGCGCTGATGGGACTTGTCGCATATCCCGGCCGAATCAAGGCCGACCGACTCGCCTTTGCCGGGCGCGACCTGCTCAAGATCTCCGATCGGGAGCGCCGGAAGCTCACCGGCAAGGATGTCGCGATGATCTTCCAGGAGCCGAGCACCAGCCTCAATCCCTGCTTCACCATCGGCTTCCAGCTGGCCGAGACGCTGAAGGCGCATGAGGGGATGGATAGCAAGGCGGCGCGCAGGCGCAGCATCGAGCTGCTCGAACAGGTTGGAATCCCTGCGCCGGAAAGCCGCCTCAAGGCCTTCCCGCATCAATTGTCCGGCGGCATGAACCAGCGCGTCATGATTGCCATGGCGATCGCGTGCAACCCCCGGCTGCTGATCGCCGACGAGCCGACGACGGCGCTCGACGTCACCATCCAGGCGCAGATCCTCGATCTCCTGATGTCGCTGCAGAAGGAGCGCGGCATGGCGCTCGTCCTGATCACTCATAATATGGGCGTGGTCGCGGAGACTGCGCAGCGCATCATGGTGATGTATGCCGGGCAGGTGATGGAGGAGCGCAATGTGGCGTCCCTCTTCGCGGCCCCCCAGCATCCCTATTCCGCAGCACTTCTTGCCGCCCTGCCGGAGCGCAGCGAAGGCGAGCACCGGCTCGCGACGATTCCCGGCATGGTTCCCGGCCCGCATGACCGCCCGCAGGGGTGCCTGTTCAGCCCGCGCTGCGCCTATGCCACGGATCATTCGCGCCTTGTGCGCCCGGATCTCCGGCCCTGGCAGGGAGGGCAGATCCGCTGCCACTACCCGCTTGGCGATCCGGAGCGGGAGAAGGCCAGAGCGGCGGGTGGCATTCACCCCGTGACGGTGGAGAGCACATCGTGAGCACTCCCATCGTCACAGCGCGCGAGCTGACACAGGTCTATTCGGTCAATCGCGGCTTCCTCCGCGCGCCGGCCCAGTTGCAGGCGGTCACCGGCGTGTCCTTCTCCGTGGAAGCCGGCAAGACGCTCGCCGTCGTCGGCGAATCCGGTTGCGGGAAGTCGACGCTCGCCCGCATGGCGACGCTGATCGAGAAGCCGACTTCGGGCGCGTTGATGCTCGACGGTCTTGACGCCGTCACGCCTCCTCCGGGCGAAGCCAAGCGCCTGCGGCGAACCGTGCAACTCGTCTTCCAGAACCCCTATGGCTCTTTGAACCCGCGCAAGAAGATCGGCGCGATCCTGGAAGAACCACTTCTGATCAATACCGCGCTGACGAAGGCGGAGCGGACAGAGCGGGCGCGGGCGATGATGGCCAAGGTCGGCCTGCGTCCGGAACACTACAACCGTTATCCGCATCAGTTCTCGGGGGGGCAGCGCCAGCGCATCGCGATCGCGCGCGCGCTCATCCTCTCGCCGAAGCTGCTGGTGGCCGACGAGCCGGTCTCGGCGCTCGACGTCTCGATCCAGGCCCAGGTGCTCAATCTGCTGGCCGATCTTCAGGACGAGCTCAAGCTCGCCTATCTCTTCATTTCGCATGATCTCGGCGTCGTGCGTCACATCGCACATGACGTGATGGTCATGTATCTCGGCCACGCCATCGAGCATGGCCCGAAGCATGCGATCTTCGCTCGGCCCTTGCACCCCTATACACAGGCGCTGCTGGCCTCGACGCCAAGCGTGGCGGCAGGAAAGCGAGAACGCATCGTGCTGCGCGGCGAGCTGCCGTCGCCGCTCGATCCGCCGAAGGGCTGCGTGTTCTCGACCCGCTGCCCCTATGTGACCGATCTCTGCCGGGCCGAGCGCCCGGTGGCGCGCCAGCTGGATGAGCGGCTCGTCGCTTGCCATTACGCGGAACGCTTCCTGGCCGAGGCGGCCTGAGCTGCAAGCGCGTGCAGTCGCGGTCGACTTCGATCGACCGCGACAGTGTTGGGACGTGGTTTTTGTTGAAGATCGGGGGGCGGCCGCGTCAGGGCTGATTGCCTGCGTTCGCCGCGGTTGCCCCGCCTTACGCCACCATTGATCTGGTCCAGTGGCCGGTCGCGAATGTCCTTCGCCCAGCCGTTCCGTGTTAATATCGGCCTGTGCGACAAGGTCGTTGCGACAGGAGGCTTGTGATGATTCTCCAGCTCGGCAGTACAGCACCTGATTTCGAGGCCGAAACGACGGAAGGGCGAATGCGCTTCCACGACTGGATCGGCGATTCCTGGTGTGTGCTCTTCTCCCACCCCAAGGATTTCACGCCGGTCTGCACGACCGAGCTCGGCTACATGGCCAAGATCAAGCCCGAGTTCGATCGGCGCAACGTCAAGATCATCAGCTTCAGCGTCGACCCGGTCGGGAACCATGCACGCTGGGCGGAGGACATCGGGGAAACGCAAGGCCACAAGCCGAACTACCCGATGATCGGCGATCCGGATCTGGAGATCTCCAAGCTCTACGGCATGCTGCCGGCCAGCACATCCGGCACCTCGGATGGCAGGACGCCGGCCGACAACCAGACCGTGCGCAATGTCTTCGTCATCGGGCCCGACAAGAAGATCAAACTGATCCTGGTCTATCCGATGACGACAGGGAGGAATTTCGACGAGGTTCTGCGTGTCATCGATTCACTCCAGCTGACGGCGAAGCACCGGGTCGCGACCCCCGCCAACTGGAAGGAGGGTGAAGACGTGATCATCGCCGGCTCGGTGTCGAACGATGAAGCGAAGCAGCTCTATCCGGATGGCTGGAGGGAACCCAAGCCCTATATCCGCATCGTGGCGCAGCCTGGGGGCTGAGAGAGACTTTGCCTCAAGCGATGCTCGCTACAGTCGCAGTAAGGCGACGAGCTGTGGGAGCAGGATTGCAGCCCGCCCGTGGCCGGTTCTGCGCCAGAGGGACGGCTGGTTGCATCAGCGCCCGTCAATTCCTCGCTTTGGCGTTGCGACTCACCAGCTGACCTTGATGCCGAGCCTGCCGTCATAGGCATGCGAGCGGCCGTTGAGGCCGATCGAGTAGCCGGCGCTGGCGTAGAGGGCGGTGTTCCTGGTCATCTGCGCGTCGGCGCCGACCTTGAACTCGGCCCAGCTGCCGCCGAGATCGGCGCGAAACGGGATGAAGCCGGTGGCCGAGGAGAACGCGGTCTTGGGATTGCCCATGAACTCGTTCCAGAGGCTGGCCTTCAGCCAGGCGGTCAGCATCCGCGGTTTGACGCCGCCAGTGGCGTCCTCCAGCGTCCAGCTTCGCGCAAGGCGGGCGCCGATCCGGCCGGCGAGTGAGTCGGCATCGGAGAAGCGCACCAGCGCTGCCGAGTCGGAGGCGCTCCCGTTCGAAATCGTCTGATAGACCAGTTGCGCCTGCGGCTCGAGGATGACGCCGTAGCCGAGCTGGAGCGGATAGCCGCCTTCGAGCGAGGCGGCAAAGCCGAACGCGTCGCGGTTGAGGATGAAGCCGCGCTTGGAATCGGCCTTGGCATCGTACCAGGTGCCCTGGACGACGCCGTCGAGATACCAGCCCGACGGCCCGAAATGGGTCCAGTAGCCGCCGAGCGAGTAGGCATCGATGGTGTTCCGCCCGGCCCTGATGCCGTTGAAATGGGTGACGTCGCTCTCGATCCGGCCAATCGCGGCATAGATGCCGGCATGGTCTCGCGAGCCGTCGGCGCTCACGCTGCGATAGAGGTCGAGACCGGCCTGGAAGGCATAGAGGTCGTAGTCGTAATTCGGGCCGTTGCGGAAGATGCCCCAGGGCCCGCCATCCTGGTTGCCATGGGTGCCGATGATCCGGGCCCAGCCGGCCGAGGCATAAGAGCGACCGGGTGCGGCTGCGCTCGCCGGCAGCCGCACGGTGGTCGTGCAGCGAAAGTTCTTGTCGGGGTTCTTGCACCAGATCGTGCGCTCCTCGCTGACCGCCGGCGCTTCCAGCGGCGCGAGTTCGCCGACGCGCTCATGCAGGCTGTCGATCAGGGTACGGCCATAGATCAGCTGCATCGCCGGCAGCGCCGCATAGAGCGAGGTTTCGCGGCGAAAATCCGGGATGCCCGTTCCTGGTGGAGATGGCGTCGGTCCGGGACCGGGCGGCGCAGGGGTTATCTCGGAGCGCAGGTACCAGTTTTCCGGACCCGAGGCGTCGACGCTGCTGCGGTACAGTGAATACTCATAAGGGCCCGCGACCACCGGCTGGCCGAGCGCGAAGGCTCCAGGCACGGTCGTGCCACCATTGATCGCGTCGACCACCAGGATGCCGTTGCCGATGGTGAGATTGCCCGGGCCCGTGGTGTTCGTCACGCGCAGGAACGAATTGCCACTGGCAACGCCGCCGTTGATCACCAGCCGGTCCGAGGGAGAGCCATCACTGCCGAGGAAGGTGTTGAGTCCGAGCGTTCCGCCCGCGCCCAAATAATTCCGTGTCGTCAGCGTCTTGTAGCTGCCCAGTATCGTTGGATCGCCACCCGGCGGCGTGAACTGGATCAGCCCGGCATTCGCAACCTGCTGCGTGACGGTCGAGTTCGCGGTGACCGTCCAGGTGCTGGTCGGGTCGACCGTGACATTGGTCACGTCGAAGGCCGCCCCCGTCCATTGCGAGCCGGTTGCGAGGCTGATGTTGGCGGTGGTCTGCGCGGCGACGAGCGCATCGCCGGTCAGGACGCTCCCGTTCGAGGCGTCAAACTGCACGGCGGTTGGCTGCGCCGGGCCGAAGGTGCTGGCGAAGGTCTGGAGCAAGAGCCCGCCACCACCTGTCACGACCGTTCCAGCGGTTGTCAGATTGAGCGGGCCTTGTGCCTCCACCGCGGTCGAGGTCGCACTGGTCAGGCTGCCGCCCGACAGCCTGACGAGGTTCACGCTGGTTGGGGTGATGTTCAACGAGGAAAGGCCAACGGTGCCCGAACCCGTCGCCTGGACAGTCGTGCCGGTCAGGTCGATCAAGCCCGGCCCGCCGTTGATGAAGAGGGCGGCGCCGCCTGCTCCGGAGGTCGTCACGCGCGAAGCGCGCCCGATGACGGTGCCGTTGGAATCGACGCGGATGCCAAAAGCGTTCGTCCCCGTCGTGGTGATCGTGTTGTCGGTCATGTCGACGGTGCCGCCGAGGCCGGCATCGGCGCCGGCCGCAGCATTGCTCGAGGTCACAGTGATGGTCGTGCCGGTGCTGGTGATCAGGGCTCCGGCTCCCTGTGCCAGCAGGCCGCTGACCGGAATCGCGCCGACCAAGCTGAAGACCGAGCCGACGGGCCCTGCAGCGGTCGCGAGATTGGCCGTTTGGAGCACATAGGCGTTCGGGCCCTGCTCCGAGTTGATGGTGATGACGCTGCGCCCCGAGAGCGTGATGCTGCTGTTCGCTCGCGCCCAGGCGCCGGCGGCTGCATTCGGACCCTGAACTGTCACGTCCGCGATGTTGAGCGAGCCACCGTTGACGGCGAAAAGGCCGGTGCTGCCTGGCCCACCGGAGGCATTGTTGAGATTGACGGTCAATCCGTTGCCGATGGTGCCGAGCGCCACCGCCGTATTGTCGACGCCTATGCCGACATTGCCGGTGCCGTTCATTTGAAACGTCGACCGGGGAAGGATGCTGACCTGGCCGCCGTCATGGAGATAGATCCCCATCGAGCCGCCGCCATTCATCGTGACCGGAATGAGAACGTCCGCAATGACGCGGCTGCCGGTGCCCGAAGCCCCGAGACCGACGGAGTTGAACGCAGCCGTCGTGATGCTCGTGCCGCTGTGCAGATTGACGGTGCCGCCGCCCTCCGCGATCGCGCCATGGCCTGCCGAGATGGTCGGGGTTGCGGTCGCGGTGTTGTTGACGATGACGTTCGTGGCGTCGATTCTGCCGCCGATCGCGACAAGTCCTGCTCCAACGCCAGTCGTCGTGATCGAGACGCCGTTGAGAGTTGCGCTACTGGCGGCACCATTGGCGAGAACTGCGTGGCCGCCTTGGGTCAGGATGCTGAGATTGCCGTTCGGCACGGTGATCGCGCCGCCATTGGCCTGGAGCGCATTGCCGTTCAATGCCTGAAAGGTAATCGGGCCGGGAAGGGGCACCGCCAGACTGTCGATGACGAGCGTGCCACCGGTGACGTTGCTTGCGTTCGTGGCACCGGGCGTCGCGACATTCGTGCTGCCGACGACGGTCGTGGTGCCCGCCGTGACATTGATCGTCGCCGTGATCGTCGGTGGGCTCGGCCCGACCGTCTGGGCGCCGAGCGGGAGGGAGGACAAGAGCAGCCCGACGCTTGCTGCTCCGCAGGCTGGCAGGCCACTCGTAGGCACGACCCAACGGTACATCATTCTCATGATGCCCTCCGGTTGCGGTGGCCCTTGGTCCTACGCTTCTGTTCTCGCCTTGCGCCGAATCACCCGTGTTTCTGCCGAATCTGCAGATGCTGCCTGCAGCACGGACAACCGTCGATAGGGAAAACCCTGAGATACGGCGTTCGCGGTTTCGTTGGTTTCCATGAGATTAACGACGGCTCCCACGCAACATGGCCTCCGTGGCCGGTCGGCCATGGCGGTCATGTTGCGTGGGGTAGCCGGAGGGGCAGCGGTTGAGGACTTCGCCGCGTTCAGCGGATTCAGCGCAGCGGGGGAGCGTACAGGATTCCGCCCATGCTCCAGAGCTGGTTCAAGCCACGCGGGATGCCGAGGCGGGATTTCACACCAAGATTGCGCTCGTAGAGTTCAGAGTAGTTGCCGACGGCCTTCACGGCCCGAATGGCCCAGGCATTGTCGAGCCCGAGCATCTTGCCGAAACCACCCTCGGCGCCGATGAAGCGACGGACGTCAGGCTTGGCGGAGGCCAGGGCCTCGGCCGTGTTGGTTGAGGTGATGCCAAGCTCCTCGGCGTTCACGAGAGCAAAATTCACCCATTTGACGAAGGTGAACCAGGCGAAATCGTCACCGCGCGTCACCGGGCCAAGCGGCTCCTTCGAGATCACGTCAGGCAGGATGACGGCATCGGCGGGGCGAGGAAGCTTCAGGCGTTCGGCATAGAGCGCCGACTGGTCGCGCGTCAGCACATTGCATTCGCCAGCCTGGAAGGCCGCGAGAGCAGCGGCAGCCGTCGGGAAGGCACGCTCTTCATAGGTTATCGAGTTCGAGCGCAGGAAGTCGGAGAGGTTGAGTTGCGTCGTCGTGCCCGCTTCGACGCAAATCTTGGTGCGGTCGAGTTCGAGCGCCGAGGTTGCCGTCACCGACTTCATGATCATGAAGCCCTGGCCGTCGTGATAGGTCACGCCGGCGAAAGACAGGCCGAGCTCGGCCTCGCGCGCCAGAGTCCAGCTGGAGTTGCGCGAGAGCAGGTCGACCTGGCCGGCGCGCAGCGCGTCGAAACGCTGGCTCGCCGAAAGCGGTACGAAGCTGACCTTGGCCGGATCATCGAAAATCGCGGCCGCGACGGCCCGGCAGAAATCGACATCGAAACCCGACCACGCGCCTTGCGCATCCTTCTCGGAGAAGCCGATCAGGCCTTCGCTGACGCCGCATTGCAGGGTGCCGCGCTGCCTGACGGTGTCGAGCGTTCCGGCTGCGGCCGGCTGCGCCGCTCCCCAGAGCGTGACGGCCGCGAAACAGGCAAGCGCGCTGCGAAGGTAGGTCTTGGCCGCGTTCAGCATGACCATCGGTCTCCGGTTGGGACAGATTGCGGAATTGGCAGGGGGCTCGCGCAAGTCAGAGACTTGCACCGTGTCAGAGACTTGCACCGTGCCGGACGACGACCTTGGTGTTGAGCGGGACGCGCTCATACAGATCGATGATGTCGCCATTGGCGAGGCGGAAACAGCCGGACGAAATCGATTGGCCGATGGTCTCAGGCTGGTTGGTGCCGTGGACCCGGAAAACCGTCGAGCCGAGATAGAGCGCTCGCGCTCCCATCGGGTTCCCCGGACCGCCGGCCATGAAGCGCGGCAGATAGGGCTGGCGTGCGATCATCTCCGGCGGCGGGCGCCAGTCCGGCCATTCCGCCTTGCGGCTGATCTTGACCAGGCCCGACCACTGGAAGCCTTCACGGCCGACGCCGATGCCGTAGCGCAGAGCGCGGTTATTGCCCTGGACGACATAGAGGAAGCGTTCCGAGGTATGAATCACCACGGTTCCCGGCGGCTCGTTGGAGCGGAACAGCACGGCCTGACGCGCGTAGGGGCCGTCGGCGACAACGGTTTCCTCACCCGAAATGCGCCCCGGCTCGTCACCGATGTCGAGGGTCTCCGCCTCGCCGGCCTTGGGGGCCGCGAATGCGCTGCCGGGCAGTGTCGCGACAGCACCCAAGGCCAGAGCCGCAAGGCCGAGGCAGGTTCCAGCGATTGTCTGCTTCCGTCCGCTTACCCGCATACTGCTCACTCCCGGATTGTAAGATGCGCTCAGGCTCCGCAGCGCACGAAGATGAAGGTTCCATAGCGGCGATGCGCGTCGGGATCGACGAAGCGCATGACCAGCTCCCTGTCKGTCGCGGACAGGATTTCGCGATCCTGCGGGTCCCCGGCGGGAGCCTCGAAGCCGAGGAAGTTTCTGCCGCCCGGTCCGCCCTTGAGCTTGAGCTCATAGAGCTTGGGATCGTCGGCGACATGCATCATGACGCCGTCGGTCGGGCCCTTGGTGATCGAGTAGGGCATGTTGCACTGGGCCTTGGCCTGGGCCTCGGTCCGCTTGCGGTCCTTGTCGGCGTGGAAGGAGGCGATGCCCCATTTCCCGATCAGGCGCTCGCGCGGGATGCTGCTCGGTCCAGCTGCGGCACCGGCGGACGAGCTGCCTGCATTTTCACTGGTTCCGGCGCAGCCTGCTGCGGCCAGCGTGAACGCCGCCGCGGCGAGGCGGGTCAGCATGCCAGATCGAAGAGAAGTTGTTCTGGGAGGGTTTGCACCGCCTGAATGGTGCAGAATTGCCGGGAAAGTGGCTTGGCCTCTGTCGTGTTGCGGTACCACATTACACTCCAGCATCTTCGGACACAGGTCATCATGGACGAAGCCGCCGGCAGAATTCAAGCCATCACTTGCACAAGCATCGATGTATCTTCCGCTGCGAGATCTATGACCTTCCCCACGCGGTGTTGAACGCGCCTGAACAGCGCAGGCGCCTCCCTGGTTATTGGCCTGGAACGGAGTTGGGGCGCGCTTGCAAGCCCAGGAAATGCCGGATGACCGGTTTGTCATGGCCTGTATGGAATTTCGTGACTTCCGCCTGGATATCGGCATCGGCCTGCGAGACACGCCTGTGCTGACGCAGATGCTCGGCCCAGGACTCGACCATGAACCATTCAAGGATGCAGTCGGGGTCGGCGGCATCCTCGCTGACGCCCCAGGCGAAGGCGCCGTCCCGGCGCCGCTCCGGAGCGAGCCGCGCCACCGCCTCGAGGAAGGCGGCCCGGCTTTCGCGAGCGACACGGTACTCGATCGTGATGGTGACGGGGCCGCGATCGTGTTCGACCGGATCGGCGATCGCCGGCTCCGGCCAATGGGTCGAGGGGGTGAGATCGGCCTCGCCCGCCGGTAGCCGCAGGCGCAGGACCGCAACGGCGACCAGCGCGAGCGCGAGTGCTGCGACGAGCAAGGTGGCATGCAGCCCGATTGCTTCGGCAACAAGCCCCCAGAGCAGGCTTCCGGCGGCCGACGCGCCGTTGAAGATCGTGAGGTAGATCGCCAGGCCGCGCCCGCGCACCCAGTTTGGCAGAATGGCCTGTACCGTGCCGTTCAGCGTCGTCAGCGCAGCGATCCAGGCGCCGCCCAGGACGAGCAGCATGAGAATGGCGAGCCATTGCGGTGGCACCGCCGCCAACGCCGCCGTCACGGCGGCCGTGACGAGCGCGGCGCCGAGCATGATGCCGTCGGCATCGAGATGGGCCCGGATCCGCGGGAGCACGATGGCCCCTGCGATCGCGCCGGCTCCTACAGCTCCGAGAAGGAGGCCATAGAAACCGGCGCCCCCGCCGAGCAGCTGTCGGGCAACGAGGGGCAACAGCGCCCAAATGGCGCTGGCGCCGGCGAAGAACAGGACGGCCCGCAGAAGAACCAGGTGAAGCTCTCGACTGGCGCGGGCGTAGCGCAGCCCCGCCCTGAAAGCGCCGCCGAAATGTTCGCGGAGCTCGTCATCGGCGCCGGCGGGGCGCTGCCACCAGACCAGTGCCGCGATGACGAAGACATAGCTCAGGACGTCGGCGCCATAGGTCGAGGCGGCACCAAAGGCCGCCAGGAGCGCGCCGCCGGCGGCAGGGCCGATCGCGCGGGCAATGTTGATGCCGAGCGAGTTCAGGGCGACGGCATTGCGCAGCTCGGTCATCGGCACGAGCTCGGGGACGATCGATTGCCAGGTCGGCCCCATCAAGGCCGCGCCGACACCGCCGATGAAGGTCAGCCCGACCAGAAGTTCGATCGTCAGCCGGTTGGTCAGGGCCAGCGTCATCAGGACAGCGCTGGTGCAGCCCAGCAGCAGCTGGACGCCGATCAACAATTTCCTGCGGTCGACGATGTCGGAGAGCACGCCGGCCGGGATCGCGAGGAGGAAGATCGGCAAGGTACCGGCGACCTGGATCATGGCGACAGCCGCAGGCGAGCCGGAGAGATCGGTGACCAGCCAGCCGCTTGCGACGTCGCGCATGAAGGAGCCGACATTGCCTAGGACCGTGGCCGCCCAGAGTACGGCGAAGACGGAGTGCCGTAGCGGCGCGAAGGCCGAAGACGCCGGTCTGGCTGCGGTATCGTGCGGCACTTGGGTCATCAGACTCGTGCTCCCCGGCTCGAACGGGCGGAAAGCACTGCCAGCAGCGCCAGCCCGCCGGCAATCGAGACATGCTCGAAGAAGATGTTCTGATGCAGGAAGCGCTCGCCCGCGGGCTTCAGCCAGAAGGCATGGGCATAGAGTGTCGCGAGGATCGTGAAGCCGGCCAGCGCCGCCGCGCCGATCCAGGCATAGCGGCCGCCGGCAATCAGCAATGCGGAACCGCCGAGCTGCGTCAGGATGACGAGCGTGGCGAAGAATGCGGCAGGCTCGAGCCCGGTCAGACCGCGGACCTCGGCGGTCGCTCCCGCGAAATCGAACAGCTTGGCGATGCCGCTGAGCATGAAGGGCAGCGCCACAGCGACGCGGGCGAGAACAACCAGCCAGGGCTGGCCAAGGAGCCGTTCGACGGCGTGCTGAGCGGAAGAGAGTGGCGAACCGGGCATGATCGATCCCTTCGTGCGCTCAGAAGGCCCAGCAGGAGCAGCCCAGTGCTCCCCAGAACGAACCCTCGTCGCGCACCGGCACGGTTGCGGCCAGGGCCGAAGCATGTGCGTGTCCGTGGACGCCGCACGCGCTGGCACAGCCGCAGGCGGCCGCGAAGGCATATTTGCGGTCATCCATGCCCGCACGCTTCTGATATCCGCCGAAGGTCCTGACCGGCGACCAGTCCGGCATGGCCGGCGGCAGTGGCGGGGCAAGCCCGGCATAGTCGCCGGTGCCGTGAACCGGCTTGCCGCCGAGCAGCGTTAGCACGCTCTCGATGTCCTGGATCTCATCCTCCGGCACGGTCATGTAGTCGCGATCGAGCACGACGAGATCGGCAAGCTGGCCGGTCTTGATCTGGCCCTTCTTGCCTTCCTCAGTCGAGAACCAGGTATTGGCCTGCGTCCAGAGCCGAAGCGCGCTTTCGCGGTCGAGCAGGTTGCGCTGCGGGTAGAGCCTGAGGCCGCCCAGCGTCTTGCCGGTCACGAGCCAGGCGAGCGAGACCCAGGGGTTATAGCTCGCGACGCGGGTCGCGTCGGTGCCGGCACCGACGGGGACGCCGGCCTCGAGCATGCGCGCGATCGGCGGTGTGCGCTCGGCCGCCCTGGCGCCATAACGTTCGACGAAATCCTCGCCCTGGAACATCATCCGGTGCTGCACGGCGATGCCGCCGCCGAGCGCTGCGATGCGATCGATGTTGCGATCGCTGATCGTCTCGCAATGGTCGAAGAACCAGTGCAGCCCCTGCAAGGGCGTGTCGCGGTTGACCTTCTCGAAGACGTCGAGCGCGCGGGTGATGGTCTCATCGTAGGTGGCATGCAGGCGCCAGGGCCAGCGGTTCTCGGCGAGCAGCCGCACGACGGGTTCGAGATCGCCCTCCGTCGTGGACGGCATGTCCGGTCGCTCGACCCTGAAATCCTCGAAATCCGCGGCCGAATAGACCAGCATCTCGCCAGCGCCATTATGGCGATAGAGATCATCGCCCTGGCCGGGTTTCACCTGGTTGGCCCAGCCCGCGAAATCGGCGAGCTCCTCCTTCGGCTTCTGCGTGAAGAGATTATAGGCGAGCCGCAAGGTCAGCTCGCCTGCGGCATGCAGTTTCTCGATGATTGCGTAGTCATCCGGGTAGTTCTGGAAGCCGCCGCCTGCATCGATGATGCTGGTCACGCCGAGCCGGTTCATCTCGCGCATGAAATGGCGCGTCGAGTTGAGCTGGTACTCGGGCGGGAGCTTGGGGCCCTTCGCCAAGGTGGCATAGAGGATGTTGGCGTTGGGCTTGGCAATCAGCAGTCCGGTCGGGTTGCCGTTTGCATCGCGCTGGATCTCGCCGCCCGGTGGATCGGGCGTCTCCTTGCCGTAACCGACGGCGCGGAGGGCCGCGGCGTTGAGCAGGGCGCGGTCATAGAGATGCAGGATGAAGACCGGCGTCTCGGGGGCGATCACGTTGATCTCGTCGAGCGTCGGCAAACGCTTCTCGGCGAATTGATGTTCGGTGAAGCCGCCGATCACCCGCACCCATTGTGGCGGCGGGGTCACCGCGACCTGGCGCTTCAGCATCTCCATCGCCTGGGCAAGCGAGCGCACGCCGTCCCAGCGCAACTCCATATTGTAGTTCAGCCCGCCGCGGATGATGTGCATATGGCTGTCGATCAGCCCCGGAATGACACGCCGGCCGCCGAGGTCGACGATCGCAGTCGTCGGGCCGGCCAGAGCGCGCATGTCCTGTTCCGCTCCGACACCGATGAAACGGCCATCGGAGATGGCAGCCGCCTGCGKATCGGGGTTTCTGCGGTCCAGAGTGCTGAAGCGTCCGTTCACGAGAAGAAGGTCGGCGGTCATGGCGGCTTGTCCTGTCGTCGATGTCTGGGCGGCGGCCCGGCCGCCGAGCAGCGTGGAAAGCGCGCCGGCCGCGCCGCCGAGCGTGGTCTGTCTGCGGGTCGGGTTCATGAAGGCTTGCTGCCGGCATCGTTGCGTTCGGCCTGCTTTTCGGCGGAGCGCGCGGGCAGGGCGCCGAAAAGGTGCTCGCCGCATTCGCTCCTGAGCCAGCTGATGCTGAGCCGCTCGCCCGCCAGGACGCGCTTGGCGATCGGCACGATCTGCTCCCCGGCCAGGATGCCGAGGAGACCGATCAGCGCCACCACCGGTGGCGCTGGCGAGCGGACATTTAGCAGGCTGTAGATGATGCCGACCAGCAGGCCGGCCCCCAGGGCCAGCAGATAGGGCTTCATATCGACCTCCCTTGGGCTCTGGCCGCCCGACAATCAGCCTTTCACGAAAGCGAGCAGATCGGCGTTGACCAGCTCCGGATGGGTCGTGCAGAGCCCGTGCGGGAGCTTCTCGTAGACCTTGAGCGTGCCGTGCTTCAGCAGCTTGATCGAGAGCAGGGCCGCGTCGGCGATCGGCACGATCTGGTCGTCATCGCCATGCATCACCAGTGTCGGCACCTCGACCGCCTTCAAATCCTCGGTGAAATCGGTCTCCGAGAAGGCCTTGATGCCGTCGTAATGCGCCTTGGCGCCCCCCATCATGCCCTGGCGCCACCAATTCCGGATGATGCCCTGTGACGGGTTCGCGCCCGGGCGATTATAGCCGTAGAAGGGCCCACTCGGCACATCGAGGAAGAATTGCGCGCGATTGGCGGCGAGCGCCTGCCGGAAGCCGTCGAAGACCTCGATCGGCAGCCCGCCCGGATTGGCCGCGGTCTTCAGCATCAGCGGGGGCACCGCGCCGATCAGCACCAGCTTGGCGACGCGGCCCTTGCCATGGCGGACCGTGTAGTGCAGCGCCTCGCCACCGCCGGTCGAATGGCCGACATGAACGGTGTTTCGCAGGTCGAGATGCTCGACCACCGCCGCGGCATCGGCCGCGTAATGGTCCATGTCATGACCGTCTCCGGTCTGGGTCGAACGGCCATGGCCGCGCCGGTCATGGGCGACGACGCGGTAGCCCTTCGCGAGGAAGAACAGCATCTGCGCGTCCCAGTCGTCCGAACTGAGCGGCCAACCATGGTGGAAGACGATGGGCTGGGCGTCTTTCGGACCCCAGTCCTTGAAGAAGATTTCGAGACCGTCCTTCGTGCTGACCTTGGGCATGATCAATGTCCCTCTTGTGCGCCGAACATCGTCTTGGCGTAGATGATGCCGAGACCGTAGGCCCCGCCGAACTTCTTGGCGATGCCGGTGGTGAGATCGTAGGTGTCCGTCCTCGCCCAGTCGCGCTGCAACTCGAGCAGATATTGCAACGCGGTCATCGGACGGGCGCCGGCCTGTACCATCCGCTCGACGGCCCGCTCATGCGCTTCGTCGGAGACGTCTCCGCAGGCATCGGTGATGACGTAGACTTCAAAACCCTGGTCGATGGCCGAGAGCGCCGGGCCGACGATGCAAACCGAGGTCCAAAGGCCGGCAAGCACGATGCGGCTCTTGCCGATCTCGTTGACGCGCGCGATCACCGCGGCATCCTCCCAGGTGTTCATGGAGGTGCGATCAAGCAGCTTCTGGCCGTTGAAGGCGGTCGTGATCTCCTCGAACATCGGCCCGGAGAAGCTCTTCTCGGCGACGGTGGTCAGGATGGCCGAAACGCCGAAGCCGGCGGCGGCATGGGAAATCAGGGCGGCGTTGTTGCGCAATGCCACGGCATCGATCGACTTCGTTGCGAAGGACATTTGCGATTGAAAGTCGATCAGGATCAGGGTGTGATCCTGAGGAGAGAGCAGCAGTTTACCTGGAACCGGAGTTGCGCGAGCCATGAACCAACCTCCATCGCGGCAGTGAACACGGCTGCACGCTAGCGCTGCAATACGGCCTCGACCAGTAGTAACCTTATGGATACCGCAAGCTTGCCATGAACAAGGTTGAAAGAATTGAAGTCGACGATAGCAAATGCCGGGTGGAACCTTTGCTCAAGTTCCTTGCCCAGGAATGGATGAGCCATATCATCTGGGCTCTCGGCCAGAATAACGCGCTGCGGTTTGCGGAGCTTCGCCGCGCGCTGCCCGGATCGATCTCCGCGCGTGTCCTTTCCGCCCGGCTCAAGTCACTTGAAGGCAAGGGTTTCGTCATCCGTTGCGACCTGAGCGAGAATGTCCGCCATGTCGAATATAGCCTGACTGAGGAGGGGCAGGCTCTCGACGCCGAACTGAGGCGGAGCGAGGCCTTTTCCCACGCACGGTATGGCCAGGTCCTGGCACGTTCGGCGGGCGAGTAAGCATCCGCGGGGAGAACCACCCCAAGATTGCTGTCTTGAGCCGCCTGGCGTTCAGATCGGTGACGTCGTGGGGGTTGCAGCCCTTTACGGCTGGGTGTGGAGAACGCGCCCGCCGAGGCTGGCGCCCTGCAAGAGCCCGACCAGATCGGCCTGGCGTTCGAGGCCCGTTTTCGCAAAGACCCGCTTCAGAGTGGTCCGAACGGTTTCCTCACCGATGCCGAGGGCGAGCGCGGCATCGCGGGGGCGGCTTCCGGCGGCGATCAAGGCAGCGAGCTTGGCCTCCGCCGGCGTCAGGTCGAACAGGCCCTGGATGACCGAAGCGGTCGGGACCTCTCCGGGGACGACCGGCGTTACGACCAGAATCGCATGGGCTTGCGACAGCACATCGTGACCCGCCCCGGTCACCGGCACGAGATGCGCGATGAAGGGCGGATTATCGCCCTCGGCGGCAATCGGGATCGAGCGGACGGCGGCATCGTGCGGCGCTTTGCCCAGGGCTGCGAACGCCTGGAGAAGCAAGCGGTCCGCAGAGGGATTGGCGAGCCCGAGCCGGGATGGGCGGTCCTGCGCGACATCCGGCATCAGCCTGACGAGGAGCGGATTCGCAGCGAGGGCCTGTCCGCGCCATCCGAGCACGGCTGCAGGAAGGCCGATCATCTCGAGCGCGTGGGCAACGGTGCGGGCACGCTCCATGTCGAGCCGCGCTGCCAGGATGCCGGCGCGAGCAAAATGGGACCGCGTGCGATCGACCTGCGTGACGAGATCGCGCCCGACCGGCCCCGATGCATAGTCGCGTTCGGCATGGACGATGATGGTGTCGCCGCTCGGAACCTCGATTGCGGTCGCGACGCCGAAGCCATAGCCACGCGGGATGAAGAAGTCGCGATAGATCGGGTCCTGAGCCATTTCCTGCATGGTGAAGACGTCGGCATCGGTTGCAAAACCGGGATGCTGCAGCGCCATCAGACGTTTGGTCCGCTCGTTGGACGCCCCGGGATAGAGGCTGAGAAAATCGAGCCAGAGCTGCTCAAACGCGGGTGAGGAGTTGACGAAGCGCATCTCCTCGCCCCGGACGGTGCAAAGCACCGCGTCCTTCGCGCTGCAGATATCGGCGAATTTGGCGAGCACGGATGGCCAGAGGCTTGGCACAAGGGCTGCCTCGTAGACGGCATCGATGAGCTGATGCTCGCGTGGATCGCTCATGCCACCCTCCGGTCCTGACCGATCATCCGCCAATACCGCGCTGATTCAGCAATACAACAATAGTAGGGCACTTCGGCCATCAGCCGGCTCACTATCAGACAAGGTCCGGTGCCAGTCCACGATCGACTGAGGCGCGCCGGTGTGTTTCCGGTTCCCAGCGGGCCATTTAGGTCCGTTTGAGAGTCTGGCCCCGGCGTTCGACGGGCCTGGCGGCCGCTTCTCAGAGGGACAACATCCGGTCAATCCCTTCAGTACGGGCTTTACAATATACATACGACTGTATATTTATTGCAAGCTGTGAGGTGACATGATGACGAGCGATAAGAGGAAGGAGCGCGGCGACCGCGCCCGGGCCAACATTCTTCACCATGCAACCCGGATCGCCTCCATCGAGGGGCTGGACGGTCTGACGTTCGGGCGCGTGGCCGCTGATGCGGGGGTTGCACGAGGCAACATCCAAATCCTCTTTGGCGACAGAGAGGCGCTGCAGCTCGCGACGATCGAGAACGGCGTGTCGCTATACACGGACGCCGTCATTGGCCCCGCCAGGGCAAGGCCAAACGCGGTCGAGCGTCTCATCGCTCTTATCGAGGGCTGGTACACATTCGTGGAGCAAAGAACGCTTCCGGGCGGCTGCCTGGTTCACGCGCTGAGCAGTGAATACCGCACGCGTCCGGGACGGATCCGCGATCGGGTGGAGCATCATCGGCTCGAGGCGAGGCAGTGCATCGTCAATCTGTCGACCGAGGCGATGCGGGCGGGAGAGCTTCAGCCCGACACCGATATTGAGCAGCTCGCCTTTGAGCTTACTTCGTATCAGGCATCGGCCAATGTGGCGGCCCTGATGGGGGAAGCCGACCAGTTCGAACTGGCGCGGCTCGCATCCAGGCAGCGGCTCCGGGCGGCGCGGGGTCTAAGATGAGCTGCGACCCATTCCGCTCCGGAGAGCCGGAACGCCAGCAGCGACCTGCCGCTCGTGGCCGATCTGCGGATTTGTTGGCGAGGCGAGACGGGTTGTCGCCAGCTTTCCGAACCTTCCTTGAAGACCTGAAGTTCATCCTGCCGGGCCCCTAAAGGACCTCTCATCGAACGGCTTCGTGCGCTTGAGGCCGAACGTCTTGATGAGCCGCGCCGCCGCGCCGGCTGCCCGCTCATATCCCAATTGTTCAACCAAACAACTTGGCATCGGTGCTGACATCGCCGGGCCGGAAAGGTCCATTCATGGTCGCTGCGCCGCTGCAAACTCCACGTGAAGTCGATCGGCCGCAGGCCAAGAGCCCATGGCTCCCGGTTTCGATGCTCGCATTCGGTGTCTTTGTCGTCGGGACCGGCGAGTTCGTCTTGGCGGGCTTGCTGCCCCTTCTCAGCAGTTCGCTCAAGATCGCGCCGTCCGTCGCGGGGCAGGTCATCACGATCTTCGCGTTGACCTGCGCACTCGCGGGCCCAGTCCTGACGACGTCCACCGGGGGATGGGACCGAAGAACCGTACTGGTCGCCGCAGTGGTGACTTATCTTGCCGGGAGTGTCTGGACTGCGCTTGCGCCGTCCTATGCTCATGTTCTGGCCGGTCAGGTCGTGGCTGCTCTCGGCGTTGGATTATTTGTGCCGACCGCCACCGTAACTGCTGCCGCGATGGTTTCGCCAGCACACCGGGGCCGAGCCATTGCTTTGGTCGTGAGCGGCTTCACTGCGGCGACTGCGCTTGGGGCACCCTTGGGTACAGCGTTCGGCGGGATGTTCGGCTGGCGGTMGACCATGTGGCTTGCAACCGGACTGGCCGTGGTTGGCGTCATCGGGATCGTCATCTCCGTCCCGAAGACAACGACGATCGCGACAGCACCGGGGTTACGCCAGCAATTGCGGTTCCTGCTCGAGCCTCAAATCGCTGCGGTCCTCGGAGTGACCCTGCTGGCCTTCACCGCTGTGTATATGCCCTACACCTATATGGGCGTCATCTTTGAAACGGCGACGCAGGGAAACAGTCTCTACCTTGCGGGGCTCATGACAACGCTTGGCGTGGTTGGCACTGTCGCGAACCTGGGCGCCGGTATGCTCGCCGACCGCTTTGGCGGCCGCAGGGTGGTGGCGATCGCCTTGGTCTGGCTCATCCTCAGCCTGGTCGTCCTGCGATTGACCACCGATAACCTGGCATGGGCCTTTGCATTGATCGCGGTGTACGGCATCGCCGCCTTCGCCATTACGACGCCGCAACAGCACCGACTGATCTCCCTGAAGCCTGAAGCCGCCGGTGTTCTCGTTTCGCTCAACCAGGCAATCCTGTACCTCGCCATCGCACTATCGGGTTCCATCGGCGGTCTAGGGATTGAGTGGCTGGGCTCGAACAATCTCGGCTTCGTCGCCTCGGTGCTGGCAGCCATGGCATTGGGGCTGTCATTGTCGATGAAATCGGAGAGCCATGCTCACCGATGAGGATGCAATCCGCTTGCCGCAAGGGACATCTGTCATGGATAGAAGCAACACTTCCGTCCGGCCGTAAGATAGTCGCTGTTGCCAAGGCCTGTTTGGCTTCGCTCATCGCTCGTCGTCTTGTTTGCTATTCATCGCTTTGCAACCAGGCGCGTCGAGCGCTCACCACGTTACATCTGGTCACGAGGCAATAGGGGGGCAAATGCCGTCGCCTTGATCTCCACCAGCCCATCTGCCGCGTTGAGTTCAGCGACGGCCAGTTCGACGCAGGCGGGATAGGGGGCGGGAAAGAACTCGTCCCGGACGGCCGCAATCGCGGCCAGTTGTCCTGCTTTGTCCAACGCCAGTCGGTCGCTGCCGAGCACATGAAACATCTGAAGTTCCACGACATCATCCACACGCGCCCCGCATGCGTTCAGAAGCTGTTCCATCAATGTGAAGACACGACGCAATTCGCTACAAAAGCGCTCGGCGTCCATCGCTGTCGATTGCCTGTTGCTGGCGACAAGCCCGGACAGAAATACGAAATCTCCAGCGCGCCGCGCCGGGGCATAATGGAACTGTTCGACATCGTCCTTGAGCACGGCGGGCACCACCACCTTGCCAGTGGACGTAGCATGATCGCGGATMGAACGATTGACCTGTTCTTCCATCGTGTTTCGACCTCTCGGGGGCATGGTTTGGGCAGGTCGGCCTGCGATCTACACGTGCAGCGGGGTCATTGACGGAGCGATGAGCGCCTCGAGCTCGTCTCTCGTGGCGCCGTCGCGAGCTTGCATTGAAAGGCCTTGCATCACTGCGCTGTAGTAGTTGGCCAGCACCGGGATATTGCTCGAACCCACCAGGTCACCCTCCGCCACGCCCCGAGCCAGCCTGGCGCGAATACGCATCTCGGTTTCCTCGCGAATGCTCCTGAGCAGTTCGCGCAGTGGTTCGGTTTCAATCTGGCAGTTGACCACGCCGAGGATCAGCAGGCAGCCGCCAGAGTGTGGTGCGCTGAGCGCCGTGTCGATGCTGGCCTGAAGCATGGCGCGGATCGACTCCCGTACGGTGGTGCCTTCGTCGAGCGCGCGCAGGGCGCCAGATCCTGCGGTCGCCACATAGAGCTCTACCGCCTCCCGAAACGCTGATTCCTTCGAGACAAAGGCTGCATAAAAACTCGGCGGCGTAATCCCGATCGCTGCCGTCAGGTCGTTGAGCTGAGTGCCCTCATACCCCTTGGCCCAGAACACTTCCATGATCCGCTGAAGTGCGTGGTCACGGGCAAAGCTGCGCGGGCGGCCTCGGACTGCCATGGTGTTCCTTTCTGTAGCGTGAATTATATAAATCCTTGACCATGGCACGCAAGCCGGGTAGCGAATTTTATAGTGAGAATTATAGAATGGATTGAGTGACAATGGACACTGTCGATCGCAGCAGCCCGGCGAGCTCGGCTTCCGGAACGCCGACAGCGCAGGCCGTGCGGGAAGGACTCCCGGTAGTGGTCTATGTCCTGGGATTGACGATCTTTTCGCTGACCACATCGGAATTCATGGTCGCCGGCATGATGCCCTCGCTGTCGGCCGCGCTTGGCGTAACGATTGCCGAGGTCGGGTATCTGATCTCGATCTATGCGGCGGGGATGGTCGTCGGTGGGCCGCTGCTGACCCTCGCGCTTCTCAAACTCGGAGTTCCAAACAGGCGCGCACTGCTTGGTTTGCTTGCGCTCTACAGTGTTGGAGGGATCATCGCCGCGACGGCGGATGGGTATGGCATCATGGTTGCCGCGCGGATCATCACCGGTGTTGCCGGTTCGGCATGTTTCGGGGCGTCGTTGGCCATCTGTGCCGAAGTCGTTCGACCGGACGCGAGAGGGCGGGCCTCATCGATCGTGCTCGCCGGGTTGATGCTCGCGACGGTCCTGGGCGTGCCGGMTGCGACCTTGATTGACCAGCGCTTTGGCTGGCGAGCGAGCTTTTGGCTGGTCGTCGCGCTCGCGATGCTGTGTGCCGCTGTCATAGCAGCATTGGTTCCGGCATCCAGGAAATCGGCCCAAATCAGCTTGAGCACTGAACTGGCATCGTTCCGAAACGGCCAGCTTTGGGCGGCCTATGCCACGAGCGGTCTGATCATTGGCGCGACCTTTGCCGCATTCAGTTATTTCTCGCCGATCTTTACGGATGTGACGGGCTTTTCTCCTGCCACGGTACCCCTGCTGCTCGGCGCTTATGGTGCAGCCAACGTCATCGGCAACGCGATCGTTGGGCGCTTCGCCGACAAGCATACGATTCCGATCCTCGTCGGCGGCCTGATCGCATTGGCGGGGACGCTCGCGACATTCGCAGTCTTTGCCGATCACCGCATTGTCAGCGTCGTTGCTTTCATTGCGATAGGATTGGTCGGGGTCCCCATGAACCCGGCGATGATTTCACGCGTCATGAAGACAGCGCACCCCGGGCCATTGGTGAACACAGTCCACACATCGGTCATCAATATCGGTCTTGCAGCAGGCGCCTGGTTCGGTGGCATCGGTATCGTCGCCGGTTATGGTTTGCGCTCGCCGCTTTGGATCGGTGTCGCGCTGGCGCTGCTCGGTCTCGTCAGCCTCATGCCGCGCAGCGTCAGGAGATCGGTGCAATGACTGCCTAACGGACGCCAAGCAATATCCGGGGATGCAGGCACTCAGACGGTTCGCAGGCCAGGGCAGCCTGGACGGCCAATCGCAGATGCCGTCCGCGATCGACGGTTGGCGCGTCACCGGCCCAAACTCGGGGCTAAAACGATGGCGGCGTGCAGGCACTTACAACTTCGCAGGCAACCGGTCCCACGCATCTAAACCGATGCGGCCTTCGGCTATCGAAATAATACGCATCGCCGGGGCCCAGTATTCGGCGCTGATCCTCGACCGTGACCTCCAGCCGGCCAATGAGGACAATTCCGCCCTCTTCGCCATCATGGGCGAGCAGCACACGACCTGTGTCGGTCCCTGGTTCGTAGCGTTCCTTCAGGATTTGAAGTGCGCGACCGAACAGGCTCTCGCCCACTTGCCGATACGAAATCCCGCCCTTGCCAATCTCAACCAATTCACTGGCTTGATAGAAGGTCTGTTGCGGCCTGTCAGGCTCCATTGAGAAGAATTCGCTGAGTCCAATGGGAACTCCATCGAGAATTCGCTTCAGGACTCCAACGGATGGGCTAATGGAGTTCGACTCGATCAGCGATATCGACGAATTGGCTATGCCGACACGCCTAGCGAGCGTGCGCTGCGATAGATTGTATTTCTGTCGGATGAATCTAAGGCGAGCACCTACGTCCACAGACACCGAACTCTCCTCCCCGCCAACCCGTGCTTGTCCCGCGACGATCCTCGACACATCTTCGTCCCGTGCGCTTGCCGTGGGACATATGCCAACTGTGTTTGACGCGAAGGGGACAGCTTATCTGTCAAACCGACGCCCACGGGCCCCAAATGAGCTCATTTTCGTGTCGGAGCTTACCGGCATGGCGCAGTCACCCCTCCGACATCGATGCCGATCACCCGCTGTTCCTTCTGTTCAATATCTGCATCGATCTATCTTTGTCTCCTTATAAATCAGCGTCTTATGTTTCATCCGAAACAGACTTGTTGGCAATGACGGAACGTGGCTTGTGGCAGGCAGACAAGGGAGCACGCCATGACCGCCAACACTCCGCCAGCCTCATTGCAGAACGCCCGCTCGCTCGACAGCTACTGGATGCCCTTTACCGCCAACCGGCAGTTCAAGGCCGCGCCGCGGCTCCTCGCCTCGGCCCAGGGCATGCACTACACCACCGATGATGGTCGCAAGGTGGTCGACGGCACGGCCGGGCTCTGGTGCGTCAATGCCGGACATGGCCGCCGCCAGATCACGGAAGCGGTCGAGCGCCAGCTTTCGACCCTCGATTATGCGCCGTCCTTCCAAATGGGGCACACGATCGCCTTCGACTTCGCCGAGCGCCTCGCCGCCCTGGCGCCAGGGGCCGGAGAGGCGAAACTCGATCGCGTCTTCTTCACCGGTTCGGGCTCGGAATCAGTCGATACGGCTCTCAAGATCGCCATCGCCTATCAGCGCGCGATCGGGCAGGGGACGCGAACCCGCCTGATCGGCCGCGAGCGCGGCTATCACGGCGTCGGCTTCGGCGGCATTTCTGTCGGTGGACTGGTCAATAACCGGCGTGTCTTCCCGCAGCTTCCGGGCAGCGATCATCTGCGCCATACGCATGATCTTGCCCGCAATGCCTACACGAAGGGGCTCCCGGAGCACGGCGCCGAACTTGCCGACGATCTGGAGCGCCTGGTCGCGCTGCATGGCGCGGAAACGATCGCGGCGGTGATCGTCGAGCCCGTCGCAGGCTCGACCGGCGTTCTGTTGCCGCCGAAGGGCTATCTGCAGCGCCTGCGCGAGATTGCGACGCGTCACGGCATCCTGCTGATCTTCGACGAGGTCATCACCGGGTTCGGCCGTCTCGGCACGCCCTTTGCGGCCGAGTATTTTGGCGTGGTGCCGGACATCATGACGACGGCCAAGGGGCTGACCAATGGTGCGGTGCCGATGGGCGCCGTCTTCGCCAGCCGCAAGGTGCATGATGCGCTGATGACCGGTCCGGAGGCTGCGATCGAGCTGTTCCATGGCTACACCTATTCCGGCCACCCGATCGCTTGCGCCGCTGGTCTCGCGACGCTCGACATCTATGCCGAAGGGGGGCTCCTGACGCGCGCCGCCGAGCTCGCGGCGAAATGGCAGGAGGCGATGCATAGCCTCAGGGGCGCTCCGCATGTGATCGATATCCGCACCATCGGCCTCGTCGTCGGCATCGAGCTCGAATCGCGCGCTGGAGCGATCGGGGCGCGGGCTTATGACATCTTCGTCGACTGCTTCGAGAAGGGGCTGCTGATCCGTGTCACCGGCGACATCATCGCTCTGTCGCCACCGCTGATCGTCGAGCCCGGGCAGATCGACGACATGGTGTCCCTGCTCGGCGAAGCGCTGAAGCGCGCAGCCTAGAGCAAGCGCCGGTGCATTCGCGGCCATTGCGCTTGCCGCCTTCGACGGAGGGCGTCAGGCGCGTCTCCGCCGGTGCGGCGCTGCCTGCGATCGAGGTAAGGACGCCGCAGGAGAGCAATTCACACCGGGTGTTGCTGCAGCCATTCCAGCAGCAACACGTAGCTGACGGCCAGAAGAACGGGCCCGACGAATAGTCCGAGGAGCCCGTCGACGATCATGCCGCCGATAACGCCCATCAGAATGACCGGCATCGGCACATTCAGCCCTCTGCCGAGCATCAATGGTCTGAGAATGTTGTCGCCGAGACCGACGACAATATTCCAGATCAGAAAGATGACTGCCGGCTGCGTTGCTTCGTAAATGAAGACATAGCCGACCACAGGCAGCGTCAGCAAAATCAGCGGCACCTGCATGATGCCCAATATGAGCGCAACAAGGGTCAAGGGACCGGCTGCCTGAATTCCTATGGCGAAGAAGCCCAGGCCTAAAAGCGATGACTGGATCAGAGCAACGCCAACAACCCCGAGTCCCACGCCGCGGATCGTGGCTGCGGTCAGCGTGACCAGTTGCACCGCGCGCTCGTTGCTCCCTGTGACGCGTGTCAACAGGCGTCTAGCGAACGTTGCTGCGTCCTTGCCGTAGACAATGAGTACCGCGGCGATCGCGAAGGAAAGAACGAATGAGAGTTCGCCAACGGCAAGGCCACCAGCGAACGTAGCCAGCCATGCCAAGGGCCCGCTGAGCAGGTGGCCGTATTTTGCCAGCGCCGCCGGCAGGTTGGAGGCGACGAGTGTCCAGATCTCCGTTAATTTCTTGCCGATCAAAGGGGTGCCATCGAGCCATAGGGGTGGCTGTGGGATGGTTACGTTCTGGCTCTGCAAGGTCGAGATCAGCGAATAGAGCGTCGTCGCAAGCGACGTCACCGCAATCACCATCGGCCCCAGCATCAACACGACGCCGATCAGTCCGATCAGCAGCGCCGATCCACGATTCCCGAGCCGCGGCATCAAGCGCAGATGGAGCGGATACAGCATCACCGCCAGGATCGCTGACCAACTCAAAAGGAATGCAAAGGGAAGCACGATCCGTGCGCAGGCATAGACCAGCAGGGCAACCAGACCGACCCGAATGGCATTGTCGATCATGGTCGAGGGGCGACCGAGGTTTGGAGCCTTCCCGTCCATCGATCTGCCCCCTTAAACAGTTTGCTGCAAGAGCCTCGTGTGGTGTGTAGTACTCAGCCCATTCTGGACCACGTCGGAAATGCGACGAGAATGGGCTGGATCTCCGGTGGACGTAGCGGAAGACGAGTTCCAAGTGCCTGCCTATCCGATTGGCCGAACAACCACGGCTCATCGTTGGCTGACACGCAGAACACAGTACAATGAACGTAAGCCCTGTAAACTAACGTTCTGGCATTCGATGATGTGCCCGGGAATCGGCATGTCCGGTTCCGCTGGCGACTGGCAGAAAGTCGAATACTCTCCAACGCGCTCGTCAGCGTACCGGCGGCGCACCCATCTTCGCGAGAACAGATTAATCCATCCGAAACGGCGATCTTGACCGGTGAATACGATCGATAGACAGTTCCGGCAGTCGGAAATTCGCTCATGGCAGCTTTCGACCCGTTCGGTGGCCGACGCCTTGTTCTAGCGTTCGACGCACAGATGGAAGCGCTTGCCTTACTATAATGGAAGGCTGCCGCGGTCTGCTTGGGGGCGTGTGGGTGCMTAATCTTACGAGGTTTCATCTGATGGAGCMCAAAGAGAAAAGGCGCGCCTCTTTCTTCGCCCTCGCGCAACAATTCCGTGTGATAGGGCCAATTCTGTCCGGAGTGCTGGTTGTCATGATCGGGCTCGGATTGGTGATTGGACGCATCGTCCTGACCGGTCTTGTTGCAGCGGGCAGCGTCCAAGCGCTCCGCGCKACGGAGATCGATTTTACTGACGAGAAATAAGGTTCAACTGAGAACGCCTGGAGTGACGCCCGGAGCCCAAACGAAGGTGCCAGTTCCAAGACAGGGAAGGCCTACCTGATGGCAATGATTGCGCCGCTGCTCCGAGAAATCCGCCACAATGCCATTCTCTGGCTGTTGGCGATGGTACCCGCAGTATTCATCGCCCAGCGCCTCAAGCCCGAAGCACATACACTCCTGTTCGTGCTTGCCGTACTTGCACTCGTACCCTTGGCGACGTTGCTGAGTCACGCGACGGAGTCCGTTGCCGTGAAGACAGGTGATGCCGTGGGCGGCCTTCTCAACGCCACGTTGGGCAACCTGACCGAGCTGATCATTGCGCTGGCCGCGCTACGCGCCGGTGAATTCACGTTGGTGAAGGCGTCCATCGCCGGAGCGATCGTGACCAACACTCTGTTCATGCTGGGGGCGTCATTTCTGATCGGCGGTCTCAAATACCATGTGCAGGACTACAATCGGGTCAGTGCCCGCCTCCAAACGAGCCTTCTCTTTCTTGCCGTTGTCGCCATGCTGGCTCCGTCGATCGTTCCCGATGCGGGCTCCGTGGCGTCATCGAGCTTCGCCCATCAATTGAGCGTGGGTCTGTCGGTGCTGCTGATCGGGACCTATGCGTTGGGCTTGGTATTCTCGCTGAAGTCACACCGGGAGTTCTTCGGCAGCACGGATACAGCGGAGGCCGGCGAAGAGGCATTTCCGCTGGGCTTGGCTCTCGCGACCCTGGCCGGCGTTACGGTCCTCGTGGCACTGGTCAGCGAAGTCTTCATCGAATCCGTCCAGCAAGCCGCTGTTGCGTTGGGAATGACGCCTGCGTTTGTAGGATTCATCGTCGTGGCGCTGGTCGGCGGCGCTGCCGAAATGGCCTCGGCGTTCTCCGGCGCGAGCAGAAACCGGCTTGACCTGAGCGTGGGCATCGCCTTGGGAAGCGCATCCCAGATCGCGCTCTTCGTCGCTCCGGTGCTGGTCCTGCTCAGCTACGTCATCGGTCCAGCGCCGATGAATTTGCTGTTCTGGCCGGGCGCGGTGGTCATGGTGCTCATTTCCACGCTGACCGCGTTCCTGACGACCAGCGGTGGTCGCTCGACCTGGTTCGTCGGCGTGCTCCTGCTGATGGTCTATCTGATTTTCGCCATGACGCTTTACCTTCTGCCGCCAAATATGCAGTAGGCGAAGCGGCCCGATCTTGGCCCGCGAGCCGGCCATCGGCCCGACCGCCGGCCGGCGCATCGGGTCGATGCAATCCTGTGCATTGCGAGGCCTGTCCCCGCGATGCCAGCTTGGCCTCCTGTCGATCTGGCTGACGAGACGCGGCCCTTGCGCCGCGTCATGCCAATGGAGGGGCCTGCCTTGAGCGAACCTTGCGATCTCAGTGCCGTCGAGGCGCGCGCCCTGATCGGGGCGAAGTCCCTCTCAGCCAGCGAATTGCTGGAAAGCTGCATCCGCCGCATCGATGCCGTCGACCCGGCCGTCAATGCCATGGTTGCGCGCGATGACGAGCGAGCGCGGGCGGCGGCGAGAATGGCAGATAAGGCGACGATGCGCGGCGATGCTCTCGGCGCCCTGCATGGCCTGCCGGTCGGCATCAAGGATCTCGAGAATGTCGCGGGCCTGCGGACGACCTATGGCAGCCCGCTGTTTCGGGACTTCGTGCCGCCTGAAGACCAATTGATCGTCGCCTCGGTCCGCAAGGCCGGCGCCATCATCGCCGGAAAGACCAACACGCCGGAATGGGGCGCCGGCGCGAACACGCGCAATGCCGTCTATGGCGTCACCGGCAATCCCTTCGATCCCTCCAAATCGGCGGCCGGCTCCTCCGGCGGGTCCGGCGTCGTGCTGGCAACCAACATGGTGCCGATCGCGACCGGCTCGGATACGGGCGGCTCGCTGCGCAATCCGGCGGCCTTCAACGGCGTCGTCGGCTTTCGGCCGACACCGGGGCTGGTCCCGAGCGATAAGCGACCCTTCGGCTGGAACCCGCTGAGTGTGCTGGGCCCGATGGCGAGGACCGTGCCCGACCTCTGCCTGCTGCTCTCGACCATGGTCTCGGACGATGCCTGCGATCCGCTGGCAACGACGATCTTCGGCCAGACCGTGCGCAAACCGGAGGATTTCGCGCGGCCGGCCGAGATCGACCTTGCCTCGCTGAAGGTCGCGTTGACGCCCGATTTCGGTTTCGCGCCGACCGAGCGGCATATCCGTGAGGTCTTTGCCGAGAAGACCGGGTTGTTCAATCACCTCTTTGCCGTCGCTGACGAGGCGACGCCCGATTGCAGCGGCACGGACGAAACCTTCGAGGTCTTGCGCTCGCTCTCCTTCCTGGCCTCGATGCATGAGCGGGTGCGCGACACGCCCGAACAGGTCGGCCCCAATGTTCGCGCCAATGTCGAGGAAGGACTGCGCTACAGCGCACTCGACGTCACCCAGGCGCTGAAGCAGCAGACCGTGCTCTACAAGAACTGGCAGAGCTTCTTCTCGCGCTTCGACGTCATCCTGTCGCCGGCCGTGACGTTGAGCCCGCGGCCCTGGAGCGAACTCTATCCGGCCGAAATCGACKGCAAGGCGACGCGAACCTATTTCCACTGGCTGGCACTGGCCTATGCCGTCACCGTGGTCGGCCACCCCGCGATCTCGCTGCCGGTCGGACTGGATCGCAACGGCATGCCATTTGGTTTGCAGATCGTCGGTCCGCGCGGCGGCGACGCCAAGGTGCTTGCCGTTGCGGCGGCCCTCGAGCGGGTGCTGGCAGGCGATCCACGTACGGCGCGACCGGTGCCGGACATCGCCGCGCTGGCGAAGGCTCGACGCCTGAGCGACAGTCCAGGGTTCCTGGGGTTCGACTGACGCGCCGTCGCCGCCAATACAATGACAAGAGGGGATTTCCGTTGAAGCGCCGTATATTCTTGAAGGGGGCCGTCGCAGCCGGCCTCGGCAGTGCCTCGTTGACGTCTCTCGCCCGGGCCCAGGCCGGGCGCTCCACGCTGATGAAATTCGTGCCGCAGGCCAATCTGAGCGCGCTCGACCCGATCTGGACCACCGCGACCGTGACCAATAATCACGGCTACTATGTCTTCGACACGCTCTTCGGCGCCGATATGGACTTCAAGCCGCAGCCACAAATGGCCGAAGGGCACGAGGTGCTGAACGATGGCAAGACCTGGCGCATCGCGCTTCGTGACGGTCTGGTCTTCCATGACGGCGCGCCGGTCAAGGCCGCCGATTGCGTCGCCAGCCTGAAGCGCTGGTGCCAGCGCGACCCGTACGGGCAGTTGCTGGCCAAGGTGGTCGAGAGCTGGCAGGTCGTCGATGACCGGGTCTTCGAGATCAAGCTGACGCGCGCCTTCCCGACGATGCTCGAGGCTCTCGCCAAGGTCGATACGCCGCCCTTCATCATGCCCGAACGGCTGGCCGTGACCGATGCCAGCAAGCAGGTGACGGAGATCGTCGGCTCCGGCCCCTACCGCTTCATCCCGGGCGAGTATGTCTCCGGCAGCCGGGTGGTCTACGAGAAATTCGCCGGCTACAAGCCGCGTCCCGAGCCGGCGAGCCGCAACGCCGGCGGCAAGACCGGCTATTTCGAGCGGGTGGAATGGCAGGTCCTGCCCGATCCCGCGACCGCGGCTTCGGCCCTGATGAAGGGCGAGGTCGACTGGTGGGAGCGTCCGTTGACCGACCTGCAGCCGCTGCTCGCGAGCAATCCCGAGATCAGGCGGGAGGCGACCGACACCTCCGGCCGGATGGCGATCATGCGGTTGAACCACCTGCACCCGCCCTTCAACAATCCCAAGGTGCGCCAAGCCGTTCGCATGGCGGTCAACCAGGAGGATTACATGCAGGCGACGCAGGGCGACGACACCACGCTCTGGCAGACCTGCCGCAGCCTCTGGCCGCGCGGCACGCCCTATTATACCGGCGAGCAGGAAGACCTGATGCCGCAAAACCTGGACAAGGCGAAGGCCGCCCTGGCGGCGTCCGGTTATGCTGGCGAGAAGGTCGTCATCATCAGCCCCACCGATTTCCCCGATATCGGCCCGCTCGGGCAGGTCACCGGTGAATTGCTGCAGCGTCTCGGCATGAATGTGCAGATGGCCGACAGCGACTGGGGCACGGTCGTGCAGCGTCGCGGCAATCGCGAAAGCGTCGAGAAGGGCGGCTGGAGCATATTTCACACCACCGGCCCGGCGGTGGGCTGGAGCAACCCGGCCCTGTCGCTGCTCGTCCGTGGTCAGGGAGCGAAGGGCTGGTTCGGCTGGTGGGAGAACGAGACCGCCGAGAAACTGGCCGAGGAGTGGCTCTACGCCGCCGATGCGGCTGGCCAGAAGAAGGCGGCCGTTGCCCTGGCACGGCTGGCGCTGGAAGAGGTTGCGACCATCCCGCTCGGCCAGTTCGTTATTCGCACGGCCTATCGCAAGAGCCTGACCGGCATGCTGCCGGGCTCCGCGCCCTATCCGTGGGGCCTGCGCCGGGCCTGACCGGCGCAGGGCGGAGTCGCGTCAGGCCGCAGGGGCTGCCGCGACCGCGGCCGACCAGGGCGATACGAGATCGCTGCAACCCTCCGCGCCGTCGGTGTCGGCGCGGATCAGGTTCGGGCAGGCGAAGTTGATCGGCAGCACCCCGTGCTCGACGATCGAGACCGGTCCGGCCGCTTCCAGCGCATCGAGAACATCGTCGGGCAGGCGGCAATCGGCGCTGGTCGAATCCGGCCCGGAGACGTCGATGCGCGGCGCATGGGCGGCCTCGCCGACGTCCATGCCGAAATCGAGCGTCCAGGCCAGGCTCTGGTAGACGCTGGCGAGGATGCGCCGGCCGCCCGAGGCGCCCATGGCAAACCGCGGCCAGTTGCCGTCCTTCGGAGTCACCACGACCGGGCACATGTTGCAGAGCGGTCGCGCGCCAGGGGTGATCGCATTGGCGCTGCCGGKGCGCGGATCGAACCACATCATGCCGTTGTTCATCAGCACGCCGGTCTCGGGCAGCACGACGCGGCTGCCCATCGACGAGAGCAGCGTGGTGGTAATGGCGACAAGATTGCCCTCGCTATCGACCACGGTCAGATGCGTGGTGCAGGTGTCGGCCGGTTCCGGTGCAGCTTGTGCGGCGCCGAGTCCGGAGAGGCGCTCGGCATAGGCCTCGCGCATCACCGTCGAGAGCTTTGCGAACCAGGCGGCGTCCGGGCCTCCCGTCGGCGGAGCGACTGCCGCCATGCCTTCGACGACTGCGGCGAGCGTCGGGGCGGCCGTCAGCCCGCCGGCCGTGTGCAGCAGATGCGTTCCGCGCCAGTCGATCACGGGAGCCTGCCGGACGGTCGCTTCGCAGCCTGCGAGGTCGGTCGCATCGACGACGCCGCCCACTGCCGCGATATCGGCTGCGAGGCGCCTTGCGGTTTCGCCTTCGTAGAAGTCGCGCAGGCCGGCCTCGGCCAGGCGCTCCAGGGTCGCTGCAAGATTGCCGAGCCTCATGAAGCCCGGGACACCTTGATAGGGCGGCACCGGCGGCAGGCCGCCAGGCAGATAGATGCGGGCGCTTTCTTCATAGAGCCGCAAGACCGAGGCCGAGGAGGCGATCTTCAGCGTCGTGTACCAGTCCTGCGCCAGCCCGCGCCTGGCGAGCGCGATCGCAGGAGCGAGGAGGTCGGAGACCGGCAGTCCGCTGCCGAAATGCTGTTTCAGCGCCGCATAGCCCGCAACCGACGAAGGGATGCAGAAGGAGAGCGGTCCGTGGATATTGCGGTCGTCCACCACCTCCGGCCAGGTGAAGAGGTCCTTCTTCATCGCGCCGGTCAGCGGGTAGTCCGCCGGATCGGCGCGACGGGGCGCGACGGGGCCGAAATCGATGACCTGCGCCCGCTGCTCACCGGCCTTCAGCACGACCGCGAAGCCGATGCCGCCGAGACCGCTGTTCCAGGGTTCGACCGCGGCGAGCGCGAAGCAGGCAGCGACGGCGACGTCTGCGGCATTGCCGCCGGCGTCCAGGATCGCTGCGCCGGCTGCGGCTGCCTCGCGGTTCTGCGAGACGACAATGCCGTTCTTTCCGCGCGCCGAGGGCTTGGTCAGGTTCCAGTTCTGCGTCCGGTAGACAGTCTCACGCGCGCTCTTGGCAACGGCCATATATCCAACTCCCCTTGTTCGAGGGCGCATGCTTCCACGATTCCGCGGCGCGGCGGAAGGCTGGCAAAGCAGGCCCGCCCTGCGATCGGCTCGGGGGCGGCTCTGCTGCGGCGGCAGGGTTCGCGACCCCAGGTTGAGGATGTCGCAGCAAATGGCTGGCGCAATGCGTGCGAGCCATTAATCTTGGAACGGATTGAACCTCCGCCGCATTCGCAGCGACAAACCTGCGAGCCGGCATGCAGGGCCCCGCGCGATGCATACCGAGTCCGACGAAGACCTCGTCAAGCGGATCGCCTCGGGCGACCGGCTCGCGATGAAGGTGCTGTTCTCGCGGCACCAGGTGCATGTCTATCGTTTCGCGCTGCGGCTCGTGCGCGACGAGACGGTTGCGGAGGATGTGATCAGTGACGTCTTCATGGACCTCTGGCGGCAGGCGGACCGGTTCGAGGCGCGCGCCAGCGTCACGACCTGGCTCCTCGCCATCACCCGCAACAAGGCGTACTCGCTGCTGCGCAAGCGGCGCGAGGCTGGCCTGGACGACGAATTCGCCGAATCCATCGAGGACGAGGCGGACGATCCTGAAATCGTGCTGCAGAAGCAGGACAAGGGTCTCGCGATCAGGGCCTGCCTCGGGAAACTCAGCCTCGAACACCGCGAGGTCATCGATCTCGTCTATTATCACGAGACCTCCGTGGAGGAGGTGGCGCGGATTGTCGGCATCCCCGAGAACACCGTCAAGACGCGGCTCTTCCATGCCCGCAAGAAGCTGGGCGAGCTGCTCAAGGCGGCCGGGATCGATCGGGGCTGGCCATGAGTGCTTTCGGAGGCCGGTTCGATCCGCCCAATCGGGAGGTGCGCCATGACTGAGGGCATCGCGACCGATCCGAGGCGACGTGAGCTCGAAGAGCTGCTGCCCTTCTACGCCAATGACCGCATTTCGGCTGCCGACAAGGCGCGCGTCGAGACGGCGCTGGCGACTGATCCTGAACTCGCCGCACGGCTCGAGATCATCCGTGAGGATATGGCGGAGACGATCCTGCTCAACGAGAGCCTGGGCGCCCCTTCGCCACGCGCGCTCGACCGTCTGATGGCCGGCATCGAAGCCGAACCGCAGCAGGCGCCGCTTCTGGCACGGGCCCGCGGCGGCTTCCTGAGCTGGCTCGGCCAATGGCTGGCGGCGCTGCCGCCGCGAAAGCTTGCCTATGCCAGCGCCGCGGCTCTGGCATTGATCGCGATTCAGGGCGTTGCGCTGACGGGCGTTGCCCTGCGCGGTGGCGGGGGTGGGTTCCGGACTGCGTCTGCGCCGGGAACATCGTCCTCGGAGCGTTATGTCCTGCTCAGCTTCGTACCGGATGCAAGGGCCGCCGACATTGCCGCTTTCTTCAAGCGCTACGAGGCGTCGGTGGTCGACGGTCCGCGCGCCAACGGCTTCTTCAAGGTGCGCGTCGGCGACGCGAAGCTGACGCCGGCGCAGGTCGACGCCATCGCGGCGCGGATGAAGGCCGAGGCTGCGATCATCAGCTTCGTAGCGCCGGCCCCGTAGCGGGGGGGGGCGACGGGGGCTTTGGGATGCTGGCCTTGGGGCCGAAATGGGGAGTGGGTGCCGTGCTCCGTCAAACCAGCGGGAGGTCGCATCAACAGTGGGCGCGATTTGCCGGTTGCGCCGCCCTTGTCTGGCTCATCGGGCTGATTTTCCCAGCTTCCGCTCAAGATTTCAGGACCGGCGGTCAGCGCTTCGGCCAGGGCCAGGGACTGAGCCAGAGGTCGGAGACAGGAAGCGATCGCGTCCCGACGACCAGGCCCTATCCCGACCAGCGTCCCGGTGGCGCGCCTGGGCGGCCGCCTCGTTATCCTGGACGATATCCGGGCGGAGGTAGCTGGGGGCCCGCGGCTGTCGGTGTCGGCGCCGGCATCATCGGCGGGTTGATCCTGGATCAAGCGAGCCGCCGGCCGGTCATCATCGAGGATTATGAGGAGGAGCCGGTGTTGCGCAGGCCGCGGCGGCCGCCGTCGGTTCGAGAGGTTGCGCCGCCCCGGACGCGGCGCGCCGCTCCTCCCGTCTCACCGCCGCCGACCCGAGCCGCCCGGCCGGCCGCGCGTCAGCCCAATGTGATCGTCCCGCCGGCCACCGAACGGCGGTTGGTCAATGAGGAGATCCTGTTCGCGCTTGCGCCGAATGCGCAAGCCGAGGCGGTGCTTCGCCGCTATCGCGCGACGCAGATTGCCAGCCGGCGGTTCGCGCTTGCCGGCATGACCATCATTCGTGCGCGTCTCGAGGGCGGCCGCAGCGCCAGGGGCGTGCTGGCCGAGATGGTGAGCGATCCGCGCGTCGCCAGTGCCCAGCCGAACTATCTTTATACCTTGCAGCAGGACGAACCGAAGGGCACCGCCCAGCCGGCGGGCGCGGATGGTGTACCGGTACCGCCAGCAGGCAGGCCTGACGATGCCGAAAAAACGATCGTCATCCCGGATCTTCCTCCGATCCCGCCACTTGTCTCGACTGTGCCCAAGCGCGAGCTGCAGCCGCAATATGTGGTCGAGAAGCTGCATCTCGACGATCTGCACAAGATCGCGCGCGGTGCGGCGATCCGCGTGGCCGTGATCGATTCCGGTGCCGATACCAGCCATCCGGAGCTGCAGGGTGTTCTTGCCGGTTCCTTCGATGCGCTCGGCGGCGAAGGCCAACCCGATGCGCATGGCACTGCGATGGCGGCGGCGATCCTGGCGCAGGCGCAATTGCAGGGGATTGCTCCGGGCGCGCGGCTTCTGGCGGCGCGCGCCTTCTCGGGAGCGGCGACGACGGGGCCCGCCAATGGCACGACCTTCCATATCCTGGCGGCGCTCGACTGGGCGGCAGGCGAGGGCGCCCGCATTCTCAACTTGAGCTTCGCCGGCCCGCAGGACCGGCTGCTGTCACGCTCGCTCGCAGGGGCCAAGACCAAGGGCATGATCGCGGTCGCGGCCGCGGGCAATGGCGGAGCCAAGGCGGCGCCGCTCTATCCGGGCGCCGATCCGAATGTCATTGCCGTCACTGCGACCGATGCAGACGACAAGCCGTTCTCCGGGGCCAACCGGGGTGATTACATTGCGGTTGCCGCACCGGGAGTCGATGTGCTCGCGGCCGAGCCGCAAGGACGCTACGCCTTCTCGTCAGGCACCTCGATCGCAGCGGCCCATGTCTCGGGACTCGTGGCACTGCTGCTCGAGAAGCGTCCGGAGCTCGGCCTCGATGAGGTGCGCAGGCTCCTGAGCGAAAGCGCCGTCGATCTCGGCGGCAGGGGCAAGGACCCTGTCTTCGGAGCGGGCCGGGTCGACGGACCGGCGGCCCTGTCGCGCGCCCTGCCAATGTCGACGGCTCGCCCCTGAAAAAAAACGGCGCTGCTTTGAACCTTCTGCGCGCTTGCCGCGACCAATGGTCATGGAGGGCGAATGGTTCGCTCCCGATCGAGCTGCAGGAGACAGACGATGACCACCTTCCGGAAGAGCATGGCCGCCACTCTCGCCGCCTTCACGCTCGGCACCGCGCTCCTCGCCAGCGTAGGTGGCGCCGAAGCCCGCCCGCGCTACCGCGGCCCGTATTGGGGTGTCGGTGCCGGCATCGTCGGAGCGCTGGCCGTCGGCGGATTGCTCGCTGCCTCAACTGGCCGTGCCTATGCCGAGCCGGTCTATGAGGAGGATGCTCCCGTCCGCCGCTGCGAGCTGGTCGAGCGCATCAACCGTTTCGGCGACGTCGTCGGCCACCGCCGGGTCTGCAGCCTCTACTGAGCCAGCGCGTGGCCTCTTGCAGTCCGGCTCTCCGCAACCTCCGGAGGGCCGGACCCGTTTGAGTGTCCGGCCGCAACTGGTCCAGCCGTGAAGTGTCCGCGCTGGGCGACGCGCAGCATCGCTTGCAGAGCATGGCAATGAAATTGTCCGGCCTCTCGGCTTGCTTTAGTGAGCGACTGACTGGTTAGCCGAAACATAAGTCATAGCTCATGAATGTGACTACGCCGGTCGGGATCGCCCGTCGCGCAACAATGCCCGTGCTGATCGCCCTCAGCGTCACGCACCTGCTCAACGACATGATTCAGTCGCTGATTCCGGCTATCTATCCGATCATCAAGACCGCCTATGCGCTCGATTTCGGACAGATCGGGCTGATCACCCTGACATTTCAGGTCTCGGCCTCGCTGCTGCAGCCGCTGGTCGGTCTCTACACCGACAAGAAGCCGATGCCGTATTCGATGGTCGTCGGCATGGGGTTTTCCCTGTTCGGCCTCGTCGGCCTGGCCTTTGCCAGCAGCTATTCGCTGCTATTGCTGGCGGCAGCCTGCGTCGGCATCGGTTCATCGATCTTTCATCCCGAGGCGACGCGGATGGCGCGCAATGCGTCCGGCGGGCAGCATGGCTTGGCACAGGGGATCTTCCAGGTCGGCGGTCAGACCGGGGGCGCCCTTGGGCCCTTGCTGGCAGCCTTCATCATCGTGCCGAACGGCCAGGGCAGCCTGGCATGGTTCTCGGCGGCGGCACTGATCGCCATGGCACTGATGGTCTGGACCGCAGGGCAGTCCGCACTCGTCGGTCCGCGGCAGGTGCGCGGCAAGGTCGCGGGTGCAGCCGACCCGGTCGCCATCCCGGCACCGCCCCTGGCGAGTGTTGCTCCGGCCGTCGCAATCCTGATTATTCTGCTGTTCTCGAAGAACGCGTACAGTGCGAGCTTCAGCTCGTTCTACACCTTCTACCTGATCGGGAAGTTCGGCGTTTCCGTCCAGACCTCCCAGGTCATGCTGTTCCTGTTCCTGGGGTCCTCGGCGGCAGGGGCCCTGTTCGGCGGCATGCTCGGTGACAGGATCGGGCGCAACAAGATCATCTGGTTCTCGATCCTGGGTGCGCTGCCCTTCACGCTCGTGCTGCCCTATGCCGACCTCTTCTGGACGGGCGTCCTGACCATCATCATCAACCTGATCATGTCGAGCGCCTTCGCCGCCATCCTGATCTATGCGATGGAACTGATGCCGGGCCGCATCGGACTGGTCGGGGGCTTCTTTTACGGGCTGTCCTTCGGACTCGGTGGCATCGCGGCAGCCCTGCTCGGCGAATTTGCCGACCAGCTCGGCATCGAGACGATCTATCGAATCTGCTCGTTCCTGCCGGCGATAGGCCTGCTCGCCTGGTTCCTGCCGACCCTGAAGGAATCGCGCCATAGCTGAGCCATGGAGGGTTTGGCCTTGTCTGGCTCGTGGCCTGACAGGTCTGCGGCACGGCCCCTGACAAGCGGGCCGCTTGACCTTCTCGTCCGCTTCAGCCTCATGTCCGGCCATCATGCGCCGCCCCAAACTCCTCTTCGTCGTCACGGAAGACTGGTTCTTCGCCTCGCATTTCCTGCCGATGGCGCGCGCTGCGCGCGAGTTGGATCTGGATGTCGTCGTGATCGCGCGGGAGCGCCAGCATCGTCGCGTCATCGAGGCGACGGGCGCCCGGCTGATTGCGCTCGAAGCGGAACGGGGCAGCCTCTCGCCGCTGGCACTGGTGCGCCAGGTCCAGACACTGAAGCGTCTGATCGCAGCCGAACGGCCGGATATCCTGCACTGCATCGCGCTGAAGCCGATCGCGCTGGCAGGGCTGGCCGGCAGGCTCGCCGGGATCGACCGGCGCGTCTATGCGCTGACCGGGCTCGGCTTCCTCGGGGCCAGACAGGGGCAGCTCGCCGCCCTGGCGCGGCTGGCCGCCCGGACCTGGCTGCGTGAGGCGATCGACGGACCCGGCGTCCGCTTCCTGTTCGAGAATCCCGATGATCCGGTGACGCTGGGGTTCGATCCGCAAGACAAGGGCAAGGTCGCGATCGTCGGCGGCGCGGGGGTCGATCCGCTCGTGCTGATGCCGGAGCCGATGCCGCCGGCGCCGCCGCTCAAGGTCGCGCTGGTCGCGCGCATGCTCTGGTCGAAGGGCGTCGACCTCGCCGTCGAGGCGGTGAAGCTCGCCAGGGCGCAGGGCGCGCGCGTCGAACTCACCATCCATGGTGCGCCGGACGCGTCCAATCCGAAGGCGATCCCGGAGACGACTCTCAAGGAATGGGCTGCGCGTCCCGGCATCCATTGGGCCGGTCCGACGCGCGATATCGAGGGTGTCTGGCGGAGCCACCATCTCTGCTGCCTGCCATCGCGCGGCGGCGAAGGGCTGCCGCGAACGATCCTCGAGGCGGCGGCCTGCGGCCGGGCTATCCTGACGACCGATGTGCCGGGCTGCCGCAGCTTTGTGCGCGACGGGCAGGACGGCATGGTGGTGCCGTCGGACGATGCGGCTGCGCTCGCCAAGGCGCTGATCGTGCTCGCAGCTGCGCCGGGGCTGGTCGAGCGGATGGGCGCGAGCGCGCGCAACCGTCTGCTCGATGGCCACACCGAACGCGATGTCATGGATGCGGTGAAGGCGCTCTATCGTGGCCTCTTGGCCCGGCCCCAGACGGATGTCGCGGCGTGAGCGCGCCGCTCGCCACGCTTGATCGGCGCGGCTTCATCCTCGCGCATACGCGGCTGATGCCGGTGCCTCATGCGTCCGAAATCAGCCTGCATGTCGCCGAGGAGGCGACCGAACTCTGGCAGAAGACAGAGGACGAGCTTGCGGTCATCGGGTTGCCGCCGCCGTTCTGGGCCTTCGCCTGGGCAGGCGGACAGGCGCTGGCACGGCACCTTCTCGATCATCCCGAGATCGTGCGCGGCAAGCGCGTGCTCGATTTTGCCAGCGGCTCGGGTCTCGTCGCGATCGCGGCGGCAAAAGCCGGGGCGGCCCATGTTCAGGCTTGCGATATCGATGCTTTCGCGGCCGAGGCGATCACGCTGAACGCGGAGGCGAACGGTGTCTCGGTGACTGCAGCTCTGGAAGACCTGATCGGGCGCGATGACGGCTGGGAGCTGATCTGCGCCGGCGATGTCTGCTATGAACGGGCCATGGCGGAGAGCGTGGTCGACTGGCTTTCGGGGCTGGTTGCCCGCGGCGCCGAAGTGCTGATCGGCGATCCGGGGCGCAGCTATCTGCCGCGGCAGCGCTTGCAGGAACTGGCGACCTATGAAGTCCCCGTGACGCGCTCGCTGGAAGACGCCGAGATCAAGAAGAGCACGGTCTGGCGATTGAGTATCGCCTGACCCGATGGCCCCGATCATGGGGCATATCGTATCCGATCCCATGATCTAACGTCTGCGGTTGCATGGGCTTTCACGAAAGCCGCAATCCACTTTCCGGGCCGATGCCCTAGGAGATCGCCTCCTTCAGGTCGAGCGTTCCCTGGACGCCGATGGCGTCGTAATTGCGTTTCAGCCAGCGCTTCGCGGCAGCGCGGCCCATGTCGCGCAGCCGCAGCAGAAAGTCCCATTCCGCGTTCATGCGCGTGGAACTGGTCAACTCGGCCAGAGGCGGCCCGCCATCGATGCGGTGCATCAGCACGCGCTTGTACTCGTCCTTGGGCAGCTTGCCGGCATCGACCAGGCGATTGACGAAATCGATGGCGCGCAGCTCGCGCAGCAGCGAGGCGTTGAAGGTGATTTCGTTCAGCCGGTCCTGGATGGCGCGGGCATTGGTCGGCAGTTCCTTGCGCTGCAGAGGGTTGATCTGCACCAGCAGGATGTCGTCGCCGGTAGCCTCATAGAACAGGGGAAACAGGGCGGGGTTGCCCATATAGCCGCCGTCCCAATAGGCCTCGCCCTTGATCTCGACCGCCTGGAATAGCATCGGCAGGCACGCCGAGGCCATCAGGTGGTCGGCCGTCAGTTCGTCGCCATTGAAGACCTTGATCTTGCCTGTGCGGACATTGGTTGCGGCAATGAAGAGCTTGACCGCCCGGCACGCCTGAACCTTGTCGAAGTCGATCAGGTCGGCGATCACGCCGCGCAGCGGGTTGATGTTCAGCGGGTTGACGTCATAGGGGCTCGCGACCTTGGAAAAGAGCTCGAACCAGAGCAGTCCGGGCTGGGTGCCGTTCTTGCCCCAGGCGCCGAGCATGGTGTCGATCAGCGAACGCTCGGAGCCGCCATATTTGCCGTCGACGCTGATGCGCCGCCAGAAATTCTCGAGCTGGGTGCGGGCGCCGTCGATGCCGCCGTCGATCCAGCCCTCGCTAAGCACGACTGCGTTCATCGCACCGGCGCTGGTGCCAGACAGCGCCTCGATGGCGAGGCGTCCGTCCTCGAGGATCGCATCGAGCACGCCCCAGGTGAAGGCGCCATGGGCGCCACCACCCTGGAGAGCAAGGGAAACGCTCTTCTCGGCCTTGGGACCGGCGAGGCCCTCGACCAGACGCGCGCCGGTCCTGCGCCTGCCGGTCACGCTGCGGTCCAGCCGCCATCCATCGGCAAGGTGGCACCGGTGATAGATTTCGCCGCATCCGTGCAAAGGAAGATCGCGAGCGCCGCGACCTGCTCGACCGTCACGAACTCCTTGGTGGGCTGGGCCTCGAGCAGCACGTCATTGATGACCTGCTCCTTGGTCAACCCGCGCGCCTTCATCGTATCGGGGATCTGCTTCTCGACCAGCGGGGTCCAGACGTAGCCGGGTGCGATGGCGTTGACCGTGATGCCTTTGGTTGCGACTTCAAGCGCGACCGTCTTGGTGAAGCCGGCAATGCCGTGCTTGGCCGAGACATAGGCCGACTTGAAGGGCGAGGCGACAAAGGCATGGGCCGACGCAGTGTTGATGATCCGGCCCCAGCCCTTGCGCTTCATTCCGGGCAGCGCGGCGCGGGTGGTGTGGAAGGCCGAGGACAGGTTGATCGCGATGATCTGGTCCCATTTCTCGATTGGGAACTCGTCGACCGGCGCGACATGCTGGATCCCGGCATTGTTCACCAGGATGTCGATGGCGCCGAATGTCTTCTCCGCCTCCGCAACCATGGCGGCGATCTCGGCCGGCTTGGTCATGTCGGCCGGCGAGAACTGGGCCTTGATTCCGAACTCCTTCTCGAGTCCGCTGCGCAGCGCCTCGGCATCGGGGGCCGGCATGATGCCGTTGATGACAAGATGGGCGCCTTCCCTGGCGAGTGCGCGCGCATAGGCGAGACCGATGCCGGAGGTCGATCCGGTGACGAGGGCGGTACGATCTTTAAGGAACATGAGCGTCGAGGCTCCTGACACGGGCTGAGAAAATGCTTACGTTGCATATTTGAACGGGCAGTCTTTCCGTCCCCGCAAAGGCGGTCGCGGCACGTTGCCCGATGTAGTATTGCAACGCAACATGATGAAAATGCAGCCACACGCCCACGCGCATGACGGCCATGACCATGCGGCCTGTCGCCATGCCCAGGATCACCAGCGTCATGCCGCGGAAGCGCTGGCGCGCGCCGAGAAGCTCTGCCGGGAGCGCGGCCTGAGACTGACGCCGATCCGTCGCAAGGCCCTGGAGGCCCTGCATGCCGACCATCGCCCGGTCGGCGCCTATGATCTGGCCGATCGCATTTCGCCGCCCGGTGGCCGGCGTCTCGCGCCGATCTCGGTCTATCGCGCCCTGGATTTCCTGGTCGAGCAGGGGTTCGTGCACCGCCTGAGCTCGCGCAATGCCTATGTCGCCTGCCTGCACGGTAACGGCGCCAGCGACGTTGTCGCCTTCCTGATCTGCGAGACCTGTGGCGGCGTCGACGAGGATTCCTCGCCGGCCATGCGGCAGGCGGTGGCGGCGATCGTACATGGGCGACAATTCGTGCCCTCGCATCAGGTCGTCGAGATCGTCGGTCGCTGCGACCATTGCCGGAGCGCACATCCCCATGAATGAAACGGTTCTTACGGCCGCGCTTGCCGATGTCGCCGGGCCGCGGCCGCGCCGCTACACAGTTCCGGTTAAGGTCGGAACCGTCGAGGTTGGCGGCGGCGCGCCGATCGTCGTGCAGTCTATGACGAATACCGATACTGCCGATATCGCGGCCACCGTCGGGCAGGTCGCCGCGCTTGCGCGTGCGGGGTCCGAGCTCGTTCGCATCACCGTCGATCGTGACGAGGCTGCGGCTGCCGTGCCGCATATCCGCGAGCGCCTCGATATCCTCKGCATCGACGTGCCGCTGGTCGGCGATTTCCACTATATCGGCCACAAGCTGCTGACGGATCACCCGGCCTGCGCGGAGGCGCTGGCAAAATACCGGATCAATCCCGGCAATGTCGGCTTCAAGGACAAGAAGGACCGGCAATTCGGCCAGATCGTCGAGCTCGCGATCAAGCATGGCAAGGCAGTCCGTATCGGCGCCAACTGGGGCTCGCTCGATCAGGAGCTGCTGACCGCGCTGATGGACGAGAATGCCTCCTCCCCGCAGCCACTCGATGCGCGGGCAGTGATGCGCGAGGCCATGGTGCAGTCGGCCCTGCTCTCGGCTCAACGGGCCGAAGAGATCGGGCTGGCCAAGGACCGCATCATCCTTTCGGCCAAGGTCTCGGGCGTGCAGGATCTGATCGCGGTCTACCGGACGCTTGCGGAGCGCGGCGACTATGCCATTCATCTCGGCCTGACCGAAGCGGGCATGGGGTCGAAGGGGCTGGTCGCGTCCTCGGCTGCGCTCGGTATCCTGCTGCAGGAAGGCATCGGCGACACGATCCGCTTCTCGCTGACCCCGGAGCCCGGCGGCGACCGGACGCTGGAGGTCAAGGCGTCGCAGGAATTGCTGCAGACCATGGGGTTCCGCGCCTTCGTGCCGCTGGTCGCGGCCTGTCCCGGCTGCGGCCGCACGACATCGACGGTGTTCCAGGAACTGGCGCGGGATATCCAGAACTGGATTTCGTCCTCGATGCCGGACTGGAAGACCCGCTATCCCGGCGTCGAGATGCTGAACGTCGCGGTGATGGGTTGCATCGTGAATGGGCCGGGCGAATCCAAGCATGCCGATATCGGCATCTCGCTGCCGGGAACGGGCGAGGTCCCGACCGCTCCGGTCTTCGTCGACGGCAAGAAGGTCGCGACATTGCGCGGCGCCGGAATCGCATCCGAATTCAAGGACATGGTCAACGCCTATATCGAGCGACGCTACGGGATGCGCGCCGATGCGGCGGAATGAGCCGGCTCTCCTTGTGCGCGGTTCGGCCGCGCGCCTTTGCGCGGTGGCGGCGTTATGTTAGAGGCCCCGGCCTTTCGCTGCATTGCAGCACCCGCGGAGAACCCTGATGGGGCATGAGCAGCCGACTCCGCCGACCGGACAGGTTGGCGAGACACGTTTCGGCCTTGAAGACGGGCACGGCTCTTCTGCGACAGGCGGGCATTCGACCGCAAGCTACACGGCTCTCGCACTTGGGGCGCTTGGCGTCGTCTATGGCGATATCGGTACGAGCCCGCTTTACGCCCTGCGCGAGACCATCGTTACGGCCGCGGCGGTGCATAGCGGCGGCGGGAGTGAAGTGGCGGCGGTGCCGCGCGACATCGTCATTGGCGTGCTTTCGCTGATCCTGTGGTCGCTCGTCATTGTCGTCACGCTGAAATATGTCGTGCTGCTGATGCGAGCCGACAATAATGGCGAAGGCGGCATCCTGACATTGGTGGCGCTGGCGCAGCGCGCGCTTGGCCGCATGCGGGGAGGAGTGGTGCTCTTCCTCGGCATGGCCGGCGCTGCTCTGTTCTATGGCGATGCGGTGATTACACCCGCGATCTCGGTGCTCTCCGCGGTCGAAGGCATCAAGCTCGTGACGCCGGCTCTCGACGACTACGTCGTCACGATCGCGTCCGTGATCCTCGTCGGCCTGTTCATGGTGCAAAGCCATGGCACCGCCAAGGTGGCGACCTTCTTCGGGCCGATCATGCTGATCTGGTTCGCGACCCTGGCGGGGCTCGGCATTCTCCACATCGCGGACGATGTCGGCGTGCTCGCAGCGATCAATCCCTATTATGGCCTGCGCTTCTTCGTCGATCATCCGAACGTGTCGCTGGCCGTGCTCGGCTCGGTCTGCCTGGCCGTGACGGGCGCAGAAGCGCTCTATGCCGACATGGGCCATTTCGGCCGTGGACCGATCCGCAGCGCCTGGATCTACCTCGTCTTCCCGGCTCTCGTGCTGAACTATCTCGGCCAGGGCGCGCTGGTTCTGTCCGACCCGACCGCGATCGACAACCCGTTCTACAAGCTGGCGCCGGAAGGCTTCATCCTGCCGCTCGTGATCATGGCGACGGTTGCAACGATCATTGCCAGTCAGGCCGTGATCACCGGGGCCTTCTCGCTGACCCGACAGGCGATCCAGCTCGGCCTGATGCCGCGCCTGGAAATCCGCCATACCTCCGAGCACACCTCCGGGCAGATCTATATTCCGCGCATCAACATGCTGCTGCTGCTCGTGGTGCTGCTGCTGGTCTGGAGCTTCAAGACGTCGTCGAGCCTCTCGCACGCCTATGGCATCGCGGTGTTCGGCACGATGGTCGTCAGTTCGCTGCTCGCCTTCATCGTCATCGAGAAGAGCTGGGGCTGGAGCCGCCCGGCCGCCGCGGCGTTGATCCTGCCGTTCCTCGTGATCGACGTCGCATTCTTTACCGCGAACCTGCTGAAGCTCTTCAGTGGCGGCTATATGCCGGTGCTGCTGGCCATCGCCCTGGTCGTCCTGATGGCGACCTGGGTGCGCGGCACCCGGATCCTGTTCGACAAGACCCGCAAGACCGATGTCCCGCTGCTCGAGCTGGTCGCGATGCTCTCCAAGAGCCCGCCTGTCCGGGTCAAGGGCATGGCGGTGTTCCTGACCAGCGACCCGCAGACGGCCCCGGCTTCGCTGCTGCACAACCTGAAGCACAACAAGGTGCTGCATGATCGCAACGTTATCCTGACCGTGCGCTCGGCCGATACGCCACGCGTCGCCGACGAAGAGCGCGTTCGCCTCTCGCGCATCACCGACGATTTCTGGCGTGTCGAACTGGTCTATGGCTACATGGAGAGCCCGAACGTGCCCAAAGGGCTCGCCATGCTGCGCAAGCAGGGCTTCAAGTTCGACATCATGTCGACCTCGTTCTTCCTGTCGCGGCGCTCGATCAAGGCCTCACCGCAATCGGGCATGCCGATCTGGCAGGACAAGCTCTATATCACCCTGACCAAGAGCGCGACGGACGCGACCAGCTTCTTCCAGATCCCGACGGGACGCGTGGTCGAGGTCGGGACGCAAGTGACGGTGTAGCGCAGGATGATGAGGACGGCGGCGAGCCGACCCCGTCCCTGATTGCAGCCTGCCGATGTTCGGGCCTGGATCGCGGGCCTTTCCTGGGGCGCCGGTGAAGGCGGCCAAGGCGCGGTGTCATTCCAGGATGCGCGTCTCGTAGGCATAGAGCCGGCGAAAGCCGAGGCTCGCATAGAGGCTGATCGCGACCGCATTCGTCTGGTCGACCTGGAGATAGGCACGGTCGCAAGCGAGCAGCTGCGCCCAGGACATGAGCCCGGAAACCATGCGCCGGCCAAGTCCCTGTCCGCGGTGACCGGGATCGACGACGATCGAGCCGATCTCGGCCATGCCGCGCTCGGCGACGCACATGCCATAGGCTACCGGCTCGCCGCCATGGAACAGCGTGGCGAAAGCCGCAGGCAGGCGCACCTTCTCGACGATCGCCGCCAGCTTGGTCTCGCTGCGTCTCGAGCCGGTCTGGTGCGACGTCACTCCCGCAATCCAGTCCCGGCTCGGACGGGCCTCGATCTGAAGCGCGGGTTCGACCTCCGGCGGCTTGCCGTCGAGATCGGCGATCAGCCCAAAGGATGCATCCTTCAGCCGGTAGCCGCGGGCGAGGATGCGCTCGCGCGTTGCTGCCGAGATCAGCGGGGTCAGCCTGACACAGGGCGGGAGGCCGTCGGCCTTGTAGAATTCCTCGATCAGTTCAAGGGTCGCATCGTCGAGTTCGGCCTCCGGCTTCAAGGGCGAGGCGGAATTCGCCCGGCCGGAATAGCCGTTGGCGAAGCGCACGACCCAGTCGCCGATCAGCAGCGTCGAGGGAGCCGGCCAGGCGTTGACGATGCGCCTTTCGCATTCGGCGATGCATGCCGGATCGTACGGAACATCAGAGATCATCAGGCGCCTCGTGCCGCGCGGGGTTGAGGCCGCCAGCCCGGTGGCGCCATCTCGAAGCCGGAGAAGTCGAAACCGGGCGCGACCGTGCAGCCGACCAGCGTCCAGGCACCGAGCGACGTCGCACTTTGCCACCAGCCGGTCGGCACCACGAATTGCGGGCGCTGTCCGGCGAGGAGATCGCGGCCGAGATGATGCGCCGAGGAGTCATGGCCGTTTGGGGACACGCTGATCACCAACGGCGCACCGGCATAGTGATGCCAGATCTCGGCTGCATCGATGCGGTGCCATTCCGATGTCTCGCCGGTGTCGAGCAGATAATAGATCGCCGTCGAAAAGCCGCGCCCCTCCGGTCCTGCCCCGTCGCGAAAGGTCTCGCGATAATGCCCGCCTTCCGGATGCGGCTTGAGCTCGAGCAGGCGAATGATCCCTGCCGCGCTCAACCCGTCGAGCCGGTTCATCGTCATCGCTCAGAACCTGTTCTTGGCTTCACGAAGGGCGGCGAAGACCTTGCCGGGTTCACCCCCGGCAAGGCCGGCAGAGGTTGCGAGCGCGGCTTGTCCGGCGCGGAAGAAGGGGTTGGTGGCCTTTTCCTCGCCGATCGTGGTCAGCGCCCAGAACCGCCCGGCCGCCTTGGCCGCTTCGGCCTCGGCGAGCCTGGTCTTCAGCACGGCATTGGCGGGATCCACGGACACCGCGAAACGGGCGTTGGCGAGGGTGTAGTCGTGCCCCGTGATCAGCTGGGTGTCGTCGGGCAGGGTCATGATCCGCGACAGCGACGTCCACATGGCGGGCAACTGCCCGGGCTGAACGCGTCCGCAACCCATGACGAAGACGACATCGCCTACGAGCGCGAGCCGGGTCTGCTCGCCGACAAAGGTCAGATGCCCATCGGCGTGGCCGGGCGTGTGCCAGACGTCGAAGACGAAGCCTCCGAGTGGAACGCGATCGCCTTCGCCGACGACGGTGTCGACGGGGGCAGCGTCCCGGGCGTCCGCGGGGCCGTAGACTGTCGCGCCCGTGGCTTGCTTGAGCGCGGCGACGCCCTGGACATGGTCGAAATGGGAATGGGTGATGAAGATGTCGGAGATGGCCCAGCCCTTCTCCTCGGCTGCGGCCAGCACCTCCTTTGCGTCGGGGACGTCGACCGCCGCGCAGGCATGGGTCGCGGGATCGCGAATCAAGGCGCCGGCATTGTCGCTCAGCGTGCGGAAGATATGGATGTCGAGGGACATGGAAGGCTCCTGGCGCGGGAAGCGAAGGATAACCGCCGGGAGGCGATCAGCGCATCATGAATTGGGGCATGACCGGCACGCGATCAAGCATGGCCGTGTGCTGCCCGAGCAGAACCCGGTGCCCTTGCGTCGGCGCCACCGCCGGTCCATTTCATGTTCATGGCTCTCGACGTCGTCGACCTTCGCGCCTTCTATGCCAGTCCCCTCGGCCATGTCGCCCGGCGCTTCATCGGCCGGGCGATGCTGCGTTTCTGGCCGGATTGCGGACGCCAGCGCCTGCTCGGCCTGGGTTTCTGCACCCCCTACCTGACGGTGCTTGGCGCCAATGCCGAGCGCGTGCTCGCCTTCATGCCGGCGGCGCAAGGCGTGGTGAACTGGCCGTCGGAAGGTCTCTCGGCCTCGGCCTTGGTCGAGCCGACGCTGCTGCCCTTGCCGACAGCCTCGGTCGATAGGGTCGTGCTGGTTCATGCTCTTGAGGAGACAGAGAGCCCCGACGACCTGCTCGACGAGGTGGCGCGCGTGCTCAGTCCCGGTGGCCGCATGCTCGTCGTCGCGCCCAATCGCCGTGGGCTCTGGGCCCGGATGGACGGAACGCCCTTCGGTCACGGCCGCCCGTTCAGCCGCTCACAGCTCGAATCGCTGATGCGCGGCGCGACTTTCGCTCCGGAGAACTGGGCCGAGGCGCTCTATGTGCCCCCGCTCAAACGCAAGCTGTTCATGCGCTCCGCCCCAGCCTGGGAGCGGGTTGGCTCGGGGCTGTCGCTGCCCTTCGCTGGCGTCCATGTCATCGATGCGACCAAGCAGTTCTATCGCCGGGCGCCGCTGCGTGCGACGCGGCGCAGTTTTGCCTTTCGTCCCGTCCTGCTGCCCCAGCCCACCCCGACGCCACGATTGGGCGAAACGCCGGACAAGCGCCCGGCGGGTTGACAATCACAGCGTGGCACGGCCAAGGTCCGCCGCTTTTCGGGCCCCGGTCTTCCGTCTCCCCCTGCGGATCGACGGCCCCGCCCCAGAACTGGATCACAATGCGTAGCTATCTTGATTTCGAGAAACCGGTCGCCGAGCTTGAGGCGAAGGCGGATGAATTGCGTGCCCTGGATGCAAAGGGGGACGGCTATTCTCTGTCCGAGGAAATCGGAAAGCTCGATGCCAAGGCAAACCAGGCGCTCAAGGACCTCTATGGCGCCCTGACGCCCTGGCAGAAGACGCTGGTCGCCCGGCATCCGCAGCGACCGCATTTCATCGATTACTGTGCGGCGCTGATCACCGAATTCACGCCGCTTGCGGGCGACCGCGCCTTCGGCGAGGACGAGGCGATCGTCGGCGGTTTCGGGCGCTTCCGCGGCCAGCCGGTCTGCGTGATGGGGCAGGAGAAGGGCAACAGCACCGAGACCCGCATCCGGCACAATTTCGGCATGCCGAAGCCCGAGGGCTATCGCAAGGCTGTTCGTCTGGCCGAGCTTGCCGACCGTTTCGGCCTGCCGGTTCTGAGCTTCGTCGACACCGCCGGTGCCTATCCGGGGATCGAGGCCGAGGAGCGCGGGCAGGCGGAAGCGATTGCGCGCTCGACCGAGGCATGGCTCGGTCTGCGCAGCCCGAGCGTCGCGCTGGTGATCGGCGAGGGCGGATCAGGCGGCGCCATCGCCATCGCTGCCGCGAGCCGCGTGATGATGATGGAACATGCGATCTATTCGGTGATCTCGCCGGAGGGCGCTGCCTCGATTCTCTGGCGCGATACGGCGCGCGCGCAGGACGCCGCGACCGGCATGAAGATCACGGCGCAGGACCTGCTGAAGTTCGGCATTATCGACCGGATCGTCAGCGAGCCCACCGGAGGGGCGCATCGCGATCCCGAGATGGCGATTTCGCGCGCTGGCGATGCGATCGCAGCTGCCCTGTCCGATCTCGCGGGCCTCTCGGCCGAGCAGGTCGTCGCCCAGCGCGAGGAGAAATTCCTCGCGATCGGCCGCAGCCTTTGAGCTTCGCAATCCCGCTGTTTACGCTTCCTTTACCGTATGGCCAGATCTGACCCCCTTGTGGTAAGGAACGGTCAAGCCTAACGCTTCACAACCATGATGAGCGGCACGATTTTGCCGTCTTGAGCATAGAAGGTCGGCGACGACCGCTTGATCAATGGGATCGACGACGTGGCAGCAAGACACATCGCCCTCGTGGCGCTCGTTGCTTTGACCCTGGGCGCCTGCGAAGAGGAGCGGTATCGCGGCTCTGCGCGCCATAACATCCCGATCCCATCGGCGACCTATGCGCTGATGTCCGAGAAGGGCATGAGCAAGGATCAGCCGATCCTGATCCGCTCCTACAAGAAGGAGTCGGAGCTCGAGGTCTGGAAGCGCAAGGGCGATGGCCGCTACGAGTTGCTGAAGACCTTCCCGATGTGCCGCTGGTCCGGCCAGCTCGGTCCGAAGGTCCGCGAAGGCGATCGCATGGCGCCGGAGGGCTTCTATGCCATCTCCCCGGGGCAGATGAACCCGAATTCGTCCTATTATGTCTCATTCAACATGGGCTATCCCAATGCCTATGACCGGTCCCATGGGCGCACCGGTGCGCATTTGATGGTTCATGGCGCCTGCTCCTCGGCGGGCTGCTATTCGATGACCGACGATCAGATCGGCGAGATCTATGCGCTGGTGCGCGAAGCACAGGGCGCCGGCCAGAAGGCCGTGCAGATGCAGGCCTTCCCCTTCCGGATGACGCCGGAAAACCTCGCCAAGCACCGGCTCGACCCCAATATCGCCTTCTGGAAGAACCTGAAGGAAGGCTCGGACTATTTMGAGGTCGCCAAGGATGAGCCGAGCGTCGGCGTCAGCGGCGGCCGCTATGTCTTCAACGGTGGCAATCTCGGCGCGGCCGTGGCGCAGAAGCGCCAGCAGGATGACGTCCAGGTTGCGGCGCTGGTGGCCAAGGGCACACCGGCGGTGAAGCTGATCTATGATGACGGCGACCAGCATAACTCCTTCAAGCAGGCTCTCGTCGCGGGCGGTTCCGATTCGCTGAACAGGTCGGCATCCTGGGCTTCGCGGGATGTCGGCATCAGCCGCCCGGACGCGCTGACCGTTGGCCCGCGCGTCGTCGTGCTGGACGACAAGGGACGGACCAAGGCGACCGTGCGTGCGGCTTCGGCGGACAATGAGGCCGTGCTTGCGGCTGTCGCCTCCGCGCCGGCCGAAGTGGCGGCGACGCCGGCTGCTGCTCCCGCTGTGGTGGTCAAGCCCGCCGCTGCGCCGGCCGCGGCCGTCGCCGCGACCCAGGTGGCCAAGGTCCTGCCGGGTGCTGCCCAGCAGGTGCCAGTCGTTGCCAGCGCGGTGCCGGCGGCCCCTGCCGTGGGCACCGTCGCTGATAACCGCCCCTTCTATCAGCGTGCGCTGAGCTTCGTGCCCTTGATCGGAGGCTCGGCGCAGCCTGTGGAGGCGCCTGTGGCCGCGCCAGTCGCTTCCGTGGTCCCGGCGAAGCCGACCAATGTGCGCACGCCGCTGCCGCCGCGTCGGGCAGACACGCTGCGCACGACGCAACTCGACCAGTCGAACGCTGCCTATTCGAGCCAGTCCGCGACCCGTTGAGTCTCCTTTGTCACGCATTCGATGCGTGACAAAAATATCACCAGATCCTGACTTCCTCGCAGAAGCTCATTTTGACAGCGCAGATGCCGCCCGAYGGGCGGCTTCTGCGATTTTCCTGTGCAGGATGCCAAAAAGCTCGTCTTGCTGAGAATCCGGTTCCATCGGCCTGATTGGGGCAGAAACGCGGCAATTCGCGCGCGGTTTCTGTCTTTTGACGGAGCTACTGATGGTTCTCGATCTGATACGTCTTCCGGCGACTGGCGCGGCGCTGTCGCTCGCCATGTTTGCTGGTGCGGCCCAGGCATCCGACCTGCCAAGCAAGAAGGGTCCGCCGCCGGCACCGGTTCCGCCGAGCATCACCTGGATCGATGCTGCGGTCAGCATCAAKGGCGTGACCGACTACGTTTTCCGCGGCATCTCGCAGACGGACCGCAAGCCCGGCGCCCAAGGCTCGGTGGAGCTGCAGTTCTATGACAACCTGTTCTATCTCGGCGTCTTCGGTGCCAATGTCGATCTCGCGACCAGCCCGCCCGCCGAGATCGACTTCTATGGCGGTATCCGTCCGAAATTCGGCCCGGTCACCTTCGACCTGGGCGTGATCCAATATTATTATCCGAATGAGAAGCGCTTCATCGACGGGCTCGGCGTGATCTGGACGCCGCGCAATACCGATTTCACCGAGCTTGCCGGCAAGGTCTCCTATAACTGGGAGGACAAGGCCACGCTCGGCGCCAATGTCTTCTATGCCTGGGACTGGCTCGGCACGGGCGCAACGGGCACCTACGCTTCGCTGACGGCCAAGTACAATCTGCCCTTCCTCGATGGTCTCTCGGTCTCTGGCGAGTTCGGCCGCTACTGGCTCGGCACCACCAGTACCAACATCGCGTTCCCGACGCCGATCCGGCTGCCMGACTACAATTACTGGAATGCCGGCCTGTCCTACACCTACAAGAACCTGACCGCCGATCTGCGCTATCACGACACCAACCTGTCCAAGGCCAACTGCTTCCTGCTGACCTCCGATCCGCGCGGGATCACCCGAGGCAACGCGGGAGGCGGCTATAGCTCGAACTGGTGCAACCCGACCGTAGTCGGGACGCTCTCCTTCGACATCACGGCCAGCAGCGTCGGGGTCTTCGCGCCGAAGTGACGCCGCGCGATCATGCAGGACAAACGAAGAGGGCCGCTCGTGAGAGCGGCCCTTTTTCATATTCCGAAGCTTGAGGCCACCGGGGTGTCAGGCGAACTGCCCGTGGCAGTGCTTGAACTTCTTGCCGGAGCCGCACGGGCAGGGCTCGTTGCGGCCGACCTTGCCCCAGCTCGATGGATCGGTCGGGTCACGGTCCACAACCGCGACCTCGCCCTCTTCGACTGCGGCATATTGCAGGCCGCTGCCGCCGTAATCGCCGAAGGCGGGAGCAGGCAGGGTATCCTGGGGTGGCAGGATGCCATCCTCCGGCTGATCGAAGCGGACCTCGATGCGCATCAGGTTGCCGGTGACCTGCTCGCGCAGATGGCCGATCAACCCGTCGAAGAGCTCGAAGGCTTCCTGCTTGTACTCGTTCAGCGGGTCGCGCTGGGCATAGCCGCGCCAGCCGACAACCTGGCGGAGATGGTCGAGCGTGACGAGATGCTCGCGCCAGAGATGGTCGAGCGTCTGCAGCAGCACCTGCTTCTCGACATAGGTCATGACCTCTTCGGTGTTGCGGGCGATGCGCTCGGCATAGGCCAGGTCGGCCTGGGTGCGGATGCGTTCGCGGAGTTCCGCGTCGGCGATGCCTTCCTCCTTGGCCCAGTCCTCGATCGGCAAATCGAGATTGAGGAAGTTATGGACGTCTTCGCGCAGGCCAGCAGCATCCCACTGCTCTGCATAGGCCTCTTCGGGGATGCGGCGGGTTACGACGTCCTCGACGACGCCGTGGCGCATGTCGTCGATGGTCTCGCGCACGCTCGCCTGGCGCATGAAATCGCGGCGCTGCTCGAAGACGACCTTGCGTTGGTCGTTCATGACGTCGTCGTATTTCAGGATGTTCTTGCGGATGTCGAAGTTGCGCGCCTCGACCTTGCCCTGCGCCTTCTCGACGGCCTTGTTGATCCAGGGATGGACGATGGCCTCGTCCTCCTTGAGGCCGAGCTTCTGCAGCATTCCGTCCATGCGGTCGGAGCCGAAGATCCGCATCAGATCGTCCTGCAGCGACAGGAAGAATTTCGAGCGGCCCGGGTCGCCCTGGCGGCCGGCACGGCCACGGAGCTGGTTGTCGATGCGCCGGCTCTCATGGCGCTCGGTACCGACGATGTAGAGTCCGCCAGCCTTGAGCACGCGCTGCTTGAAGTCGGCGACCTCGGCGCGGATCGCCTTGGCCTTCTCGTCACGCTCGGGCCCTTCGGGCATGTCGCGCAGATCGTGCTGGATCCGCATCTCGGCATTGCCGCCGAGCTGGATGTCAGTGCCACGGCCGGCCATGTTGGTGGCGATGGTGATCGCCCCTGGGGCGCCAGCCTGGGCGACGATATAGGCTTCCTGCTCGTGGAAGCGGGCGTTCAGCACGGCGAAATACTTGGATGGCTTGCCCTGGCGGGCGGCCTCATAGATCGGCTCCAAAGCGTTCGGAGCGCTGAAATCGATCTGCTTGAAGCCTTCCTTGCTCAGCATTTCGGCGACGAGCTCGGAGCGCTCGATCGACGTGGTGCCGACCAGCATGGGCTGGCCATTGTCCTGCGAGGCCTTGATTTCGCGGATAACGCCACGGACCTTTTCCTCGAAGGTGCGATAGACCTCGTCATCCTCGTCGAGGCGCGCGACGGGGACGTTGGTCGGGATCTCGAGCACTTCCAGCTTGTAGATCTGGAAGAACTCGTCAGCTTCGGTCGAGGCCGTACCGGTCATGCCGGCGAGCTTAGAATAGAGCCGGAAATAGTTCTGGAAGGTGATGGAGGCGAGCGTCGCGTTCTCGGGCTGGACCGTGACGTGCTCCTTGGCCTCCAGGGCCTGGTGCAGGCCCTCGGAGTAGCGCCTGCCGGGCATCATGCGGCCGGTGAACTCATCGATGATCACGACTTCGTCGTTGCGGACGATGTAATCCTTGTCGCGGGTGAACAGCGAGTGGGCGCGCAGGGCCTGGTTGACGTGATGGACCAGCGTGACGTTGGCCGCGTCGTAGAGATCGCCTTCCTTGAGCAGATCGGCCTGGCGCAGCAGCTCCTCGATATGCTCGTTGCCGGCCTCGGTCAGGGAGACGGCGCGCTGCTTCTCATCGACTTCGAAATCGGTCTTGACCAGCGAGGGGATGAGCTTGTCGATCATGACATAAAGATCGGACTTGTCGTCGAGCGGGCCGGAAATGATCAGCGGCGTGCGGGCTTCGTCGACCAGGATCGAATCGACCTCGTCGACGATCGCGAAATGGTGGCCGCGCTGCGACATCTGCGCGACGTCGTATTTCATGTTGTCGCGCAGATAGTCGAAGCCGAATTCGTTGTTGGTGCCGTAGGTGATGTCGCTGGCATAGGCGCGCTGGCGCTCGTCGTCATCGATGCCGTGGACGATGATGCCGGTGGTCAGGCCGAGGAAGTTGTAGAGCTTGCCCATCCATTCGGCGTCGCGGCGGGCTAGGTAGTCGTTGACCGTGACGACATGGACGCCCTTGCCTTCAAGCGCGTTGAGATAGGTCGGCAGCGTCGCGACCAGCGTCTTGCCTTCGCCGGTCTTCATTTCCGAGATCGCACCCTCGTGCAGCACGATACCGCCGATGAGCTGGACATCGTAGGGCCGCTGGCCGAGCACGCGCTTGGCAGCTTCGCGCACGGTTGCGAAGGCCGGCACGAGCAGATCGTCGAGCTTGGCGCCGTTCGCCAATTGCTGGCGGAATTCCTGAGTACGGGCCTGCAGCGCCTCATCGCTGAGGGCGGCGACTTCCTTTTCGAGGGCATTGATCGCGGCGACGCGAGGGGCATAGCCCTTGACGCGCCGGTCATTCGACGAGCCGAAGAGTTTCTTTGCGAGCGCGCCAAGCATGTCTGGCCTTCTTTCGGTGCCTGGCTCGCGGCGGCGCATGGTCATCATCCTGCGCCGACGGAAGCCGGATTATCTCAATTCGACCGCGTGTTTAGACGCGTGCGGGTGCGGGGTCCAGCGTCGCTTTTGCCGGAGCCGGCGCGCTGATCGTGAGGCATCGCTCGCCGGGATGTGGGGTTTTGCACCGCAGGTGCCAAGGGGATCGGTGGCGGGGATGTAAAAAGCGCCTGCGGATTACCGAAAAGCAATCTTCAGGCAACCTCTAAGTGGCTCAATCGCCTTGCCTTCGCCGTGTTCAACTGGCAGTGGAGCGCCAGCATTATTCTGGACATCAGCGAAAGGCCGTCCCGATGAAATTGTCCCGTTTCGCCATGCTGCCGCTTGGGCTTGCATTGGCCGGCGCACCGATGCTTGCCCTGCCGGCCTTCGCTCAGGCGGACAAGGTCGTGGCCAAGGTCGACGGAATCGCGATCACCGAGCGCGACATGACGCTTGCCAGCGAAGATCTGGGCGAACGCCTCGCGCAGCTCCCCGAAGACCGCAAGCGCGACGAGGTGATCAACTACCTCGTCGACCTCAAGCTTGGGGCCAAGGCTGCCGTAGCAGCCAAGATCGCGGAAGGGCCGGATTTCGCGTCGCGCCTCGCCTATTACCGCGAGAAGGTGCTGCTCGACGAGTATCTGACGCGCGAGGCCAAGAAGGCTGCGACGCCGGAAGCGGCGAAGAAGCTCTTCGAAGATACCGTCAAGGCCATGGCGCCCGAGGAAGAGGTGCATGCGCGCCACATCCTGGTCGAGGATGAAGCCAAGGCCAAGGACGCTGCGGCACGGGTGAAGAAGGGCGAGGATTTCGCCAAGGTCGCAGCCGAGCTCTCCAAGGATCCTGGTTCGGGCAAGGAAGGCGGCGATCTCGGCTGGTTCACGAAGGAGCGCATGGTTCCGCAGTTCTCGGAGGCTGCCTTCAAGCTCGAGAAGGGACAGATCTCGGAGCCGGTGCAGAGCCAGTTTGGGTGGCATGTCATCAAGGTCGAGGACAAGCGCTCCAAGCCGCTGCCCAAGTTCGAGGATGTCAAGCCGCAGATCGACCAGTATCTCGAGCGCAAGGCCCAGCAGGACATCGTGCTGGCGATGCGCGAGAAGGCCAAGGTCGAGCGGCTGGACAAGCCAGCCGAGAAGCCCGCGGACAAGCCGGCCGAGCCGAAGAAGCCCTGAGCGGCTGATCGTTGCTCCGTTCCCGGGCCTGGCCCGGTAATTTCAGGGAGAATTGCGACATGATGCCCGGGGCAAACCCKGGCATCATGCGTTTGGGCTCTGCATTTCCAACTCTTGTCTTCCGTCCGCTGCTGCGGCACATCGGACGCCTCGTTTCAGGAGATGCTTCGATGGCTGGCAAGGATGTTCCCGTTTCCCCGCTCGCGCCGAAACGCCAGCCCAAGGTCCCGGCCGTGCCGGGCGTGCGTTTTGCCACCGCCGAAGCGGGCATTCGCTACAAGGGGCGGACAGATGTGGTCTTCATGCTGCTCGACGAGGGTACGCAGGCCGCCGGTGTCTTCACCCGCTCGAAATGCCCCTCCGCGCCGGTCGACTGGTGCCGTGAGAACCTGGCGCAAGGCAAGGCGCGGGCGATCGTCGTCAATTCCGGCAACGCCAATGCCTTTACCGGCCTCAAGGGCCGCGATTCCGTCAAGCTGACCGCCGAGATCGCCGCCAAGGCGGCCGGCTGCAAGCCGCAGGAGGTTTTCATCGCCTCCACAGGCGTGATCGGCGAGCCGCTGGATGCGACGAAGTTCGAGGGCGTCCTGAAGGACTGCGCCTCCCGCGCGGCGGACGGCCCGTGGATCGATGCGGCCAAGGCGATCATGACCACCGACACCTTCCCCAAGGCGCTCTCGCGTAAGGCGAAGATCGACGGGCATGAGGTGGTCATCGCCGGCATTGCCAAGGGCGCCGGCATGATCGCGCCCGACATGGCGACGATGCTCTCCTTCGTCTTCACCGACGCGCCGATTGCCGCGCCGGTGTTGCAGGCGCTGCTTTCCAAGGGCGTCAAGGGTTCATTCAATGCCGTCACGGTCGACAGCGACACCTCGACCTCCGACACGCTGATGCTGTTCGCCACGGGGAAGGCGGCGGCGCGCGGCGTGCCGGAGATCACCGAGGTCAATGATGCACGCCTCTCCGGCTTCAAGCGTGCGCTCAATGCATTGCTTCTCGAGCTGTCCCATCTCGTCTGCAAGGACGGCGAAGGTGCGCGGAAATTCGTCGAGGTGCGGGTCACCGGTGCCACCTCCGCGCGCTCTGCCAAGCGCGTTGCGCTCTCGATCGCGAATTCGCCGCTGGTCAAGACGGCGATCGCCGGCGAGGACGCCAATTGGGGCCGCGTCGTCATGGCCGTCGGCAAGGCCGGCGAGCCGGCCGATCGCGACAGGCTCGACATCTCCTTCGGCGACATCACGGTCGCGAAGCAGGGCGCCCGTGCGCCGTCCTATGACGAGACCGCCGTCTCCGACTACATGAAGGGCGACGACATCGTCATCACGGCCGATCTCGGGCTGGGCCGGGGCAAGTCCACCGTCTGGACCTGCGATCTCACCAAGGCCTATGTCGAGATCAATGGCGATTATCGCTCCTGAGGCGACCGCTCCGGCTGAACCCAGCCGGAGCTTCATCGTCGGCAATCTGTTCCTCTGCTCGTTCTTCTGGGGCTGCAGCTTCCTGTTCATCAAGCTGATGAGCGGCGAGGTGCCGCCGCTGGCCGTCGCGGCGGGGCGCGGTCTGCTCGGGGCGACAGCGCTGGCCCTTTGGGTGAGCTTTCTCGGGCAGAGCCCATTGCCCCGGCGGCATGAACTCCGGCACTGGCTCGTGCTCGGCACCACCAATGGCTGGGTGCCGAATGTGCTCGTCGCCTATGCGCTGACGCAGCTCGCCAGCGGGCCTGCGGCGATGATCCAGGCCGCCGGTCCGCTGGTGACCGCGATCTTCGCGCATTTTCTCTTTGCGGAGGAGCGGCTTTCCGGCCGCCGTGTCCTTGGCGTCCTGCTCGGGATGGTCGGCGTCGCGATCCTGATCGGCCCCCGCCTGGTCGCAGGCGGCGCGACTGCCTATGGCGTCGCCGCCATGGTCGGTGTGATGCTGGCCTATGCTGCCGGGAATCTCTATGTCCGTGCCGTGCCTGCCCCAGCCGGAAATCCCGCGCGCCTCGCGCTCGGCCAGCAGGTCGTCTCCGGGATTGTCGCGCTTGGGCTGACACTCGTCTTCATCGGGCCCGCCGGACTGCTTCCGATCCAGAATCACCTGCCTGTCATGCTAGCGCTCGGAGTCGCCTCGACGGCGGTCCCGATGGCGATCTTCATGAAGCTGATCCGTGCGGCGGGGCCGACGCGGGCGGCGATGACCGGCTATCTCGTTCCCACCGTCGCGACCGTCATGGGTGTGCTCATCCTTGGTGAAACACTGGAGCTGCGGCAGCTCGTCGGGGGCTGCATCATCCTCGTCGGGGTGTTTCTGGTCTCGACGGCACGACGGGTGAGGGAGGCCTGAGCCGCACCCGGGGGCGGCGCTTGCCTTGCTCCTCGGGGCCGAGCGTCCTCGCGAAGGAGATCCGGCCGCGAGGCGGATGCGCTCACCGGAACAGACGGTTCGGCCTATGACGCGGCCACCGTTGACGGTAAGGAGCGTGAGCCATCGCCTCCTCTCCGGGACCTGAGCCTTCGTGAAACTGCTTCTCGTTGTTGCCTGTGCACTGATCGATACCGACAACCGCGTTCTCGTCACGCAGCGTCCGGAGGGCAAGTCGCTTGCCGGACTGTGGGAATTCCCCGGCGGCAAGCTCGAAGCGGGGGAGCGGCCGGAGCCGGCGCTGATCCGCGAGCTGTCTGAGGAACTCGGCATCAGCGTGAAAGAGGACTGCCTGGCGCCCCTGACCTTCGCGAGCTACGCCTATCCGGAATTCCACCTGCTGATGCCGCTCTATATCTGCCGGCGTTGGGAAGGTGCGGTCGTCTCCGCAGAAGGTCAGGCGCTGAAATGGGTGCGGCCCGGCAAGCTGCGGGATCTCGCCATGCCGCCGGCCGACGAGCCGCTGATCCCGCACCTGATCGATCTCTTGGGGGCGTGACGGGCTGTTCGAGGCCGCGTCAGGCCCGGGAGAGGACCTTCTGGAAACAGGTCGACTGCGTGTCGGTATAGCCCAGGTGCTCGTAGAACTGCTTGACCCTGGCGTTGTCGCCGCGGACGAGCAGGTTCAGCTTCCACACCCCACGTTCGGCGAGCCAGTGCTCGGCCGCGTCCATGATGCGGCGGCCAAGGCCCTGGCCCTGATGCTCCGGATCAGCCGCGACGTAGTAGACCCAGCCGCGATGTCCATCCTCGCCGACCATCACCGTTGCGACGATCGTGCCGTCCAGCACTGCGACCAGGACGGTCGAGTGCGAATCACGGCGAGCAAAGGCGATATCGGTTTCAGGGTCGTTCCAGGGGCGCGCGATGCCGGCGGCGCGCCAGAGAGAGCTGACCTGTTCGACGTCATCATCGCCGATATCGCGGATCAAGAGTGAGTCCGTCACGCGCTACCCCTCGGTTCAGGCACTTGGCTCTCGTGTCTGCATCGGCTTTCCGGAAAACCGCAATCCACTTTTCGGGCCGATGCTTTAGCGATCCGCGACCAATTCCAACGTCACGATCAAGGCCTCCCGCGTCAGCTCCGCCATTGGCATCTGCGCCTTGTAGGCCCTGGTCTTCTCACCGGGGTTCATCACCAGGATCACCGTCTCGGTGCCGGGGCAGGCGGGGTCTGCACAGAGGATCTCGTTGACGGCGATCGCGGCCCGCTCCGGCAGGCCGAGGAGGTCCCGGGTCTCGGCCTTGATCCGGGTGGCCGCTTCCGAAGCGACGGCCTTGCCCGCAGGGTCCTTGCCGAAGAGGCCGAAGCGCATCGCTCAGGTCGGCAGGGTCAGGATGCCGGCCGCACCATCCTCGGCGCCGAAGGCGAGGCGCTTGCCAAGCTTGTCCCAGGCGAAGGCCGTGATACCGCTGGCCTTGAGCGGAGGGCGCACCAGCAGCTCGGAGGCATCGGTCAGCCGGACCAGCAGGATGCAGCCATCGTCATAGCCGACGGCCAGCACGAGCGCCTTGGGGTGGAAGGCGACGCGGGTGACCTTGGCATGGCGCGCGCCGCACTCGCGCGGGGCCTTGCCCGTCGGGCCTTCGCCCTGGAAGGGCCAGATGATGGCCGCATCCGCGCCGCTGGAGGCGAGCCAGAGCCCGTCATGCGACCAGGACAGCGAGCGTGGCTTTGCCGGATAGCCTGTCATGCGCATATGCGTCGGCTTGTCGCCGAGGCGCCAGCCGTGCAGCGCGTTCTCCTGCATCGACGAGACGACGAAGCGGCCGTCGGCGGACCAGGTCACGTCGAGATGCGACCCCTTCCATTCCAGGAATTCAGGCTTCGCTTCGGTGTTCGGATACCAGAGCGAGACGCCGTTCATCTGCGCGACGGCGAGCCTGTACCCCTTAGGTGCAAAGACGAGGCCCTGCGGTGTCGAGGCGAAGTCGAAGGACCGGAGCTTGCCCTTGTCGTCGCGGGCATGGACGGTCTTTCCGGTGTTCCAGGCGATGGCACCCGAGCCTGAGAACGTCACGGCATCGATCCAGCGCCGCTTGGGATCACGGTAGATCTCGACCGGCTCACCCTCGGCCGCCGTGGCGACGACACGTCCGTCATCGCCGCCGCTGATCAGGCGCTCGCCATCGGAGCAGGCGGAGAGGATACCGCCAGCATGGGCGTCAATGCTCTCGGCCTCACCGTCATGCCAGCGCAGCACGCGCCCGTCGGCGAGCGCAAACACCAGCGTCTGCTTGAGCCATGAAGCCGAGACGACATGCTCGCCGGCCGTGACCGGGACGACATGCTCGCGGAGCGAAACGGGTTTTGTCTGCGTGTCCATGGCGTGGCTTTAGCTCACGCCGCGCAGGCCATAAACCCCTTGCGCAACTCGTTCTCGTCGAGATCGCGGCCGATGAAGACGAGACGCGATTCACGCTTCTCGTCTGCCTTCCAGTCACGCTGCAGATCGCCGTCGAGAATCATGTGCACGCCCTGGAAAACGAAGCGGCGCGGCTCGTTCTTGAAGGACAGGATGCCCTTGGAACGCAGGATGTTGGGACCCTGCGCCTGAGAGATGTCGTTGATCCACGGCATGAACTTGTCGGGATCGACATCGCCGGGGATCGTGAACGACATCGAGCGCACATCATCGGAATGATGATGGTGATGGCCGGACTCGAGAAAATCGGGCTCGATGTMGAGAATCCGATCGAGATCGAAGGCGTTGCGGTCGAGCAGCTTGTCGATCGCGACGTCGCAGCGGGTCGCCTTGTGCAGCTTGGCATAGGGGTTGATCGCGCGGATCGCCGCCTCGACCCCGGCCAGTTCCTCGGCCGTGACCAGATCGGTCTTGTTGAGAATGATGACGTCGGCAAAGGCGATCTGGTTCTTCGCCTCGGGAGCATCCTTCAGGCGGTCCTTCAGCCATTTGGCGTCGGTCACGGTGACGACGGCGTCGAGCTTGGTCGCATCGCCGACATCCTGGTCGACGAAGAAGGTCTGTGCGACGGGGGCCGGGTCGGCGAGGCCGGTGGTCTCGACGATGATCGCGTCGAACTTGCCCTTGCGCTTCATCAGCCCGTCGAGGATGCGGATCAGGTCGCCGCGGACGGTGCAGCAGATGCAACCGTTGTTCATCTCGAAGACTTCCTCGTCGGCGCCGACGACGAGGTCGCCATCGATGCCGGCCTCGCCGAACTCGTTGACGATCACGGCGAACTTCTTGCCGTGGTCTTCGGTGAGGATGCGGTTGAGGAGCGTGGTCTTGCCGGCTCCGAGATAGCCGGTGAGCACGGTAACGGGGATCTTTTCAGACATGGGACGACCTGATTGCTGCCGAGTGCCGCTCGTCAGCGCAGCTTACGCTGCGCCTGTGCCGAGCGCCTTTTCGATCTGCCTTATATTGTGTCGCATCATCTCGATGTAAGTCCCGGCAGGGCCGGATGCGGTCGAGAGTGCATCGGAGTAGAGCCGGCCGCCGATCTTGGCTCCGGTTTCGCGCGCGATCTGCTCGATCAACCGGGGATTGGTGATATTCTCGAGGAAGACCGCCGGAATTTTCTGCGCCTTAACCTGGCGAATGATGCGCGCCACGTCCCTGGCCGAGGCTTCAGCCTCGGTCGAAACACCCTGTGGCGCCACGAATTCAATGCCATAGGCCCTGACGAAATAACCAAAGGCATCGTGCGACGTGATGGCCTTGCGTCGGTCGACCGGGATGCGGGCTACGGCAGCCTGGATCTCGCCTTGAAGTCCATCGAGCTTGCCGAGATAGGCCGCGGCATTGGCCTCGTAAGCCACCTTGCCGGCAGGGTCGGCCGCGCTCAGCGCATCGCGGATATTCGCGACATAGAGCCTGGCGTTGACGACGCTCTGCCAGGCATGAGGGTCGTCCCCGCCCGCATGATCATGGCCGCCCGACTTGCCGTGGTCATGATCGTCGTCCTGCAGCTTCAGGGGAGAGATTGCCCGCGTCGCCGTCACGACGGTTGCGCTCGTGCCGGAGGACTTGATCAGCCGGGACAACCAGCCTTCGAATTTGAGCCCGTTGATCAGGACCAGCTTCGCCGCCGCCACGCTCTTCGCATCGGCCGGCGTCGGCGAATAGACATGCGCATCGCCATCAGGGCCGACGAGAATCGTCACCGCGACGCGTTCGCCGCCGATCTCCCTGGCGAAGTCGCCAAGGATCGAGAAGCTCGCAACGACCGGCAGTTTCTCCTGGGCACGCGCGATCAGCGGCGCGGCCGAGAGGGCCAGTCCCGCGGTGAGCCCGGCGATGAGGCAACGACGATTCAACATGCGGCTTTCCAGCGAATAATGAAACACTATAACATTACTAACGTTGGAGATGGGACCGAGGCAAGAGCCGGCGTGCGAGCCCGMCCTGCGTGCMGAACAGGAGTGAGCCGAGATAGAGTGCGCCGGCGGACAGGATGACGGCTGGGCCCGCGGGAAGATTGCTGCCGGCCGAGTATGAGACAACCAGCCCGGCATAGCCGGACAGGATACCGAAACCGGAGGCGAGCAGGATCAGTCGCGTGATGTCGGCTGTCCAGAAGCGCGCTGCGGCAGCAGGCAGCATCATCAGGCCGACCGCAAGCAGGGTGCCGAGCGCATGGAAACCGGCGACCAGATTGAGCACGACGAGGCCAAGGAAGGTGAGATGCACGACACCGCCGGAGCGGCTGACCGAGCGCAGGAAGCCCGGATCGACGCATTCGAGCACGAGAGGGCGATAGGCCAAGGCCAGCGTGACCAGGGTCAGTGTCGCGACACTCGAAAGCAGCACCAGCACATCGTCATCCAGCGCCAGCACATTGCCGAACAGGACATGGAAAAGGTCGACCGCCGAGCCGCGCAGCGAGACGATGGTGACGCCGAGCGCCAGTGAGATCAGGTAGAAGGCGGCAAGCGAGGCATCCTCCTTCATCACGGTCAGCCGGGCGACCGCGCCGGCCGCCAGCGCGACGGCAAAGCCGGCGACGAGGCCGCCAATCGTCATGGCTGGCAGCGAGAACCCGGCGACGAGATAGCCGATGGCAGCGCCGGGCAGGATCGCATGTGCCATGGCGTCGCCGGTCAGGCTCATGCGTCGCAGCATCAGGAAGACGCCGATCGGCGCGCCGGAGACGGCGAGCGCGAAGACGCCGACAAGGGCCCGGCGCATGAAGTCGAATTCGGCGAAGGGGCCGATGAAAATATCGTGGAGCATCGGCGTGCCAGGTTTGCGGAAGGTTCAGGCCGCGTCGCGGTCGCAGGCGGGCGCATGGCTGTCGAAAGCCTCGACCATGCGCCGGGCCTTGAGCTGGTTTTCAGGCGTCAGGACGTCGTTGGTCGCGCCCCAGGCGACAGCCTCCCGGGCCAGCAGCAGCGTCTCGGGGAAGGCGCGTTTCACCGTCTCGATATCGTGGAGGACGGCAACCACGGTGCGCGCCTCGCCATGCCAGCGTTGAACCAAGGCGAGCAGATCGGCCGTGGTCCGAGCATCGATGGCGGTGAAGGGTTCGTCGAGCAGAATGATATCGGCGTCCTGCAGCAGCAGGCGGGCGAAGAGCGCGCGCTGCATCTGGCCGCCGGAGAGATTGCCGATGGGGCGGCGCTCGAAGCCGGTCAGGCCGACGGCGGCGATCGCTTCCTCGATCCTGGTCCTCGCTCCAAAGCCGATGCGGCCGAAGATGCCGGCCTTGCCCCACAGCCCCATGGCAACGAGATCGTAGACATGGATTGGGAAGGAACGATCGAGCTCCGCCGATTGCGGGAGATAGGCGAGGCGCTTGCCGCGGGCGAGAGTCAGGTGCCCGTCGAGCGGGGTCAAGGCACCGGCAATGGCCTTCAGCAGCGTCGATTTTCCGGCGCCATTCGGTCCGACGATCGCAGTCAGGCTTCCGGCGGCGATTTCGCCGGAGAGGTGATGAACCGCCGGGTGACGGTCATACCCGAGCGTGAGGTCATCGAGGCGAATGGCGGGCACGAAGGGCAGCTTTCGTCAGGAGATGACTGCAAATGTGGCAAGCCAGAGCAAGGCGATGATGCCGAGCGCGAGCCCGAGCCGACCCGCCGCCGAAAGGCGCAGCAGCGACCAGCCCGGATCTTCCGAGAGGGCAGCGGCTGCGGGGCGGTGCGAATGGCTCATGGCTGAATGATATAATGTTACGCGATCTCCGGAGCAAGCGAGATCGCGATTGTTGTCGGCTTCCGGCCGTGGCGTTATCCACCATGGTCAATGGCAGCAGAACCGGAGCGCGCGCGTGAGTGGTGAGCGAGTGACCTTCAGAGCCGTCCGTGACKGCGTCGTCACGGAAATTCCGGCCGATGCGATCGAGATCGGCCTGCCTGACGGGCTGAGTTTCCGCATCATGGCCTTTGCCGGCCGCAAGGGGGCCGCGGCGCTGCACATGCCGGCCGATCATCCGGATGCGCCGAGTTTCGACGTGTTCAACGTCGAGCCCGGCGCCGCCAATACCCTGTTCGTGTCAGTGGAGCGGGTGCGCAAACGCCAGATGGAGGGCTGAACCAGTTCCCGCTCAGAACGGCAGATACTGGTACAGCCAGGTTTCGGTCAGGACGGTGTCGCCGCMGCGCAGGAAGCAGCGCATCTCGACCGGATCCGCTCCCTCGACCGTCAGGTCGAATTGCGCGCGCCAATGGCCGGGCACGTCGTTCGGCACGGCCTCGGCGAAGACATAGGAGAACGCGCCGCGCGAGGCCGAGAGCACGACCTCGGGCTTCACGCCGAAGGGAATGTTCTCCAGCACCGGGCCTTTGAACTCGACCATGAATTTGCGCACGCCCTTCGGCCGGGTGGTCCCGGGCTGGCCGCCATTGCCGAGCCGTGTCGCGACGACGCGGCCGAGCGGCGAGGGGAAGGGCTCGTCCGCGAGCCAATGCAGCTTGTAGTGGAACTCGTAGGCGGCCCCGGCCTTGGCGGGACCCTCGGGCACCCACATCGCGACGATATTGTCGTGAATCTCGTCGTCGGTCGGGATCTCGATGAGCTGAACGGCGCCTTTGCCCCATTGGCCGATCGTCTCGATCCAGAGGCTGGGGCGGCGCTCGTAGAAGACGCCGTCGAGATAATGACCGACCTCGCGGTCGCGCTGCATCAGGCCGAAACCGCGCGGATTGTTGTCGACGAAGGACGAGGCTGTGGTGCGGCTGGGGTTGTTGAGGGGGCGCCAGGCGCGCTCTCCGGAGCCGGTCCAGAGCGCGAGGCCGTCGGAATCATGCACTTCGGGGCGCCAGTCGACGGCGGTCGATTTCGCGGTCTCCGAATACCAGTACATCGAGGTCAGGGGCGCGATGCCGAGCCGGGCGACGTCATTGCGCAGGAAGATCGCCTTCTCGATCTCCATGTCGACGCCCTTGCCTCTATGCATCCGGAAGCGATAGGCGCCGGCGACGCTGGGGCCGGAGAGCAGGGCATAGACAACGACGTACTCGGCCGAGGCCTGCGGCGTCTCCAGCCAGATATGGGTGAAATCCGGAAACTCTTCAGGCTTGCCGCCGACGGCCGGATCGATGGCAAGGCCGCGGGCAGACAGGCCATATTGATAGAGTTCGCCGATGGCGCGGAAATAGGAGGCGCCGAGGAAGGCGACCCAGTCATTCTTCTGCCAGTCGAGCTTCTCGCCCTTGCGGCCGGGATGTCCGGAGCGGCTCTCCTGGAAGCGGAAACCCGCGAAACCCGCTCCCGCCGGCAATTGGCGCGCCGGTGAATCCGCCGGCATCTCGAAATAGCTCTCGTCATAGACGATCTCGCGCGCCTTGCCGCTGTCCAGGACATGCATGCGCACCGGCTTCTGGAAGTAGCGGCCGAGATGGAAGAAGGTCACCGGCCAGGGCGAGGGACCGTTCGCCCACAAGGCCATCTCCGGCTTGAATTTGATCTTGCCATGGGCGTCGTAATCGATCCGCTCCAGGATATCGGCGCGCGGCGGCGGGGGCGGCGCATAAGGCTTGTTCGCGAGGTCGCGGGCGCGCGCCTTCAGCCCTTCGAAGCTGAACGCCTCAGCCTCGCCGAGCTTCAGCCCCTGCTGCGCCAGGGCTGCCGGTGCGAAGCCGAGCGCGGCGAGCGCCGCCGTGGCGCTTGCGCCGGCGAGCAGCGTGCGGCGGTCCAGGGAAGGCGATTTCGTGCGGGCTTGCATGGTTGGACGGATCTCGGAACGCTTCTGAGGGAATATTGTCCGGGCTAACCTGTCCAAAGGGCAAGGGCAACCAGGCTCGGGAGCCTGCCGGATGCACCGGAAAAATGGCGAAAGCGTCACGGGCGCGCGGCGGAGCTGCCCCGGCAATGCATTTCCTGGGCTTTCCTTGTCTCAACGGGCCGTTCTACAAGGGTTAAAGCCCGGCCGCTCGTGCTGGGAACTAAGGTTCTGGGAGGATCCATGAAGACGCTGTTTCGCGGCCGGTCTCTGGCCGGTATCGCTACCGCCTTGCTGATCGCCGCTGCTCCTGCGGGCGCTCGCGCGCAAGAGTTCGTCAACGTGCTGACCGGAGGCACCTCCGGCGTCTATTATCCGATGGGCGTTGCCCTCTCGAAGATCTACGGCGAGAAGATTCCGGGCACCCGCCCGACGGTGCAGGCGACCAAGGCATCAGTCGAGAACCTCGTGCTCCTGCAGCAGGGGCGTGGCGAACTCGCCTTCACGCTCGGCGATTCCCTCGATGCGGCCTGGAAGGGCGATGAAGATGCCGGCTTCAAGAGCCCTCTGAAGAAATTGCGCGGCATCACCGCGATCTATCCGAATTTCGTGCAGATCGTCGCGTCCAAGGAAAGCGGCATCAAGACGCTCGCCGATCTCAAGGGCAAGCGGCTTTCGGTGGGAGCCCCGAAATCCGGCACCGAGCTGAATGCGCGCGCGATCCTCGCGGCGGCAGGCCTGGCCTACAAGGACCTTGGCAAGATCGAGTATCTGCCCTTCGCCGAATCGGTCGAGCTGATGAAGAACCGCCAGCTCGACGCGACGCTTCAGTCGGCGGGCCTCGGCGTGGCCTCCATCCGCGATCTCGCATCCTCGGTCGAGATCGTCGTCGTCGAAGTGCCGAAGGCGGTCATCGACAAGGCCGGAGCGCCTTTCGTCAGCGCGACCATTCCCGCCAACACCTATGGCGGCCAGGCGGCCGCGGTGAACACGGCGGCAGTGGTGAACTACCTCGTCACTCATGAGGGGGTGAAGGAGGAGCTCGTCTACCAGATGACGAAGAATATCTTCGATAATCTCGGGGAACTTGGCGCAGCGCACTCGGCCGGCAAGGCGATCAAGCTCGAGAGCGCGCTCGAGGGCATGCCGGTGCCGCTGCATCCGGGCGCGGCGCGCTATCTGAAGGAAAAGGGCCTCAAGGTCGGGTCCTGATCAGCTCTCGCATTTAACTCTCCCGGCGCTGGCCTTCGGGCAGGCGGCGCCGGCGCATGCGCACGCCATTGGGGATATGCGACGCGATGACGAGTCAGACGGACCAACTGCACGCGCTTTCGGGCGCGAGCGAAACGCCGGTCGAGAATGCGGCGCTCGACAATTTCGAGCACGGCTTTCCGCCGGGTTTCGGGCCCGGCCGCTGGGGCTTGCTAGCCTATGCCGTCGCGCTCGCATTCGCCTGTTTCCAGATCGCGATCTCAGCCTGGCATGTGCTGCCGAGCCAGGCGGTGCGCGGCGTCCATGTCGGCTTCCTTCTGCTGCTCAGTTTCGGCCTCGTCGCCAATTTCAAGGCGAAGACCAATGCAGGGCGCTGGGCTGGCTGGGCGCTGGGTGTCATCGGTTTCGGTGTCGGCCTCTATCAGCTCGTCTTCTACGCCGATCTGATCCTGCGCGATGGCGATCCCTCGACCGCCGATCTCGTGGTTGGAACGCTGCTGATCGTTCTCATCTTCGAGGCCGCGCGGCGGCTGATGGGCAATGCCCTGCCGATCATGTGCGGTGTGTGCCTGCTTTACTGGTTCTTCGGCCAGTACCTGCCGTCGCCGCTCAATCATCGCGGCTACGGTTTCGATCAGATCATCGGCCATCTGTCCTTCGGCACTGAGGGGTTCTACGGCGTGCCGACCTATGTGTCGGCGACCTATATCTTCCTCTTCATCGTCTTCGGCTCCTTCCTGGAGAAGGCCGGGATGATCCACCTCTTCAATGACGTTTCGCTTGGGCTCTTCGGCAGCGCGCGTGGGGGCCCCGCCAAGGTCGCGGTGTTCTCCTCCGGCCTGATGGGCATGATCTCGGGCTCGGGTGTCGCGAATGTCGTCACGGTCGGGCAGTTCACGATCCCGCTCATGATCAAGTTCGGCTATCGGCGCGCCTTCGCCGCCGGAGTCGAAGCCACTGCCTCGATGGGCGGGCAGATCATGCCGCCCGTGATGGGGGCGGCCGCCTTCATCATGGCCGAGACGCTGGGCGTGGATTATTCGGAGATCGTCAAGGCCGCAGCAATCCCGGCAGTGCTCTATTTCGCCTCGGCGTTCTGGATGGTGCATCTCGAGGCAGGCAAACACGGCCTCAAAGGCATCGAGCGGCGCTTGCTGCCCAGCCCGCTCAAGGCCCTGCGCGAGCGCTGGTATCTGGCGCTGCCGCTCGCCGTGCTGGTCTTCATGCTGTTCCACGGCTTCACCCCGCTCTTCGCCGGCACGATCGGTCTAGCGCTGACCGTTGGCCTGCTGCTGGGCACCGGTGTCGCGCTCGGGTTCAAGACGATGACGCTGCGGGTGATCTTCTGGGTGGGCCTCGGCCTGATTGCGGGTGCGCTGCTGCGCAACGGGATGGACGTCAGGGTTGTCGCAGGGCTGATCGCCGGTTTGATCGCCCTGAACGCCCTCACCATCGGCGGTCGCGCCACGCTGGTGATCTGCCGCAATGCGCTGGCCGATGCGGCCAAGACCGCGCTGCCTGTTGGCATCGCGTGCGCGATCGTTGGAACCATCATCGGCCTGATGACGCAGACGGGCATCGGCACGACCTTCGGCGCCTGGGTCATCGGGCTCGGCAAGACCAGCCTGTTCCTGGCATTGGTCCTGACGATGATCCTGTCGATCCTGCTCGGCACCGGGATCCCGACGATCCCGACCTACATCATCGTGGCAGCCTTGGCGGCCCCTGCGCTGGAGCAACTCGGCGTACCGCTGATCGTGAGCCACATGTTCGCGTTCTATTACGGCATCATGGCCGATCTCTCGCCGCCCGTGGCCCTGGCGGCGCTCGCGGCAGCGCCGATTGCGAAGGAAAATCCGGACAAGATTGGCTGGGAGGCGATGCGGGTGGCGCTTGCGGGCTACGTCATCCCCTTCATCGCGGTCTATTCGCCGGCACTGATGCTGCAACAGGGCGATCCGATGTCGGCCGTGATCGGCTTCTGGCCTTCGGTGATCTACGCCGTTTTCAAGGCCAGCGTCGCCATCGGTCTCTTCGGGATCGTTGCCATCGGCTATCTGTTCGACCGTCTCAACGTGACGGAACGCATCCTCGCCTTCGTGGCTGCGGTGTTCCTGTTCGGAGAGTTCGCCTATAGCGACGCGCTCGGCTATCTGCTCGCTGCCGCGTTGGTTGCACGCCACTGGAGGGAGACGCGCGGCCAGCGGGCGAGCAGCACAGCGTGAGCCTGTGCCTGGCGGCCGGCGCACTCGTCGTCGCGCTCGGCGCCGACGAGATCACGCTCGGCTGGCGGCATTCGGTACAGAAGACGCTGTGGGAAGAGGTCTGGAGGGAGACGCCAGACGGTCTGCGGCTCGTCGAGGCCCGCATCGAAGGATCAGGAGCCGGCATGGACCCGCCCGACGGCGCGAGATTGCGCGACGGCTTCTGGCGCTGGACACCGGCCTTGCCGGCACTCCCCGAGGTCGTGATGCGGCGCTCGGGCGCGACGGCGGACTGGACGATCTGTGTCGGGGCAGCTTGCCGGCCAATGGGCAGCTATCTGCCCGAAGAGGCCGATCCGGTCGTTCTCAAACCCTGCGGCTGAGGCCGTGTGGCTGAGTTCAGTGGCGCTCGCCGATATGCTCGAACTTGAACACGCGACGCATGAAGGCGAGCATCCCGTAGGCCGCGAAGCCCGAGAACAGAGCCATCAGAATATAGCCGACGATATGGCCGAGCTCGAAAAGCCCGGCGAGGGCCCAGCCCGATGCCAGCGCGACGCCGAAGAGTTCGACAGCGATCAGGATGCCCAGCGAGATCACCATGATCAGGGTACGCCAGGTGCCACGCTCTTCAGCCATGTTCGTTCCTTGAGAATTCATGCGCGCTACGACCTAGCCGACGCGCTGCCGGCATGCAACAAAATCGCGCCACTCGGCAAATGGTTGCTCCCCGCTGGATTGAAAACCCCTCGATGATCGATACGCCTGTTTTCTCGACCGGGGCCGCTGCTGCGCCGCATCGTCTTGCTTCGGAAGCCGGACGCGCTGTTCTCGCCGAGGGGGGCAATGCGATCGAGGCCATGGTGGCGATGGCGGCGACCATTGCCGTGGTCTACCCGCATATGAACGCCATCGGCGGCGACGGATTCTGGCTGGTGCACGAGCCTGGCGGCAAGGTGCATGCGATCGAGGCCTGCGGCCCGGCGGGCGCATTGGCGACAATCGAACGCTATCGCGAGAAGGGACATGACAGCATCCCCTCGCGCGGCGCCGATGCGGCGGTGACGGTTGCCGGTGCGGTCGGCGGTTGGCAGGCCGCTCTGGAGCTGGCGAAGGCACTCGGCGGGAAAATGCCGGTGCGCGATCTGCTCGCCGATGCGATCACTCATTGCGACGCCGGTTATGCCGTCTCGGATTCGGAGTTGCGGACCTGGCCGCAGGAGGCCGAGGCCACCAAGCTTGCACCGGGTTTCTCGAGTTTCTTCTGGCCGGGCGGCGAACGGCCGACAGCCGGTGCGCGCCGGAAGCCGGACGCGCTCGGCGGGACCTTCAAGCAGCTTGCCGATGCCGGGCTCGATGATTTCTACCGCGGCGATATCGGTAGGGAGATCGGCGCCGATCTCGATGCGATCGGCGCGCCGGTTACGCGGGCGGATCTCGCGGGCTTCAAGGCGCGCATGGTGCAGCCGCTGTCGCTGAAGCTGCCGGGTCTGACCGTCTATAACTTCCCGCCTCCGACCCAGGGGCTCGCCTCGCTGTTGATCCTCGGCATCTTCGAGAAGCTCGGCGTGACGCGGGCGGAGGGTTTTGACCATCATCACGGGCTGGTCGAAGCGACCAAGCGAGCCTTTGCCATCCGCGATCGGCAGATCACCGATCCGGCCCACATGAAGGCGGATCCTGCGAGCTTCCTCACGGATCCGGTCCTCGCCCGCGAGGCGGCGGCGATCGATCGCAAGCGGGCCGCGAGCTGGCCCTTCGCGCCGCGCGAGGGCGACACGGTCTGGATGGGCGCGATCGACGGCAACGGGCTCGCCGTCTCCTATATCCAATCGATCTATTGGGAATATGGCTCGGGATGCGTCCTGCCCAAGACCGGCATCCACTGGCAGAATCGCGGCGTCTCCTTCTCGCTCGACAAGGCCGCGCTGAATCCGCTGGCGCCGGGCCGCAAGCCCTTCCACACGTTGAATCCGCCGCTCGCCCGCTTCGATGACGGGCGCGTGGTATCCTATGGCGCGATGGGCGGCGACGGCCAGCCGCAGTTCCAGGCGCAGATCCTGACGCGCTATCGGTTCGGCCAGAATCCCGCGACCGCAGTCGATGCGCCGCGCTGGCTCTTCGGCAAGACCTGGGGTGCCGGTTCGCTTTCGCTCAAGCTGGAAAGCCGGTTCGATCCGATGCTGCTCGCGAGGCTCACTGCCGCCGGCCACCCGGTCGAGGAGTACAGCGAAGCCTATGCCGACAGCTTCGGCCATGCCGGCATGCTGGTGAAACATCAGAAGGGCCATGTCGAAGCGACGCATGATCCGCGCTCCGATGGCGATGCGAGGGGAGTTTGAGCTTGATGGTCAAGGACGATCCCTTCCGCTGTTTCATGCCCTATCCGGACGCGCCGGTTAAGAACGCGCCGGATGGCCCGCTCGCCGGACTGACGCTCGCGGTCAAGGACCTGTTCGACGTTAAGGGCTACCCCACGGGGGCGGGTTCGCCGACGGTGCTGGCGCAGTCGGGGATCAAGACCAAGACGGCGCCGATCGTGAAGGCGCTGCTGGATGCCGGGGCTCGATTCGTCGGCAAGACGATCACCGACGAACTCGCCTTTTCGATGAATGGCAAGAACGCGCATTTCGGCGCGCCGATCAATCCGGCTGCGCCCGACCGCATCACCGGCGGCTCGTCCTCGGGCTCGATGGCGGCCGTTGCCGGCAAGCTTGCCGATATCGCGCTTGGCTCCGACACGGGCGGCTCTGTCCGCGCGCCGGCGAGCTATGGTGGGCTGTTCGGCATCAGGCCGACACATGGCCGACTTTCACTGAAGCGGACCTGGCCGCTGGCCGAGAGCCTGGATACACCGGGCTGGTTCGCGCGCGACGGCAAGACCTTTGCCCGCGTCGCCGATGTCGTGCTCGGCAAGGATCGGTCGGTCCTGCCGGAGATCCCGCGTCTCCTGCTGGCACAGGACATGTTTGCGCAAGCGACGCCGGATGCCGAGAATGTGCTGCGCAATGTCGTGCAGCGCGCGATGCCGCTGATGGGTCAGCCCGAGACCGTCAAGGTCGCGCGCGATATCGATGCGCTCTATTGGGCGTTCCGCTGGGTGCAAGGGCGCGATGCCTGGAACGCCGACGGCGTGATGATCGAGCGGTTCCATCCGCCGCTCGGACCGGGCGTCTCCGAGCGCTTCGCCTTTGCGAAATCAGTGAGTGACGAGGACTACGCCAAGGGCGAAAGTCTGCGCAAGGCCTTCCGGGCCAAGCTTGCGCGGCTGCTGGGCTCGGACGGTGTCTTGATCCTGCCGACGGTGCCGGATATCGCGCCGCTGGTCAGCGCGACCGAAGGCGAGCTGGAGGATTTCCGCAACCGGGCACTGCGGCTACTCTGCCTGTCCGGGCTCTCCGGCTTTCCGCAGGTGACGATTCCGGCGGCCCAGCGCGACGAGGCGCCGCTCGGCCTGTCTCTGATCGGGCCGAAGGGCTCGGACAAGTCGCTTGTGCATTTCGCCGTCAAGTTCGAGCGGGCGGCACGGATCAGGATTGCGTGAGGAGGCTGCCATGAGCGGGCACGATCACCACCACCATCATCACGACCATGACAATCACTTCACGCCGATCGAGGCGCGGGTGAAGGCGCTGGAAACGCTCCTCGTCGCCAAGGGCTATGTCGACCCGGCGGCGCTCGATGCCATTGTCGAGACCTACGAGACCAAGGTCGGCCCGCGCAATGGCGCGCTGGTCGTGGCGAAGGCCTGGACGGACCCCGCTTTCGCAGAACGGCTCAGGCAGGACGGCACGGCGGCCGTCGCCGAGCTCGGCTATGGCGGCCGTGGCGGGGAGCATATCGTTGCGGTGTTCAACACTCCCGACGAGCACAATCTGATCGTCTGCACGCTGTGCTCCTGCTATCCGTGGCCGGTGCTCGGCCTGCCGCCGGTCTGGTACAAGTCGCCGCCCTATCGCTCGCGCGCCGTCATCGATCCGCGCGGCGTGCTGGCCGATTTTGGCGTGACGCTGCCCGCGGGCCAGCGCATCCGGGTTTGGGATTCAACCGCCGAGACGCGCTTCCTCGTCATCCCGCAGCGCCCTGCCGGTACCGAGGGCTGGGACKAGGAGAGGCTTGCCGGCATCGTCACGCGGGATTCGATGATCGGCGTCGGGTTGCCGAAGGCGGGAGCGTCAGCATGAATGGCGGGCAGGATCTCGGCGGCCAAATGGGCTTCGGGCCCGTTATGCCGGAGCCGAACGAGCCGGTCTTCCATGGCGGATGGGAGAGCCGCATGCTCGCGCTGAACGTCGCGGCAGGCGCCATGGGGCACTGGACCATCGACGAGATCCGGCATGCGCGCGAGAGCATCCCGCCGGCAGATTACCTTTCCTTCTCCTATTACGAGATCTGGTACGAAGGGTTGCGGACGGTGCTGCAGCGGCACGGCTTTGCGACGCCGGCCGAGATGGACAGCGGGACATCCGCAGGGGCAGGGACGACGCCTAAACGGGTGCTGAACGGCGCAGATGTCCCAGCCGTGTTGCGGCGTGGCTTTCCCTATGAGCGCGAGGCTTCGGCGTCGGCGCTGTTTGCTGTCGGCGATCGTGTGCGCGCCATCGTGATGCACCCGGCCGGCCATACTCGCCTGCCACGCTATGCCCGCGGCAAGCTCGGCCGGATCGAGGCAATCCGCGGCAACCACGTCTTCCCCGATACCGGCGCCCATGGTGCACCGGAAACAGCGCAATGGCTCTATACCGTGGTCTTCAGTGGCCCCGAACTCTGGGGCCGCGATGCGGACCCGACGTCCAGCGTCAGCGTCGAGGCGTGGGAGAGCTATCTTGAACCGGCCTGACGCAGCCCTTGCCGATGCGCTCGCAGCGGGCACGCCGATCCCGCGCGATGCGGAAGGGCCGGTCTTTGCGGAACCCTGGCAGGCCCAGGCCTTTGCGCTGGTCGTTGCGCTGCAGAACCGGGGCATCTTTTCCGCGCAGGAATGGGCGCAAGCCCTCGGGGCCGAAATCCGGGAGGCGGTCGCGGCCGGCGGCTGCCGCGACGGTTCCGATTATTACGAACGCTGGTGCGAGGCGCTGGAGCATCTCCTGATCGCCAAGGGGCTGGCCTCGCATGAGGGCGTCGAAGCGCTCGCGGCGTCCTGGGAGCGCGCGGCCGAGGCGACGCCGCATGGCAAGCCGATCCTGCTGGAGAACGACCCGCAGCGCGTGAGCTGAGGCGCGCAACGCTTCGGCATCACTGCGGCGTGGACTTGTCACATGAGTTTGTCGGGCGCTGGATAGGGGACGACATCGCGATCGGCATCGGCTCTGCTTTCGGAGAAACATGCGGTCTGGGAGGCCCTGATGAAAAAGACGATGACTTGCCTGGTCGGCCTTGCCGGTTTGTTGCTGACCGCGCCTGCCCATGCGGCCGATCCGGCCCTCAACGGGCGTATCGAAAAGCTCACCCGCAACACGCAATGGACGCAGAAAGCTGCCGTTCCGCTGCAATTCCCGACACATCACCCGCAAGGCATGCTGAAGATCGGCGATGCCTTCTTCGTCTCCTCGGTCGAGATCACGAAGCCGACGACCCGCTTCTCCGAACCCCGCGATGGCTATGATCGTGATACCGGCGAGGGCGTCGGCCATCTCTTCAAGGTCGATGCCGAGGGGAAGCTCCTGGCCAGCATCACGCTCGGCGAGGGCTCGATGTACCACCCCGGCGGGATCGACTTCGATGGCAAGCATATCTGGGTGACGGTTGCCGAGTATCGGCCGAATAGTCAGTCGATCGTCTACAAGGTCGATCCGGAGACGCTGAAGGCGACCGAGGTGCTGCGCTTCAAGGACCATATCGGCGGCATCGTCCACAATACCGACGACAAATCGCTGCATGGGGTAAGCTGGGGTTCGCGCCGCTTCTACAAATGGACCCTGGACGGCGAGGGCCGGGTGACCAATCCAGACGTGGCGCCTGAACAACTGCGGGTCATCAATCCCGCGCTCTATATCGACTATCAGGACTGCCACTATATCGGCATGAGCCGGATGCTCTGCTCCGGCCTCAACGCCTATCGCGCGACGAAAGACGGACCGATCTTTCGCCTCGGCGGGTTCGAGATCGTCGACCTCAGGGATAATCGGCCCGTCTATCAGGTACCGATCGAGCTCTGGTCGCCGTCTGGATTGCCGATGACGCAGAACCCGTTCTGGGTCGAGCCGACTGCTGACGGCGTGCGGGCCCATTTCATCCCGGATGACGACAAGTCGGTGCTCTTCACCTACGAGGCGACGGCCAAGTAAGGGCGACGAAGCAAAACGGACGCAAGCGCGGCGGCATCGGGGGCTCAGCTTCCCTGGGTCACCCAGAGTCCGAGGAAGAGTGCTGCGCCCAGCACGGCGACGAAAGCGGCGGCGAGCAGTTCGAGCCCTGCGATCACTCTTGCTCCGCGCAGGCTGCTGCCTCCGGCCAGTTTCAGGGCTGCGAACTTGAAGAAGACCGCGAGCGCAGCAAGCGCTCCCGTGGTCAGGGCCGTGCCGAGCGCCATGGCGAAGGTCGCGGCGATGCCGGCCCAGAGCAGCCCCTGCGAGAAGGCGAAGACGAGAATAATGAGAGCGCCGGCGCAAGGACGCAGGCCGGCCGCGAAAACCACGCCGGCCATCTCACGCCAGCCGCGCAATCGGGCGATCTCGTCGGGACCGGGCATGTGAACATGGTCGCAGGCCGGATCATGGGCGGCGGCATCGCCCGACAGGGCGAGCAGCGCCCCGGCCTTGCGCCAAAGCACCCATAGTCCGACCAGCCCGACCAGCGCGAAACTCGCCTGCTCGATCAGCGTCGTCGTCGCGCTCATGGTCGCAGCGGTCGTTCTCAAGGCGATCGTCAGGGTCAGGACCAGTGCAATGGCGACCAGCGCCTGGAGGATCGCGGCGGCAAAGCTCAAGGCGAGGCCACGCCTGAGGCTGCGATTATCGGCGACGATATAGCCGGAGATCACTGCCTTGCCGTGGCCGGGGCCGGCTGCATGAAAGACGCCATAGCCGAAGGCCAGAGCAAGCAAGCCGGGCAGGGCTGCGCCGCTGGCGTGGATCGCCTTCAGCGTCGCGGTGAGTTCGCGATAGAAGGCCGATTGCCAGGACAGGAGCAGCGCGCCGATGCCCGTCGTCGAAGGCAGGGCCTCGCGGGGCAGGGCAGTCCCGAAGGGGTTGCGCGGTGGCGGGGGCGGTGGTGGGCTTACGCTGGCAATCACATTGGCCAGCACGGCAAGGGTGCCGGCAACGGCCAGAAGCGCGAGGGCCATCAGGGCGAGCCGACGCGAGACGATCGGCAGGCGTAGCGATGTCGAACGCGCGAGACTCAGGGACATGCGACCAGCGCGCGCGTCGTGACCTGGTATCCGCTCATGTCGGGCTGGGCTGTGATGTCTTCCTGCGCGAGCTTCTGCTGGACGGCAGCGTCGAGTTTGGGCGGACGAGCGATGCGGACGACGCAGCCCTTGGGTGCATCGCGCGCGATCACGGCGTCAGCGGCCTCGGCGATGTCGAAGGCGACGAAATAGGTCGGGTCACCGATCTCGATGCCGAAGGACCGATTGGCGGTGGCTGGCTGCTTGAGGGGCAGGACATAGGTCAAGGTCAGGATCTTGTTCTCGAAGGCGAGCGCAGCCTCGCTTGGCTCGCCGAAGGCCTGCACCTTGCCGTTCGCCTTGGCGATGGTGAAGAAGCCGACATCGGGCAGGGATTCCATGTTGACCTTGGCGAGCTCCGTCAGCTCGTCGGGCGTGAGCTTGCCGTCGCCATTCTTGTCGAGCCCCTGCGTGATGAAGGCGGAATAGGCCTCGTCAAAACTCCAGATATGCTTCAGAGCCTTCACGCTGCCGTCGGGGGCGTAGATGATCTCGGTGCGCGCACTGACGAAGACATGGGGATGCGCGGCCGCGAGGCCGGTGAACCCGAACCAGGCCGCAAGTCCGGCGAGAATGAGAAGGCCGCGGCGGCATCGGGTCACGACAGGGAATCCCTCGATTTCAGCGGCGAAGCTGGCCCGACATGGTTAACCAACCGTAAACGGCGGCCGATGCCAAGGCCGGTTCAAGCCCACCCATCACTCGCAAAGGGGGCCAAATCGCGGCGCATTCTGGAACGATCCCAGGGTGATTGACCGTAACGAGGCGATATGTCAGCATTACTGACATAATATCAAGTTGGAGGCCGGACCAACTGGCCCCATTCTGCCGTAACGGGACGATCGGGGAGGTCGGCCATGGCCGAGATGGAACAGAAATCCGGCACCGCAGACCTGGCCGAGGCCGGCCTGTTGCGCGAGGTCGCGCTGGACGACAAATACGACCTTTCGAAACAGCAGATATTCCTGACCGGAACGCAGGCGATCGCCCGCATGCTGATGGTCCAGCGCGAGCGCGACCGCCGCGCCGGCCTGAACACGGCGGGCTTCGTTTCGGGCTATCGCGGCTCGCCGCTGGGAGGGCTCGACCAGCAATTGCTACGGGCCGGCAAACAGCTCAAGGCCTCCGATATCGTCTTCCAGCCGGGGCTGAACGAGGATCTGGCCGCGACCGCGGTCTGGGGCACGCAGCAGGCCGAGCTGCAGGGCGAAGGCAAGCATGACGGCGTCTTCGCGCTCTGGTACGGCAAGGGCCCGGGCGTAGACCGCAGCGGCGACGTCTTCCGCCATGGCAACATGGCCGGCACCTCGCCCCATGGCGGCGTCATCTGCCTGATGGGCGACGACCACACCGCTGAATCGTCCACCAATGCGCATCAGACCGAGTTCGTCTTCGTCGACCGGATGATGCCGATCCTGAACCCGGCCGGTGTTCAGGAGATCATGGATTATTCCCTGCACGGCATCGCGCTCTCGCGCTTTGCCTCGGTCTGGGTCGGCATCAAATGCGTGAAGGACAATATCGAGTCGACGGCCTCCGTCGATGGCTCGGTCGACCGGGTCAAGATCGTGACGCCGGACGATTTCATCATGCCGCCGGGCGGGTTGAGCATCCGCCGCGAGCTGGATTTCGTCGATCAGGAGAAGCGGCTGCATATCCACAAGCGCGCCGCGATGCTTGCCTATCTGCGTGCCAACAAGCTCAACCAGACCATCACATCCGGGGGGAAGAAGCCGCGCATCGGCATCATCACCGTCGGAAAATCCTATCTCGATGTCCGCCAGGCGATGGAAGACCTCGGCATCGATGAGGTTCGCGCCAATGACCTCGGCATCCGGCTGTTCAAGGTCGCCTGTCCCTGGCCGATCGATCCGAGCGAGTTGAAGGATTTTGCCTCAAAGCTCGATCTCGTCATGGTGGTCGAGGAAAAGCGCTCGCTGATCGAGGTGCAGGTCCGCGAGGAGCTCTATGGCTCCAAGCACCAGCCGATGGTGATCGGCAAGAAGGACGAGAAGGGCGAATGGCTCTTTCCGGTCCATGGCGCGCTCGATCCCAACGACGTCGCGATCGCGCTTGGCGCGCGGCTGCTGCAATACAAGGACGACCCTGTGCTACGGGGCCGGCTCGAGGAGATCGCCCAGGCGCAGGGGCGCCTCGCCGAGGCGCAGGATATCGCCAAGCGCACGCCCTATTACTGCTCGGGCTGCCCGCATAACAGTTCCACCGTGGTGCCCGAAGGCTCGCGCGCCTATGCGGGCATCGGCTGCCATTACATGGTGCAGTGGATGGACCGGAGCACTGCAGGCTTCACCCAGATGGGCGGAGAAGGCGCGAACTGGATCGGCGAAGCGCCGTTCTCGACGCGCCAGCACGTTTTCCAGAATCTCGGCGACGGCACCTATACACATTCCGGCTCGCTCGCGATCCGCTGGGCGGTCGCTGCTGGCGTCAACGTCACCTACAAGCTGCTCTATAACGATGCGGTCGCCATGACCGGCGGCCAGCAGGCGGAAGGGCATCTGACGCCCGACCAGATGGCCCGCCAGATCGCAGCGGAAGGCGTGCATCGCGTCGCGGTGGTCAGCGACGAACCGGACAAATACCCGCCGGGCACGCAATGGCCCGCCGGCACGACGATCCATCATCGCGATGACCTCGATGCCGTGCAGCGCGAGCTTGCGCAGGTTCCGGGCGTGTCGTTGCTGCTCTACGACCAGACCTGCGCCACCGAGAAGCGCCGCCGGCGMAAGCGTGGCGCCTATCCCGATCCCGACAAGCGGGTGATCGTCAACGAACTCGTCTGCGAAGGCTGCGGCGATTGCGGCGTGCAGTCGAACTGCGTCTCGGTGCAGCCGCTGGAGACCGAGTTCGGCCGCAAGCGCCAGATCGACCAGTCGAACTGCAACAAGGACTTTTCCTGCGTGAAGGGCTTCTGCCCCTCCTTCGTTACCGTGCATGGCGCCCGGCCGAAGAAGGCGGCGCCGCGCCGGCTCGATGCCGGCGCGCTCAGCGCAGGCGAGCTTCCAGAGCCGCAGGTTCCGGCCCTCGATCGCAGTTTCGCGGTCGTTGTCACCGGTGTCGGCGGCACCGGCGTGGTGACGATCGGCGCCATTCTCGGCATGGCGGCGCATCTCGAGGGCAAGGGCTGCGGCATGATCGACATGGCCGGTCTTGCCCAGAAGGGCGGGGCGGTCTTCAGCCATGTCAAGCTCGCGCCGCGGCCCGAAGACATTCACGCCATTCGCGTCGCCGCCGGTCAGGCGGATCTGGTGCTCGGTTGCGATCTCACCGTCACTGGCTCGAAGAAGGTCCTTGGCGCGATACGACCGGACGGCGCGATCGTCGTGGTCAATACGGCCGAGAGCATGCCGGGGGATTTCACCCGCAATGCCGATTTCTCGCTGCCGATCGAGCGGCTGAAACGGGCGATCATCTCGGCATCAGGGCGTGAGCGGACGCATCTCGTCGATGCGACGGCGGCTGCGAACGCTTTCCTCGGCAACGCCATTGCCGCCAACATGTTCATGCTCGGTTATGCGTGGCAGTTCGGCGGCGTGCCGCTGTCGCGCGCCTCGCTGCTCCGAGCGATCGAGCTCAACGGCGAAGCGGTCGCCATGAACAAGCAGGCCTTCGAGCTCGGCCGGCGTGCGGCGCATGATCCGGACGCTCTGATCTCTGCCCTTGCGGAGGCCAAGGCGCCGACACGGGCGCGGCATCTCTCCGAGACGCTGGAAGAGATCATCGCGCGTCGCGTCGATTATCTCACTGCCTACCAGAATGCGGCCTATGCGGCGCGCTATCGCCATCTTGTCGCGCGCATCCAGGTCAAGGAAGTGCAGGTCATGCCGGGGCAGGGCGCGCTTGCCGAAAGCGTGGCGCGCTATCTCTTCAAGCTGATGGCCTACAAGGACGAGTATGAGGTTGCGCGGCTCTATGCCGATGGCTCGTTCCAGAAGCAGGTGGCCGCCACCTTCGAGAAGGACAGCGCTTCGGGTGAGAGGCTGCGCTACGAGTTTCATCTCGCGCCGCCTCTGCTCGCCAAGGTCGATCCCCATACCGGCCTGCCGCGGAAGATGAGCTTCGGCCCCTGGATGATGAAGGCCTTCGGCCTGCTGGCGAAACTGAAGGGCCTGCGCGGCACGGCCTTCGACATCTTCGGCCGTACCGAGGAGCGCAGAATGGAGCGCCGGCTGATCGCTGAATACGACGCGCTGATCGGCGAGCTGGTGAACCGGCTGACACCGGAGAACCATGCGCTCTGCGTGGCACTGACGGCAATTCCGGAGAAGATCCGTGGTTTTGGCCATGTCAAGGAACGCCACCTCAAGCAGGCCAAGGCCGAGGAGACCGATCTCCTGGCCCGGCTGCGTGACGGCTCGGCTGCGGCATTGGCCATGCCGAGAGCGGCCGAGTAGACGGACCTGACCGGGGTCGTCCCAGGGGGATGACCTCCGCCGTCCGGTTTGGTMCGCACGATCGTTCAAGACATTCAGCCGCCCGGGCCTGACAACATGCTGCTCATCCACCAGTGGAGGCGCAGCATGGAGGGGTTGTTCGGTTTCGTCCTTGCCGGGCTCGCACTCGCGGGCAGTCCCGGACCTGCCACATTGAGCCTGGCTGCAACCGGTGCTGCCTTCGGGGCCCGCGAGGGGCTCGTCTATGCTGCCGGCATCACCAGCGGTATGGCCGCGGTCATCGCGATCACCGCCAGCGGCATGGTCGGGATGCTGATGGCGCTGCCTGGCGTAGCGCCAGTGGTGACGGTCGCTGCGGCCGGGTATTTTCTCTATCTGGCCTATCGCATCGCCACTGCGCCGCCCCTGAGCGAGGCGAGCGAACGCGGCGAGCKACCGTCCTTCGCAGCAGGTGCCCTGCTGTCGCTCGTCAACCCGAAGGGCTATGCGGCGATGGCGGCGCTGTTCTCCGGTTTTGTCCTGTTGCGCGAGCGGGTTGCCGCCGATGCGCTGGTGAAGGCGGCGGTGCTGATGGCGATCATCGCCGCGGTCAATCTGCTCTGGCTCGCCACGGGAGCGGCGCTGACCCGCTGTTTTCGTCGGCCGCGGCTGAATCGGGCCATCAATATCGTCTTCGCGGTCCTGCTGATTGCGTCGGTCGCATTTGCGCTGGTGCGTTGAGGCTCGCCCATAGGCAAATGCGGCCGGTCGACTGCAGGTTCAGGCCCCGCCATGGGGCCGTGTGGACGGTGGTGCGGCCAAGCGCACGGTCGTGTTGAGCGGGCCAAGGACCCGCCCGTCGGCGGAATGCAGTTCGAGGCGCCCGACGGGCTGCCCGGTTTCGTTGTCGATGAGTGCGGAATGGGGCTCGCCCGGCTCGTAGCACTGGTCCTCCCCCCATTGCCGCAATCCAGCAACGACGACGAACAGGCCGCGGCCCTTCTGCGTCAGCACATATTCCTGATAAGCGCTGCCATCCGAAGCGGGCGCGATCTCAAGAATGCCGAGTTCGACAAGATTGCGCAGCCGTGCGGCGAGGATGCCCTTGGCGACGCCGAGGCTCTTTTGGAATTCACCGAAGCGCCGCACGTCGCTGAACGCATCGCGAATGATCAGGAGAGACCACCAGTCGCCGATTGCGTCCAGGGCGCGGGCGACGGGGCAATCCGCATCCCTGAGGCTGGTGCGTTTGACCATCGGTTTCCGTCTCACTTCCCCGTGATGTCCGGTTCCAAAATAGGACTGGATTCAGCTACATGCAACATGGTTCTATTATAGAACCATGTTGCACGGGATAACCTAATGAAGCCTCTGAATTCAGCCACCCCCGCCATATCCCGGGTCGAGCCTCCCAGCGGCCGCAATGCCCCGGGACAGGAAGACGGAGCCAGCGCGCGCCAGGGCCTCTCCCACGCGGTAACGCTGCTCTTCGCCGTCGCCTGCGGCCTCAGCGTGGCAAATATTTATTATGCCCAGCCGCTGCTCGATGTGATGGCGCGCGATCTCGCGATCAGTCCGGCCGCGATCGGCGGCGTGGTGACGGTGACGCAAATTGGCTACGCGCTCGGGCTGGTCTTCATCGTGCCGCTTGGCGATCTGCTCGATCGTCGGCGGTTGATCGGCACGCAAGCGCTGCTCTCAGGCCTGGCACTGCTTGTCGTCGGCTTGGCCCCGAGCGCAGCCGTCCTGCTGGCGGGGATGGTGGCAGTTGGCCTGCTCGCAGTCGTCGTGCAGGTGCTCGTTGCCTTTGCGGCCAGCATGGCGGCAGACGAGGAGCGCGGGCGGACCGTGGGCAGGATCACGAGCGGGATCGTGATCGGCATTCTCCTGGCGCGGTTCGTTTCGGGAGTGCTCGCCGATATCGGGGGCTGGCGCCTGGTCTATCTGGCGTCGGCCGTGCTCTCCGTGCTGATGGCCTTCCTGTTGTTCCGGGTGCTGCCGAAGCATGAGCGCGCCGCGACGAGGATCTCCTATCCGGAGCTGCTCGCGTCCGTCGTCGACCTGTTCGTCAAGGAGCCGGTTCTGCGGGTACGAGCCGTGCTCGCCTTGTTGATCTTCGCCAGTTTCAGCGTGTTCTGGACGTCGCTGGTCCTGCCGCTCACCACCGCGCCTTTCTCCCTGTCCCATACCGAGATCGGGATGTTCGGTCTCGTCGGGCTGGCGGGGGCACTTGCTGCCGCCCGTGCCGGATCCCTCGCGGACCGAGGATTCGGTCAGCGCGTCACCGGTCTTTCGCTGGGCCTGCTGGTGCTGTCCTGGGTCCCGATCGCCTCGATGAGCGCATCGCTCTGGAACCTGATCATCGGCGTTGTCCTGCTCGATCTCGCGATCCAGGCCGTGCATATCACCAACCAGACCATGATCTTCGCGGTGCGGCCCGATGCCCGAAGCCGGCTCGTCGGCGGCTATATGGTCTTCTATTCGCTGGGCAGCGCGCTGGGCTCGATCGCCTCAACCATGGTCCATGCCCGCGCAGGCTGGACTGGCGTCTGCGTGCTGGGAGCCTCGATCAGCCTGTTGGCGCTGCTGTTCTGGGCGGCGACCCGGCGGCACGAGCCCGCAGAGATCCGGGCCGAATGAACCGAAGAGCCCGTACCAAACCCCGCTTGGTGCGCCGGGCTTGAGTTGGCCGTCCATGACGCCGCATAATGGTTCGGCATTGCGGGCTCATGCCCGCTCTAACGCGCGGTGAACATGCCTTGATCTCTCCCGAAGACCTGCGCCGCATCGCTGCCTGGTCGCGCGACCTGAAGCCGGAAGAATTTGAGGAAGCGCGACGCGGAATCAGCCTGAAATCCTACGGGAAGGGCAACTACATCTGTCATGTCGGCGACCGGCTCGAATCCTGGACCGGTGTCGCCGAGGGGCTGGTGAAGATGAGCACCACCTCGAAGGAGGGCAAATCCGCGACGCTGGCCGGCCTGCGTGCCGGGGCCTGGTTCGGGGAAGGCACGGTGATCAAGGCTGAGCTGCGTCGTTATGATCTGGTGGCGCTACGCGACACCCAGCTCGCGCTGATGCGGCGCTCGACCTTCCTCTGGCTGTTCGAACACAGTGCGGCGTTCAATCGCTTCCTCGTCCATCAGTTCAACGAGCGGCTCGGCCAGTTCATCGCACTGGCGGAGACCGAGCGGATGCTGGACTCGACCGCCCGTCTCGCCCGCAATCTTGCCTGGCTGTTCAACCCGATCCTGTATCCCGGCCAGAGCCTGACACTCGCGATTTCGCAGGAAGAGCTCGGCCTGCTCGCCGGCATGTCGCGGCAGATGGCCAATCAGGGGCTTGCTAAGCTTGCAGACCTCGGTCTGCTCGAGGTCGGCCACGGCGCGGTGACCGTGCTCGATCTGGATCGGCTCGCGCGTTACGATGGTTAGGAGCACAAACCATCCAGCATGCCTGATCACTCTCGGCCGAGGCGTTCGAATGCCTGTTTCAAGGGAGCGTCCGAGATCCGGATGAAGCCGAGATAGGGATGGTCCATGTCGATGATCAGCACCAGCGCTCCGGTCACCGACAAGGCGCAGACGAACAAAGTCGCCATAACCGTTCCATTGCCCGGGGCCAACAGACCGAACGAGGCGAAGAGCAAGGCGAGCCAGAACACGAGGATGGCCAGGAATGCGCCGGGAAATCCTCCCACTTCCGTTTCGGCGCGCATCCATCGCGCCTCCGCAATCTGTCCGCTGAGTTGAAGGGCGCGCGCCTGGAGCCAGCGCTGGGAGTCAGTTTGTGGCGACAGGTTTCGTAGCGCCCCCTGGACCGTTTCGATATCCAGACCGTCGTCGAGCGACCGTTCGCTGCCGGCATCGCTCAACCTGATCTCGAGAAGCTTGTGGAGCGTTTCCCGCGTTTCCCTCGTCTCCTGGCCGTACTGCGCCATGACGCGGTCGAGCAGGAGTACGCGCGCCGCCGTTGTTCTCAAGCCCGTCCCTGCCTCGTCGAATGATCGTTTCGCTGAGGCGATCAAGAGGCCAAGCGCGAGCGCCGAGAGCGTTCCAACGACTGCCGTCGCAAGCTTGATGGCGTCCCGGGACTCCGGACTCAGGTGATGTTCCGGCAGGCGTGCGCGCAAAAACATCCCGATCAAGGCCGCGCCGAACACGCACAGAAAGGCTATGCAGCCGATGACGTAAGGATCCATGGAGCGGCGCCTGGTTGGTGGCTGCCTTGCGGTGTCGTTTTTCAGAACATCGAAGAAGACAGCTCAGTCAATTCGCGCAACTCCTAGGAATAGGAGTGGCCGGCTGGATCTGGCAGGTCCCGAATTCAGGCTTGCCGAAGTCTCCAGAACGGCAAGGATTCACGCTCTCGCACACTTCGGCGGGACAATAGGGACCAAATAACAAGTTGTCTGTCAAGTGCCTCCTTGCGAAGATGTGTCGGGCCTGCAAGGCTTGCATGAACAAAGAGGTCGGAACCGGCCCGGAAAGAAGGCTGCTGCAATGTACGGCGGCCGGACAGGGAGAACGCAACCGTGGCAAGCGCAACCGCCGGCCAGGCGGATACCTTTCCGAAATTGCTGATGCGCAATGCGCGTGAGCGCGGCAGCCGCACGGCATACCGGCACAAGGATCTCGGCATCTGGCAATCCTGGAACTGGGCCGAGATGGCCGAGCAGGTTCGTGCCTATGCCAAGGGATTGCAGGAACTCGGTCTCAAGCGCGGCGAGAAGGTCGCGATCATCGGCTACAACCGGCCACGCCTCTACTGGTCGATGTGCGCGGCGCAGTGGCTCGGCGCCATTCCGGTGCCAGTCTATGCCGATTCCGTCGCTGACGAGATGGCCTATGTGCTCGACCATGCCGAGGCGGTCTTCGCCTGCGTCCAGGATCAGGAGCAGGTCGACAAGGTGCTCTCGATCGCCGACCGCCTGCCGCGCCTGAGGAACATGCTCTACGACGAGTCGCGTGGCCTGCGTGATTACGACCATGCCAAGCTGCACGACATTGGTCGCGTGATCGAGGCCGGGGCCAAGGCCCTGAAGGCGAATTCAGCAGCGTCGGCCGGGCTCGACCGCGAGATGGAGGCCGGGACCGGCTCGGACCTCGCTGTCATCCTCTACACCTCGGGTACCACCGGCCGCCCCAAGGGCGTGATGCTCAGCCATTACAACGTCATCACGGCGGCCGAGATCGGCTGCCAGTTCGACGGGCTGAACGAGGAAGACGAGGTCATCGCCTATCTGCCGATCGCCTGKGTCGGCGACCACGTCTTCTCCTATGCGCAGGCGATCGTCGCCGGCTTCTGCGTCAACTGCCCGGAAGGGCCGGAGACGGTGATCGATGATCGCCGCGAGGTCGGCACGACCTACGCTTTCGCGCCGCCGCGGGTCTTCGAGAACATGCTGACCATCACCATGGTGCGCATGGAGGATGCCGGGCCGTTGATGCGCAAGATGTTCCATTTCTTCCTCGGCGTGGCGAAGAAGCATGGTGAGAAGATCCTGAACGGCGAACCGGTCCCGCTCGGAGCGCGGCTGCTCTACAAGCTCGGCGACGCGTTGATCTACGCTCCGCTGCGCAATCGTTTCGGCCTGACCAGCATCAAGGTCGGCTACACCGCCGGCGAGGCGATCGGCCCCGAGATCTTCCGCTTCTACCGGTCKATCGGCGTCAACCTGAAGCAGCTCTACGGCCAGACCGAGGCCGGGGTCTACATCACCATGCAGCCCAATGGCGAAATCCGGGCCGACACCGTCGGCCGCCCGGCGCCGCTGGTCGAGATCAAACTCGATGAGAATGGCGAGGTCCTCTACCGGTCGCCCTCCATCTTCGGCGGCTATTACAAGGATCCGGAGAAGACGGCAGAGACGATGACCGCGGATGGTTATGTCCGTTCCGGCGATGCCGGTTTCTTCGACGAGACCGGCCATCTCAAAATCATCGACCGGGCCAAGGATGTCGGGAAGCTCAATTCCGGCGAGCTGTTCCCGCCGAAATACATCGAGAACAAGCTCAAGTTCTATCCGAACATCAAGGAGGCGGTCGCTTTCGGCCAAGGCCGCGACTACGCGACGGTTGCGCTCAATATCGACCTGACGGCCGTCGGCAACTGGGCCGAGCGCAACAACGTCGTCTATGCCTCCTATCAGGAACTGGCCGGCCACGATCTCGTCTACGGCATGATCGCCAAACATATCGACGAGGTGAACAAGTCGCTGGCGTCCGAGCCGGCGATGGGCGGAGCCCAGGTCAAGCGCTTCCTGATCCTGCACAAGGAACTCGACGCCGACGATKGCGAGCTGACGCGGACTCAGAAGGTCCGGCGCGGCTTCATCGCCGAACGCTACGCGCCCCTGGTGAACGCGCTCTATGACGGCTCGAGTGAGGCCGACATTTCTACCGAAGTCACCTTCGAGGATGGCCGCAAGGGCGTGATTTCCGCACGGGTCAAGGTGCGTGACGCCAAGACCTACCCGGCAACGGCGCCCGAGCGACCTGGCGCGGCGAGGGCAGCATGAATGCGGAACCCATGAACGTCACCGGCACGCCGATCCCCGCCAAGAAGGGCGAGATCCTGCTCTCGGTCGAGAATGTCTCGCTGCGCTTCGGCGGCGTGAAGGCCATCTCCGGCGTCTCCTTCGACATCCGCAAGGGCGAGGTGCGCGCCATCATCGGCCCCAACGGGGCCGGCAAGACCTCGATGCTGAATTGCATCAATGGTTTCTATCATCCGCAGGAAGGCCAGATCACCTACAAGGGCGTGCGCCGCACCAGGATGAAGCCGCATCAGGCGGCTGCGGCCGGCATCGCGCGGACCTTCCAGAACGTCGCGCTGTTCAAGGGCATGTCGACGCTCGACAACATCATGACCGGGCGCACGCTGAAGATGCGGCGCGGCTTCTTCTGGCAGGCCTTGCGACAGGGGCCGGCGATGGCCGAGGAGATCGAGCACCGCAAGGTGGTCGAGGACATCATCGACTTCCTGCAGATCGAGCACATCCGCAAGCTGCCGGTCGGCAAGCTGCCCTACGGGCTGCAGAAGCGTGTCGAGTTGGGCCGCGCGCTGGCGATGGAGCCGGAACTCCTGCTGCTCGACGAGCCGATGGCCGGCATGAACCTCGAGGAGAAGGAGGACATGTGCCGCTTCATCCTCGACGTGAACAACCAGTTCGGCACGACGATCGCGCTGATCGAGCACGACATGGGCGTGGTCATGGACCTGTCCGACCGTGTCGTCGTGCTCGAATACGGCCGCAAGATCGCCGACGGCACTCCCGACGAGGTCAAACAGGATCAGAAGGTAATCGATGCCTATCTCGGCGTGGCGCATTGAGGGAGGCATCAATGCTGCACGGATCCGAGACGCGGAGTTCGAAGGGGATGCCAGCTGATGTCGGGATCATCGAAGCTTCCACTTGCGACCCCGAGCGTCGCCGTCCTGTGCGCGGGGCCTGTCGGCCTTGCCCGGATCTGGAGACGGCCATGACGCGATCGCCAACCAAGGACATCCAGCCATGAGCGAAGTCGCTGCGCGGCCTGCGCCCAACCTGCTCAGCAATGGCTGGATCAAGACCGGCCTCATTCTTGTGGGCATCATCCTTGCCGCGATCGTCGGTGCACAGCTCGATTCCTCCGGCACGCTGCACAAGGTGTTGATCGACCCGTTCCAGCAAATGGTTTCGGCTCCGGACCTGCTGGTTCAGACGATCTGGGAAGGGCTCGTTTCGGGCGTGCTCTATGCGCTGATCGCGCTCGGCTTCGTGCTGATCTTCAAGGCATCGGGCGTCTTCAACTTCGCCCAGGGCATCATGGTCGTCTTTGCGGCGCTAACGCTGGTCGGCCTGCATGAGAAGGGCGTACCGGCGTTCCTGGCCGTCATCCTGACGCTCGGCGTGATGTTCCTGCTCGCCTTCACCATCGAGCGGGTGGTGCTGCGTCCGCTGGTCAACCAGCCCGACATCATCCTGTTCATGGCGACTTTCGGCATCACCTATTTCCTGATCGGGTTCGGCGAGGCCGTCTTCGGCGGCAACCCGAAGCAGATGATCACGAGCGAACTCTACCTGCCGAAGGGGGCGATCGACGCGAAGATCCTCGGCGGCTTCGTCTCCTTCCAGAAGATCGATATCGCGGCCGCGATCATCGCCTCGATCATGATCGCGGCGCTGGCCGTGTTCTTCCAATACACCCGCATCGGCCGGGCGCTGCGTGCGGTCGCCGACAGCCACAAGGCGGCGCTCTCGGTCGGTATCTCGCTGAACCAGATCTGGGTCATCGTCTGGTTCACCGCCGGCATTGTCGCACTGATCACCGGCATCATGTGGGGGGCGCGTTCGGACGTGTCCTTCGCGCTGGAGATCGTGGCGCTGAAAGCGCTGCCGGTGCTGATCCTCGGCGGCTTCACCTCGATCCCGGGCGCCATTGTCGGCGGGCTGATCATCGGCATCGGCGAGAAGCTCGGCGAGTTCTACTGGGGGCCGCTGATCGGCGGCGGCATCGAGAGCTGGCTCGCCTATTTCATCGCGCTCGGCTTCCTGCTGTTCCGGCCGCAGGGCCTGTTCGGCGACAAGATCATCGAACKAATTTGAAGGGCTGAAACCGTGTTCTATCGCGAAGCCGGCCAATACAAGAGCACCTATGCCGCCGACATGGCCGTGTTCCCGCTCCGTCAGGACCGGATCGGCATTGCGGTCATCCTCGCCATCGCCTTCATCGGCATCCCGTTGATCGGCAACGATTTCTTCATCGCGACGGTGATGATTCCGTTCCTGGTTTTCTCACTAGCGGCGATCGGGCTCAACATCCTCACGGGCTATACCGGGCTGATCTCGCTCGGCACGGCTGCCTTCATGGGTGTGGGCGCCTATGCCTGCTACAAGCTGACGACCCTCTTTCCAGGCGTGAACATCATCGTCCTGATCCTGGTCTCCGGCCTGTTTTCGGCCGCGATCGGCGTGCTGTTTGGGCTGCCCTCACTGCGCATCAAGGGCTTCTATCTCGCGGTCGCGACGCTTGCCGCGCAGTTCTTCCTGCAATGGGCCTTCGTGCGCGTGCCGTGGCTGTTCAACTACAATGCGTCTGGGGCCATCGAGGTGCCGCTGCGCAGCCTGTTCGGCGTGCCGGTCACGGGTGCCTCGGCCTCGGCGGAAACGCGCTACTTCGTCTGCCTCGGTCTTGTCGTCGTCCTGACCTGGTTCGCCTCGAACCTCGTGCACGGCAGGCTCGGCCGCTCCTGGATGGCGGTGCGCGACATGGATATCGCGGCCGAACTGATGGGTATCAAGCTGCTGAACGCCAAGCTGCTCGCCTTCGCAGTGTCGTCCTTCTATGCCGGCGTCGCCGGCGCGATGATGATCTTCCTCTGGTATGGCGGCGGCGAAGCCGCGGACGTCTTCAACATCCGCCTGTCATTCAACATTCTGTTCATGGTGATCATCGGGGGCCTGGGCTCGCTGATCGGCTCCTTCTTCGGCGCGGCTTTCATCGCGAGCCTGCCGACCATCCTCAAATTCGGCCTGCCGGCGCTCGGCGTGCCGCTCTCGGGCGCGGCGGCCGAGCATGTCACCTTCATGCTGGTCGGCGCCCTGATCATCATCTTCCTGATCGTCGAGCCGCATGGCCTGGCGCGGCTCTGGCAGATCACGAAGCAGAAGTTGCGGACGTGGCCCTTCCCCTATTGAGGCGCGTGCCTCGGCCGGGAGGGCCCAAGAATACGACCCGCCGCCATCGTCAAGCGGAGGGCAGGAGACAACGGGCAGGCCGTGAAAAGGTCGCCCGATGCAACCACGGAGGGAACAGATGAAGAAGACTGGTTTGATGAAGGGCGCGGCGCTCGGCGCGCTGCTCGCGGCGGGAGCGGTGATCGCTCCGGTGGCGGCGCAGGACAGCGTCTATTTCGCCAACAATGCCTATCGCACCGGACCGTTCTCGGGCTCCGGCATCCCGATCGGCGACGGCATGCGCGACTATATCGCGATGATCAACGAGCGCGACGGCGGCGTGAACGGCGTCAAGGTCATCTATGAGGAATGCGAGACCGGCTACGACACCAAGAAGTCGATCGAGTGCTACGAGCAGGCGAAGTCGAAGAACACGATCGTCTACAGCCCGTGGTCGACCGGCGCGACGCTGGCTGCGATCCCGCGTGCCCATATCGACAAGATCCCGATCCTGTCGATGGCCTATGGCCTGTCTGCTTCGGCCGAAGGCTCGACCTTCCCCTGGGTTTTCATCCCGCCCTTCACCTATTGGGATGGCGCCTCGGTCATGGTCAAGCACATGGCCAATGAGTTCGGCGGCATGGACAAGCTCAAGGGCAAGAAGCTCGGCCTGATCCATCTGGATGCGCCCTTCGGCAAGGAGCCGATCCCGGTTCTTGAGAACCTCGCCAAGAAATACGGCTTCGAGCTCAAGCTGTATCCGGTCGCTGCAGCCGACATGCAGAACCAGGGCTCGCTCTGGCTCTCGATCCGGCGTGACCGCCCGGACTACCTCTACAACCAGGGCTGGGGCGCGATGAACCCGACGGCCGTGAAGGAGGCCATCAAGAACGGCTTCCCGATCAACAAGCTGGTCGGCGTCTGGTGGGCCGGCGGCGACGATGATGCGCGGGCCGGCGGGGCCGAGGCAAAGGGCTACAAGTCGCTCAACTTCAATGCGGCGGGCACCAATTTCCCGGTCATCCAGGACATCATCAAACATGTCGTGGAGAAGGGTAAGAGCCTGGCGCCGAAGGAGAAGGTCGGCGAGAACCTCTATAACCGCGGCGTCTACAACTCGATGCTCGTGGTCGAGGCGATCCGCAACGCGCAGAAGCTCACCGGCAAGAAGGTGGTCAATGCCGAGGACATGCGCCGTGGTCTCGAGGGCCTCAACATCACCGAGGCCCGCCTGAAGGAAATCGGCATGGAGGGTTTCGGCACCCCGTCGACGATCTCCTGCAGCGACCATTCCGGCCATAGCAAGATGTATGTCGCCGAATGGGACGGCACCAAGTGGACCAAGGGTTCGGACTGGATCGAGCCGCTGAAGGACGAGGTGCGTCCGCTGATCGAGGCCGCCGCCAAGGACTATGCCGAGAAGAACGCCGGCTGGCCGAAGCGGACCGAGTCCTGCGAGAAGTCGTCCTGATGTGAGCTCAGCCTTCTCCCCTCCGGGGGAGGAGGCACCTGCGAAGCAGACGGACGAGTGCGGCAGCGCCTGACCTCGTCCGTCCTTCACTCATCCGATCCGGCTGTGCCGGATCACCTTCTCCCCACAAGGAGAGGGAAGGAGCACGCAATGTCGACCGCCACCCTCGAGAAGCCCGCCCCCGCCGCTGCGACGGACACCATCCTGTCGCTGAACAATATCGAGGTGATCTATGATCACGTCATCCTGGTGCTCAAGGGCGTCTCCCTGCAGGTGCCGCGCAAGGGCATTGTCGCAATCCTCGGCGCCAATGGCGCGGGCAAGACGACGACGCTGAAGGCGATCTCGAACCTGCTCAAGGCCGAGCGCGGCGAGGTCACCAAGGGCTCGATCGTGTTCGATGGCGAGCGGGTCGATCGGATGTCGCCGAACGAACTCGTCCGGCGCGGCTGCATCCAGGTCATGGAAGGCCGCCATTGCTTCGGCCATCTCTCGATCGAGGAGAACCTGCTGACCGGCGCCTTCACCCGGCGCGACGGCAATGCCGCGATCAAGCGCGACCTCGAGAAGATCTATGAGCTGTTCCCGCGCCTGAAGCAGCGGCGCAACTCGCAGGCCGGCTATACCTCGGGTGGCGAGCAGCAGATGTGCGCGGTCGGCCGCGCCATGATGTCGAAGCCCAAGATGATCCTGCTCGATGAGCCGTCGATGGGGCTCGCGCCCCAGATCGTCGAGGAGATCTTMGAGATCGTCCGTCGCCTCAATGCGGAGGACGGCGTTTCCTTCCTCGTCGCCGAGCAGAACACCAACATGGCGCTGCGCTACGCAACCTATGGCTACATCATGGAGACGGGCCGTGTCGTCATGGACGGCGAGGCGCAGATGTTGCGCGAAAACGAGGACGTGAAGGAGTTCTATCTGGGCGTGGCCGAGGGCGACAAGAAATCGTTCCGCGACGTCAAGAGCTACAAGCGCCGCAAGCGCTGGCTTTCGTGATCCGGACAAGGCGGAAGCGGTCGGATGCTCTATCTCGTGCTCGCAGTGCTGCTGATCGCGCTGATCTTCGGGCCGCAGGCCTGGGTGCGCGGCCAGATGCGCAAGCATGCGGCCGCCCGGCCGGATCTGCCGGGAACCGGAGGCGAACTCGCCCGGCACCTGCTTGATCGATTCTCGCTTGATGCCGTCACGGTCGAGGCCTCCGCGGCGGGCGATCACTATGACCCCGGTGCGCGTGCGGTCAGGCTCTCGCCTGACAATCACGATGGGCGCTCGATCACGGCCGTCGCAGTGGCGGCGCATGAGGTCGGGCATGCCATCCAGCACGCGCAAGGCAGCTCGCTCTTTGCCTGGCGTACGGCGCTCGCGCGCTTCCTCGGCATCTTTGACAAGGTCGCGATGGCGATCCTGCTCACTGCGCCTCTGGTGATGGCCGTCACCCATGTTCCTGCGATCGGACTGATGCAGGCCGGCATCGCCATCGCAATGCTCGGCGTCGGTCTTGTCGTGCATCTCGTGACGCTGCCGCTGGAGTTCGACGCGAGCTTCGGCAAGGCGCTGCCGATCCTGTCCAGAGACGGCTATCTCGACGGGCGCGACTTACCGGCAGCGCGCGGCGTGCTGAGGGCGGCCGCCTTTACCTATGTGGCCGGCGCCCTCGTCGGTCTCCTCAATTTCCTGCGCATCCTGCGCATCATCCGCTGAGCCAAAGCTCCGCAAGGACAAAAGCGATGAGCGATCATCTCGACGATCTCGAAATCCGCACTTCCGACGCGCGCGAGGCCGATCTCTTCGCGAGGCTGAGGCCCGTGCTCGAGGCTGCCTTATCCGCGCCTGCCTATGCCGAGCGGCTGACGGGGCTCAACACGGCAGGGATCACCGATCGCAATGCGCTGTCGCGGCTGCCGGTGCTCCGCAAGGCCGACCTGCCGGCACTGCACAGGGGCACCCCGCCCTTCGGCGGTTTCGTGCCGGCATCGCCTGGGTCCTTTGGCCGGTTGTTCACCTCGCCCGGCCCGATTTTCGAGCCCGAGGGCACGGGAGTTGATCCCTGGGGTGCGGCGCGCGGGCTCTTTGCGGCCGGTTTCCGTCGCGGCGATATCGTCATCAATACTTTCAGCTATCACCTGACGCCGGGCGGATTCATCATGGATTCGGCCGCACGTGCGCTTGGATGCGCCGTGATACCGGCCGGCCCGGGCAATACCGAGCAGCAGATGGAGGTGATCTCGGCCTATCGGCCGCAGGCCTATGCCGGCACGCCGGATTTCCTGAAGATCCTGATCGAGGCCGCCGAGGCGCGTGGCGTCGATATCTCCTGCATCAAGCGCGCGGTGGTGTCGGGGGCTGCCTTCCCGCCCTCGCTGCAGGCTTGGGTCAAGGAGCGCGGCATCGATGCCTATCAGCTCTATGCCACCGCCGATATCGGCGTCATCGCCTATGAGACGTCGGCGCGCGAAGGCATGCTTCTGAACGAGAACCTGATCGTCGAGATCGTGCGGCCGGGTACGGGCGATCCTGTGGCCGAAGGCGAGGTTGGCGAGATCGTCGTCACCAATCTCGATCCGCATCACCCGCAGATCAGGCTGGCCGTCGGGGATCTCACGGCTGTGCTGCCGGGCGCGAGCGCGTGCGGCCGGAGCAATACGCGCATCAAGGGCTGGATGGGGCGCGCCGACCAGACCGCCAAAATCAAGGGCATGTTCGTGCGGCCAGAGCAGGTCGCCGAGATCGCCAGGCGGCACGCGGAGATCGCCAAGCTCAGGCTGGTCATCGGCCGCGCCGACGAGCTCGACACGATGACGCTCAAGGCCGAGATCTATGCCGAGCCCGCCGGACTTGTCGATGCGATGTCCTCGACCCTGCAGCAGGTGACAAAGCTCAAGGGAGCGGTGGAGATCCTGCCGCTCGGGGCATTGCCCAATGACGGGAAGGTCATCGCTGACGAGCGGCCGGTGGGATAGGAATGGCGCCGGGTCCACGATCCCCGTCCGCCGACGCGACGGTCCGTGCTTCCAGTGTCTGCGTGCAGGATAGGCTGTGCTCCGCTTCCCGCAGCCATGCCGGTCGGCTCGGGAGGTTGAAGCGATCCAACGGCGTCGCGCCCGTCACCAGGCGATCGGCGCCTCGCCCTTCGCGACCAGCCATTCATTCGCCCGGCTGAACGGCTTCGACCCGAAGAAGCCTCGCCGTGCCGAAAGCGGCGATGGATGCGCGCTGGCGATCACGTGGTGCCGGCGCTCGTCGATCAGGCCGCGCTTGGCCTGGGCCGGAGCACCCCAGAGCAGGAAAACGACATGCGGGCGCGAGGTAGAGACGGCGGTGATGATCCCGTCCGTCACCGCCCCCCAGCCGAGCGAGAGATGCGAGCCCGCCTTGCTCGCGCCTTCGCGCACCGTCAGGGCCGTGTTGAGCAACAGCACACCCTGCGAGGCCCAGGATGACAGGTCGCCGCTCACCGGTGCGGCCTGTCCGAGATCCTCCGTCCGCTCCTTGTAGATATTGACCAGCGAACGCGGCAGAGGCGGCGGGCCGACATAGGAGAAGGCAAGGCCATTGGCATGGCCGGGTGTCGGATAGGGGTCCTGGCCGAGCACGAATGCCCGCACTGTCTCGAATGGCGTTTCCGCCAGGGCTGCGAGCAGCCGTTCAGGTGCGGGCGCCACGACATGCCCGGCCGCGCGCTCGGCATCGGCAGCCGCGGCCGCCCGCTCTGCAGCGCCTCCAGGACGGAAGACAGCGAGTTCGCGCCAGTCCTTGCTTGCCCGACTTGCCAGAAAGCGCGTCAGCGCCGCCGCATAACCGCTCACTTCAGGACGGCTCGTCCCTCGACCTTTGCGTCGACGGTGCCGAGTCGGCGCAGATAGACCATGACCTCGTTCGCCATGAGCTTGCCGTCGGTCAGGCCGAGCAACGTCCGGCCGCGGCCGAGCGCAGTGTAGCCATCGCCGCCTTCCAGCATGAAATTGTTGGAGGCGACCGTGTACTTGCCGGTGGGCTCGATCGGTTTGCCGTCGACGGTGACAGCTGTGACGCGCGAGCCCTGCGGCTGCTTGAGATCGGCCTCGAAGCTGAGACCCGAGACCACAGGGAAACGCCCCGCGCCTTGCGGTGCGTCCCTCAGCCCGTTCTCGATCGCGTCCTTCACGTCCTTGCCGGTAATCTCGACCATCACGGTGGCGTTGCCGAAGGGCAGCTCGCTCAGCACGTCGCGCCGGGTGACCTTGTGGCCAGCGGCGTATTGCTTGTTGGCTCGGATGCCGCCGGCATTGGTGATGGCGAGTTGGGCGCCGGTTGCAGCGCGGATCGCATCGGCGATCAGGTTGCCGATCGCGGTTTCCTGCGTGCGGATCATGCTGGTGCGGGAATCGAGCGGGGCGGTGAGCGTCGCGATTTCGATGTCGAGTTCCTTCGACAGCTCGCTCTCGTAGCCCTTGACGATCGCGGCAACCTCCGGATCGGGCGTCGCAGCGCGGGAATCGTTGACGCGAAATGTCGGCGTCCACTCGACACGGCGATTGGCGCCCTCGCCGGTCACCTTCGCGGCGATATCGATGGCGGTGACGTAATTGCCCTCCTCGTTCGATTCCACCATCACGACCTTGCCGTCATAGGCGATGGCGAGATCATGGTCGTGCCCGGTGAGCAGGATGTCGACGACACGCGAGCGCACGATCGTCAAATCCGTGGCGCGGTCGGCATGGACGACACCGACGAGGATATCGGCGCCCTGCGACTTCAACGCCCGCGCCTCGCGCCGCAAGGCCTCCATGGTCGAGGAGAATTTCAGGTCGCCGGGATTGGAGAGCTGCGGCGTCGGATCATAGGTCGTGCCGATGACGCCGACCTTGAGGCCGCCAAGCTCGAAGATCTGCGAGTCTTTGTGGCCGGGCAGCGCGTTGCCGGCGGCGTCACGCAGGTTCGCGGCAAAGGTCGGGTAGGTCTGGGCGGCGGTGAGCTTGAGGTAATTGTCCTTGCCGAAGTCGAACTCGTGGTTGCCGGGCACGAAGACGTCGATGCCCATCTTGTTCTGCATCGTGACGATATGGGCGCCCTGGTCGAAGCCCGACATCAGGGAGGGGGAGTAGCAGTCGCCCGCGTGGCAGAAGAGCACCGGCACGCCGCGAGCCCGTTCGGCCTTGGCGATACCCGAGGCACGGGCGAAGCCGCCGCGGCCCTTGTCGTCGCTCATCTTGTAGATGTCGTTGAGCAGCAGCAGCGTGAAGGCAGGGGCCGGAGCTTGCGCCCTGGCAACCGGCGCGGTGGCGGCAAGCGCGGCCGGGGCGGCAAGGACGCCGAGAGCGCGGCGACGGGTCAGCTTGGTCATGGAGCAAGGCCCTGTTGAGAAGAATTCCAGATTAGCAAACCGCGTGCCGCTGACCAGCGGAAACGGTTAGCCGATTATGCAGGGGTGCCGATGTCGCACCCCGGGCCTTCGCGGCTGGACGAATGCTCTAACTCGTCTAAATCACGAAGAAACGAAAGTCCGGGATCGATGACAGTCAAGACCAAGCCCGCCGCCGGCCCACTCCCCGTGAAGCTGCCCTCCGACCATCGGCCGTTGCGTGGCTCGCGCATCGGCGTGCTGCTGATGAATCTCGGTACCCCGGAAGGCCCGGGTTACTGGCCGATGCGGGCCTATCTCAAGGAATTCCTGTCCGACCGGAGGGTGATCGAGACCTCGCGCTGGGTCTGGTGGCCGCTGCTCAACCTCATCATCCTGACGACGCGGCCGGGCCGGAAGGGCAAGGACTATGCCTCGATCTGGAACAAGGAGCGCGATGAGGGGCCGCTGAAGACGATCACGCGCTCGCAGACCGAGCAGCTCGCGGAGCGGCTGAAATCCTATGCCGGCGAGCGCATCGTCTTCGACTGGGCGATGCGTTACGGCTTTCCCGATGTGAAAAGCCGGTTGAAGGCGCTGCAGGACCAGGGTTGCGACCGCATCCTGATGGTGCCGCTCTATCCGCAATATGCGGCGCCGACCTCGGCAACCGCCTGCGATCAGGCTTTTAGGGCGCTGATGCAGATGCGCTGGCAGCCCGCGGTCAGGGTCGCGCCGCCCTACCATGACGATCCCGTCTATATCGCGGCGCTTGCCGCCTCGATGCGCGCCTCGCTCGCCAAGCTCGATTTCGACCCGGACGTGATCCTCTGCTCGTTCCACGGCATGCCGAAGGAATATCTGCTCAAGGGCGATCCTTATTACTGCCAGTGCGTCAAGACCTGGCGGCTGCTGCGCGACGAACTCGGCCTGCCGGAAGAGCGCTTCCGCCTGACCTTCCAGTCACGCTTCGGGCCGGATGAGTGGCTGCAGCCCTATACCGACGAGACCGTGAAGGCGCTGGCCGAAGCAGGCACGAAATCGCTCGCCATCGTTGCGCCGGGCTTCTCGGCGGACTGCCTGGAAACCCTGGAAGAGCTCGATGTCGAGAACCGCGAGATCTTCCTGCACAATGGCGGCAAGCAGTTCGCCTATTTACCGTGCCTGAACGATTCCGACGAGGGGATCAGGGTGCTCGAGGCCGTCGTGCGCCGCGAGCTGATGGGCTGGGTGTAGCGATTTCGCGCACCGGCTGCGGCAGCCGTTGCGGCCGCACCGCAGAAGCCTAACCGGCCACGAACCGGCTGACGCTTTCGACCACTGCCTTCGCCTGCAGGATGCGGCGGTGGCCGAGCCCCTTCACGGGCTCGAGCGTGACGCCGGGCCCGGCTGCGGCCAAGGCCTCGGCATGGTGAAAACCCAGTTCCCGATCGTCGCGGCAATGGATCACCAGCGTCGGCTTGGCGATCGCTGCGAGCTGGTCACGACCCTCGAAGGCCTCGACCGGGTTGCCGGCAACGACATGGATGCGTCGTTCCAGCGCCGCCTGGCCGCGCCGGCCGAGACCGATCGTCGTGCCGAACTGGCGGGTGATCTCGGTGATCGAGGAGGGGGCGGCGATCAGCGCCAGCCGGTTCGCCGTGACGGCCGGCTGCCCCGGTACGGTGCGGGCGAGCGCAGCCATGGCGATCGCTCCACCGAAGGAATGAGTCACGATGGCGTGGACCGGTGCGAAGGCGCGCGCGACGGCAGCGAGGCTGGCGACACCGAGCGGAATATTGAGCTCGCTGCCCGTCGAGTCGCCATGGGCGGGCAGATCATAGGCGACGACACGGAAGCCGGCCGCGGTCAGCGGCGCGACGAAGGCGGTCATGAAGGCCGCCTCGCTGGTCCAGCCATGCAGGAGGATCACGGACGGCGAAGGGGAACCGGACGGCTTCTGCCCCTTCGGCTCGAAGAGATAGGCGGTGACCGAGCCACAGGGGTAGGGAATGGCGTGGCGTGTCGCGCCGGCCAGCCGTTCGGATGCGGCTTTTGTGGCCGCCTTTCGTTTCGCGGTTCCCTGTTGCCGCCGTGGCGGCGTACAAAAGGCCTTGAAGGCTGCCCGGCCGTCTTCGGCGCAACGAAGCTGGAGAGGCGGATGAGCGGTCGAATGATACGGAGTGCTGAACCGGCCATGGTGCGACCTCTAGTTCGTTCAATGCTGAACAAATATGTTCAACCATGAACAAAAAGCAAGAGCCGATTTCGGCGAACTCCGACATGGCTCAGCCTGAGGACAGGCAGGTGCTGCCCTGGGAACTGCCGCGCTTCCATAACTGGATCGCGGTCGCGCGCGTGCACGCGCTCTGGAAGAAGGTGTTCAGCGAGGCGCTTGCGCCGCTCGGCATTCAGCTCGCGCATTATGACGTTCTTGCGAATGTCTTCCATGTGCCGGGCCTGACCCAGCAGGCGCTGGCGGAGAAGCTGCTCGTCGGCCGCAGCGCGATGAGCATGCTGCTGCCGGAGCTGGAGCGGCGCGAGCTGATCGAGCGTCGTGGCGACGAGGCTGACCGCCGCGTGCGCCGGCTCTGGCTGACGCCGGAAGGCGAGGTGCTGACGCGCAAGGCGATGGCGATCCATGTCCAGCGCATCGAGGCGATGATGCTCGTGCTCAGCGACGATGAATGCGCGATGGTCGGCGAGTTGATGCGGCGGGTCTCAAAGGCCTTGGAAGGCTGAGCGATGCAGCCCCCGCTTGCACATGGTCGTCGCAATCGTCAGGTTGCGTGCATCGGGGCCTCGGGCCCCTTTTGAACGCTGGAGCATGAAACTCCAGAGCGTGACCGGCGGACTGGCGGAGCCAAATGAATCAGATCTTCAGTTTCGACATCGTTGTCGTGATTCTGGTGCTGCTCGTCATCCTGACGATCGCGCTGGGGGTTCGCACCGTTCCGCAGGGCTATAATTATACGATCGAACGCTTCGGCCGCTATTCGCGTACGCTCGGGGCGGGCCTCGGCCTGATCGTGCCCTATATCGACCGGGTCGGCCACAAGGTGAATGTCATGGAGCAGGTGCTCGACATTCCGAGCCAGGAGGCGATCACCAAGGACAATGCCGGCGTCCGGATCGACGCTGCCGCCTTCTATCAGGTGCTCGACGCAGCCAAGGCCTGCTATGAGGTTTCGTCGCTCGATCAGGCCCTGATGGTGCTGACCATGACCAATATCCGCACCGTCGTCGGCTCAATGGATCTCGACCAGTTGCTGTCGCATCGCGACGAGATCAACGAGCGGTTGCTGCGGGTCATGGATGCCGCGGCTTCGCCCTGGGGCGTCAAGGTCACCCGCATCGAGATCCGGGACATCCTGCCGCCCGCGGATATCGCCGGCGCGATGAACCGGCAGATGAAGGCCGAGCGTGAGAAGCGCGCGGCGGTGCTGGAGGCGGAAGGCCTGCGGCAGGCCGAGATCCTCAAGGCGGAAGGGCAGAAGCAATCGCAGATCCTTGCAGCCGAGGGCCGCAAGGAAGCGGCGTTGCGCGATGCCGAGGCACGCGAACGGCTGGCCCAGGCCGAAGCGGCAGCGACAGCCATGGTCAGCGAGGCGATCAGCCGTGGTGATATCCAGGCCGCGAATTTCCTGATCGCCGAGCGCTATACCGATGCGCTCAAGGCCATCGCCAGCGCGCCAAACAGCAAGGTGGTGATCGTGCCGATCGAAGCAGCGGCGCTGGCCGGCACGGTCGGCGGCATCGCACAGCTCACGCGCGCGGTTTTTGGCGAGGACGCGATCGAGGCGCGCCGCACCGGCTCGGTTCCCGCCTCCGGCCGGACGAGCGCCTGAGGGTACGACGATGCTGGACTGGTTTGGATCGATCGGGGGCTGGGGCTGGGTCGGGATCGGCCTCGTCCTGATTGGCGGCGAGTTGCTGGCACCCGGTGTCTTCCTGATCTGGCTCGGCCTTGCTGCGCTGCTGACCGGGCTCGTGGTTGGGCTGACCGGGGTGGGCTGGCAAGGCGCGGCGCTGATCTTCGCGGCTTTGTCGGTCGCCAGTGTCCTTGCGGGCCGGGCCCTGACCCGGCGCAAGTCGGATGAACCGGATGCGGCGCAGGGTCTGAACGACCGCGGGCGGCAGCTGATCGGCAAGGTCTTCAGGCTCGATGCCACCATGACCGGTGGCGAGGGCCGCATCCGCGTCGGCGATTCCTCCTGGCGAATCACCGGGCCCGATCTGCTGGCTGGCTCCGAAGTGCGGGTCGTGCGCGTCGACGGTGCGACGCTGGTGGTCGAGAAAGCCTGAACGTTGCGCCGCCAGTTCATCTCGCTGATGCGAAATCGGGCTGCCCATATCGATGCGCGGGGTCTATAGGGAACTCCCGCCGCAAGCGAAGCGCACCATGCCAGACCAGACCGAACGCCTGTCGCTGCCAAAGGACCGGATCCGTGTCCTGCTGCTCGAAGGCATCAATGATTCCGCTGCCGATCTGATGGTCCAGGCCGGTTACACCAACATGATCCGCCTGCCCAAGGCACTCGATCACGATGAGCTACTCAAGGCTGTCGAGAAGGTGCATGTGCTCGGCATCCGTTCGCGTTCGCAGCTCACGGCCGACGTTTTCGAGCGCGCAAGCCGCCTCTTTGCCGTCGGCTGCTTCTCGGTTGGAACCAATCAGGTCGACCTGCAGGCCGCCCGCGCGCGTGGCGTCCCCGTTTTCAATGCGCCGTTCTCGAATACCCGCAGCGTCGCCGAGCTCACCATTGGCGAGATCGTCATGCTGCTGCGGCGCATCCCCGACCGGTCGCGTTCGGCGCATGACGGCGGCTGGGACAAGTCGGCCAATGGCAGCTTCGAGGTGCGCGGCAAGACGCTCGGGATCATCGGCTACGGCAATATCGGCAGCCAGCTCTCGACACTGGCCGAGGCGATGGGCATGCGGGTGCTCTATTTCGACCACACCGACCGGCTGCGTCACGGCAATACCGAACCCGTCGACAGCCTGAAGCACTTGCTCGCCTCCTGCGACGTGGTCTCGCTGCATGTGCCGGAGACGCCCGCGACCCATGGCATGATCGGCAAGGCCGAGATCGCCGCGATGCGCAAGGGCAGCTATCTCATCAACAATTCGCGCGGCACCGTCGTCGATCTCGATGCGCTGGCCGAGGCGCTGGGCAGCGGCCATCTTGCGGGGGCCGCCGTCGATGTGTTCCCGAAGGAGCCTGCCTCGAACAGCGAGCGCTTCGTCTCGCCGCTGCAGGGCCTGCCCAATGTCATCCTGACGCCGCATGTCGGAGGCTCGACGGAGGAGGCACAGGAGCGCATCGGTGCCGAGGTGGCGCGCAAGCTGGTCGATTATTCCGATATCGGTTCGACTGTCGGCGCGGTGAACTTCCCGCAGGTGCAACTGGCGCCGCGTCCGATCGGGACGCGCTTCATCCATGTCCAGCGCAACGAGCCCGGCATGCTGCGGCGGCTGAACGACATCTTCGCCCGGCGCGAGGTCAATATCTCCGCCCAGAACTACCAGACCGATGGCGAGATCGGCTATGTCGTGATGGAGGCCGACCGCATCGGTGCCGATGCGGACGCCATCCTGGCCGAGATCAGGGCGCTCGACGGCACGATCCGGGCGCGGTTGCTCTACGAGAGGCAGTGAGCGGGTAACCCGCTCACGCCGTCGTCTTCAGCCCGACGATGCCGACGAGCACCAGCGCGATCCAGAAGAGACGGGCGATCGTGGCCGGCTCGCCGAAGACGAGGATGCCGACGAGCACCGAGCCGAGCGCGCCGATGCCTGTCCAGACCGCATAGGCCGTGCCGAGCGGCAGCACGTCCAGCGCCTTGATCAGAAGCACGACGAAGACGACCAGAAGCAGCACCGAGACAAGCGCCCAGTGCAGGTCGCGAAAGCCGTCGGCCTTCTTCATGCTGAGCGCCCAGGCGACATCGACGATGCCGGAGACGACGAGGGCGATCCAGGCCCAGCCCGTTGTCATGACGCACTCGTGAGCCGTTCCGTGCCAATTCCCACCGCGACTGCAAAGCTGGCGGCGATCTCTTCAAGACGGGCATGCGCATGCGCGCGGCCTTCAGCGACCTCCTGATCGGGACCGATCGTGGGCCCCTGGCCGACCACGATGGCGTCGCTGAGGCCAATGAAGCCGAGTGCTGCCTTGAGATAGGGCGTCGCAAGATCGGGCCGACCCCGGCTCGGCCCTTCGCTATAGTCGCCAGCGCTTGCGAGGATGGCGAGCGTCGGGCGCGACCTCAGCAGCGGCGTGTATCCCGTCGCAGGATCGAAGGAGAAGCTCAGCCCCGGCTGGGTGACGAGGTCGATCCAGTGCTTGAGCTTGTAGGGGATACCGAAATTCCACATCGGCGTCGCGATCAGCACGAGATCGGCTCCGGCGAGACGGGCGATCATTCCCTCGATGACCCGCCAGGCCGCCTGTTCCGGGGCGTTGAGATCGCGCCTGGCGAGGCGGGCATATTTCGCCCCCAGCATGGCGCCGCCGAATTCCGGCAGCTCCGCGGCCCAGAGGTCGAGCGTCTCGACCGAGAGTGTGGGCAGCCTTGCCTGGAGGGCGGCAAGGAAGTGCTGCGCGCTGGAAGACGAGGCCGAATCCGCCTTGCGCGGGGAAGCCTGGATGAAGAGCAGCCGTGTCATGTGACGCAAACCTCGTAACGTAGACGCTCCAAGCGGGAGCGCGACTGCATGAAAGGTGGATTGCGCTGATGCGACTTCAAATGCTTGATATGCGAAATGATTTCGCAAGAATGCGACGACGATGCTCACCCATGATGATCTCGCCCTGATCCTCGCGATCGCGCGCGCCGGCCGGATGAAGCAGGTGGCCGAGATGCTCCAGACCCATCCGGCGACGGCCTATCGCAGGCTCGAGGCGCTGGAGCGTCGGCTTGGCAATCCGCTCTTCGAACGCGGGGTGGACGGCTATGTCCCGACGGTGCTGGCGGAGGAGATCATCCAGCGCGCGGGCGATATCGAGCAGCGGCTGGATGAACTGAACCGGGCGGTCGCGGGCCGGGACAACCGCCTCCGCGGCACGCTGAAGGTCACGACGGCTGATACGCTGGCCTATATCGTCGCGCCGATCGTGCTCAGCTTCGCGGACGCGCATCCGCAGATGTCGGTTGAGCTGCAATTCTCCAATGCGATGGCCGATATGGCGCGCAACGAGGCCGATGTTGCCATCAGGCCGACGCATGCTCCGCCGGAAGCCCTGGTCGGGCAGCGGGCCGCGCGCTTCGGCTTTGCAGCCTATTCGGCGAATGACGACAGAGGTGTGCGAGACATGACCGAGCTTCTGGCGACTCGGCGATGGATCGGCCTTGCGCCGGCCCTGATGCATGCCCCGGCGGCGCGCTGGCTGCGTGATCACGTTCCGACGGAGCGTGTCGGTGCAAGCGTGGATTCGTTCTTCGCGGCGGCCGTTGCGGCGCGATCAGGGGCTCATGCGCTTTTGCCGAGCTATCTCGGCGACGAGCCATCGCTCGGACTGGCTCGCCTGAGCGAGCCGGTTCCCGAGCTTGCATCCGAGATCTGGGTTTTGACCCATCCCGATCTGCGTCATGCGGCGCGGGTCCGGGCCTTCACCCGGCACGCGGCGAAGGCATTGCGCGAGCGATTGGCCTGACGGTTCAGGCGACGCCGAGCGTCAGCAGGTCATGCACATGCACGAGGCCGACCGGACGTTCCTCAGCGTCCGCGACGACCAATGCCGTGATGCGCAACCGGTTGACCATCTCGAGTGCCTCGACGGCCAGCGCATCGGGGGCGATGCGGCGCGGGGATGGGGTCATCACATCGCGGGCGCGCAAAGCGCTCGGCCCGCCGGAGCCGAGCTTGCGGCGCAGGTCGCCATCGGTGACGATGCCGGCGAGGCGCCCGTCGAGATCGGTGACAATTGCGCAGCCAAAACCCTTGGCCGAGATCATCGCGATCACATCCGGCAGCGCAGTGTCGAGGCCGACGCGGGGCAGGCCCTCGCCACGATGCATGATGCTCTCGACCGTCTTGAGCTGCGCGCCGAGCTTGCCGCCGGGGTGGTAGACGAAGAAATCCTGGCGCGAAAAGCCACGGGCCTCGAGCAGCGCAATCGCGAGCGCGTCCCCGAGCGCGATCTGCATGGTCGTCGAGGTCGTGGGGGCGAGCCCGTTCGGGCAGGCCTCTTCCGCCTTCGGGATCACGAGGGCAATGTCGGCCTCGCGGCCAAGCGCGCTCTCGGCATTGGCGGTCAGCGCGATCAGGCCGACGCGGAAACGGCGGGTATAGGCGACGATGGCGGACAGCTCCGCCGCCTCTCCGGACCAGGAGAGGGCGATGACGACATCCTCCGGCTGGACCATGCCGAGATCGCCATGGCTCGCTTCGGCCGGATGCACGAAGAGGGCAGGGGTCCCGGTCGAAGCCAAGGTCGCTGCGAGCTTACGCCCGACATGGCCCGATTTGCCCATGCCGGTGACGACGACACGGCCGGCGGCAGCGCGGATCAACTCCACAGCGGCTGCAAAGGGTTCGCCCAGGCCGTTGGCGAGCGCGGTGTGAAGCGTATCGAGCCCGGTGCGCTCGGTCGCGATGGTGCGGAGCGCCGAGGCGCGGATATCGGCTGTCATGGCTGGGGCGTCTAGCACAGTCCGGGCAGGGACTTCCACCGTCAAGCCTCGCAGCAGGACTGCCAAGCCTCGCAGCAGGGTGCATTGACGGCACGTTAACCCTCTTCGTTCTAACTCCGTTAACCATGCGCGCCATCCGGGCGCGCCTTGGCTTGTTCCGGAGTTCGCTCTCCTCGTGTCCCGTCGCGTCACGACCGTGCTTTTGACAGGCGCTGCAGCAGCAGGCCTTGCGGCGGCATGGCCGGCGATCGATACGGCATGGGCGCAGCAGGCGCGGGCCCCGAGCCTGCGCAGCACCGTACCCGCCTATGTCGCCCAGGCCCAGGCGACGCCGGATCAGGCACAGCAGAACGCGACCTCGCCGATTCCCGAGGCGGTGCGCGATCCGGCTGCCTTGATCCAGAACCAGCCTTCGACGATTTCCAACCGCGCGCCGCCGCGCGCCAGCCGCCCGATCCTGGCGCCCGGCCTTCGCGGCGTCACGCAGCGCCAGTTCCGCGCGCCCCAACCGGCCGTTTCGACATTGCCGCAACCAGGCCCGGCGGCGGCGCCGCCGCTGCGGCGGCGTTCGATCGTGGAGGAAGACCCCTACGCGCCGCTGGGGCTCAGGCTTGGCAATGTCATTCTGACCCCGGCGACGACGAATTCCGTTGGCTATGACAGCAATCCGCAGCGCGTCTCCGGCCCGAACAAGGGCTCAGGCTTCGCTCGTTACGAGGGCGAGCTTGGCATCCAGTCGGACTGGAACGTGCATCAGTTGAGGGGCAGGCTGCGCGGCGCCTATTCCGAGTATTTTCGCGATGGCGAAGCCTCGCGCCCGGATGGCGAGGGGGCGCTTGATCTTCGGCTCGATGCCACCCGCGATACCCGCATCCTGCTGGAAAGCCGCCTCAGGCTCGATACGCAGCGTCCCGGTTCGCCGGACCTCAATGCGCCGGTCGTCGGCCGGCCGCTGACCTATTTCTATGGCGGCTCGGCCGGTGTCACGCATGACATCAACCGTCTGCAGCTGACGCTACGGGGTTCAGTCGACCGCCAGGACTTCGAGAACGCGAAGCTGATCAGCGGCGCTACCCTGAGCCAGGCCGACCGCAACCAGACGGACTATGGCTTGCGGCTACGGGCCGGCTATGAGCTGACGCCGGGCCTCAGGCCTTTCATCCAGGGCGATATTGACACGCGCCAGTACGACCAGCGGGTGGATTCCAATGGATTTGAGCGTTCTTCGAACGGGTACACCGTCAGTGTCGGCTCCACTTTCGAAATCAGCCGGCTAGTCACGGGCGAAGTGTCCGTGGGCTATCAGGACCGGGCCTATGAGGATCCCCGGCTGAGGAACCTGCGCGGCATGGTTGGCGATGCCGCGATCCTGTGGACGCCGACCCCTTTGACGACGGTGACGCTGCGCGGCACCTCCGAGCTTGGCGATACGACGATCGCGGGCAGCAGCGGCACCTGGGCGCGACGAGCCACCCTCGAGGTGGCTCATGCCTTGCGCCGCAATCTGACTGTGACCGGCTTCACCACCTTCGGCCGCACCGCCTATGAGGGGCAGGGGCTGCGTGAAGATTATACGGCGATCGGCGCCCGGCTCGAATACAAGCTGACGCGGACCTTCGCCGTGCGGGCGAGCTTCACCCACGAACGCCTGAACTCGACTGCGCCGAACTCGGATTACACGGCCAATGTCGCGCAGGTCGGCCTGCGGCTGCAGTTCTAAGCCAGGCTTGGCATGATGGCCGGCGCCGCGCCGGCCCCCTCATCACCTCGGGTTCCCGGGCCCGCATCGGGCCTGGCCCGGGAACGACGGTGCGACGGTTACGCCTCGAGCAGCCGCTCGATTTCCGCGCGCAGTTGCGGGCCAAGGTCGCCGCGCTGGAGCGCATAGGCGATGTTGGCGGTCAGGAAGCCGAGTTTCGAACCGGTGTCGTATATATCCCCATCGAAGCGCACGGCGTAGAAGGGCTCCTGCCGGGATAGTGCGATCATCGAATCGGTGAGCTGGATTTCGCCGCCGGCGCCTGTTTCCTGGTTCGCCAGCAGATTGAAGATCGTCGGCTGCAGGATGTAGCGGCCGGTGATGTGCAGATTCGAGGGGGCCGTTCCCTTTGCCGGCTTCTCGACCATCTTCGTGATCTTCGAGACCTTGGCCTTCACGTCCTCGACGCCGACGATCCCGTATTGATGGGTCTGGTCGTCCGGCACCGGCGCCACGCCGATGTGGTTGCCGCCGTGCTTCTCGAAGGCGTCGATCATCTCGGCGAGGCAGCCCTTGCCGAGGCTGTGATGGAGCATATCCGGCAGCAGCAAGGCGAAGGGCTCGTCACCGATGACATCGCGTGCGCACCAGACGGCGTGGCCAAGGCCAAGCGGAGCCTGCTGACGGAGGAAGCTCGCGGCGCCCGCCGGCGGCAGATCCGCCCTGAGCGCCTCCAGTTCCTTCATCTTGCCGCGCTTGGCCAATGTGTCATCGAGCTCATAGGCGATATCAAAATGGTCTTCGATCACGCCCTTGTTGCGGCCGGTGACGAAGACGAAATGCTCGATGCCGGCTGCCCTGGCCTCGTCGACGACATGCTGGACGACCGGACGGTCGACGATGGTCAGCATTTCCTTGGGGACCGCCTTGGTGGCGGGAAGGAAGCGGGTACCAAGGCCCGCGACGGGAAGGACGGCCTTGCGGATGCGTTTCGTCATGAAAAACCCATTTCGCGCACCGAGCGTGGTGCGCCTGCGTCGGAAGGGCAAAGCGTAGGAAGCCGGCGTGCCCCGATCAATGCCAGCTGTTGCCAAGGCTGTCGCGCAATTCTGGCGAAAGGCGGGCCAGCCTGTTCCTGATACCAATCGTCGCTTGATGCGTCGTCAATCCTTTTTGCTTAAGGCCTATGCCAGAGCGATGACAATCGGAGACGATACATGACGATTCTGGTCTCGGGCGGCGCCGGCTATATCGGCAGCCATATGGTGCTGGAGCTGCTCGATCGCGGCGAAAAGGTCGTCGTGCTCGACGATCTCTCGACCGGCTTCTGGTGGGCCGTGCCCCCGGAAGCGACATTCGTACAAGGCGATATGGGCGATCAGGCTCTGGTCGAGCGCGTCATCGCCGAGCATGGCATCACCGAGATTGCGCATTTCGCAGCCAAGATCGTGGTGCCCGATTCGGTTTCCGATCCGCTTGGTTACTATCTCAATAACACCGTGAAGACGCGCGCCCTGCTCGAGAGCGCGGTGCGCGGTGGCGTCAAGCACGTGATCTTCTCCTCGACGGCAGCAGTCTATGGTGAGCCGGCCGTCAGCCCCGTGCCCGAGGAGATCGGACTTGCGCCGATCAACCCCTATGGCCGCTCGAAGCTGATGAGCGAGTGGATGCTCGGCGATGTCGCGCGTGCCCACGGCCTGACCTATGTGGCACTGCGCTATTTCAACGTGGCCGGGGCCGATCCGCGCGGCCGTTCCGGGCAGTCCGCGGCGAACGCCACCCATCTGATCAAGGTCGCGAGCCAGGCGGCGCTCGGCCAGCGCGCCGGGCTCGAGATCTTCGGCACGGACTATCCGACGCCGGATGGCACCTGCGTGCGCGACTATATCCACGTCACCGATCTGGCGCGGGCGCATCTGGCGGCGCTCGATCATTTGCGCGATGATGGCGCCAGCCTGACACTGAACTGCGGCTATGGTCGTGGCTATTCGGTGAAGGAGGTGGTCGAGGTGGTGAAGCAGGTGTCGGGGACGGATTTCCCGGTCAAGCTCTCGCCGCGCCGGGCCGGCGATCCGGCGTCCCTGGTTGCCAAGGCCGACCGCATCCGCGCCGAACTCGGGTGGCAGCCCGAACATGACGATCTGACGCAGATCGTGACGCAAGCCCTGGCCTGGGAAGAGGTTCTGCGGACCCGAAACGCGCGGTGATTGCGCTACGTTAACCCATGGTTAATCTTGTTCGGGCGCTGTTGCTGAAGTCGTTTACGCCCAGCCTGTCCTAGCAAGGTTTTTGCCCATGCGCCGCCTGTCCCTCGTCCTCGCCGTGGCCACAGCCAGCCTCGTCCCGGCGCTGGCTCAGACGACAGGCTCGATMAACGCCTCGGCGCGCTCGCACAGCACGAATGCTGCGACCGCCGGGCAGGGCCAGGCGTCCTTCGATGCCTTCCTGCAGCGGCTCTGGCCGCAGGCGCAGGCGCGCGGCATCTCGCGCAAGACCTTCGATCTGGCCTTTCGCGGGGTGACGCCGGATGCCTCGATCGTCGCGCTGACGAAGAAGCAATCGGAGTTTTCGGCGCCGATCTGGACCTATCTCAACAACGCTGTCGGTGGCACGCGCGTCGCACGCGGGCGTGACGCTGCCGCCGACAATGCAAATACGCTCGCCCAGGTCGAAGCCCGCTATGGCGTGCCCAAGGAGGTCGTGCTCGGCGTCTGGGGCATGGAAACCAATTACGGTTCGTTCAAGGGCGACAAGGACACGATCCGCTCGCTCGCGACGCTCGCCCATATCCGCTATCGCGGCGACTTCTTCCGCGATGAACTGCTGACGGCGCTCGAGCTGATCGAAAAGGGCTATGTCGAGCGCAGCGAGCTGCGCGGCTCCTGGGCGGGAGCGATGGGGCACACCCAGTTCATGCCGTCGAGCTACATGAAATACGCCGTCGACTTCACCGGAGACGGGCATGCCGATATCTGGGCTTCGACCAGCGACGCACTGGCCTCGACCGCCAACTACCTCAAGGGCTACGGCTGGGTGCCGGGCCTGCCTTGGGGCATGGAAGTGAGGCTCCCGGAGAATTTCGATCACCGCATCAACAAGGCAAGTTTCTCTGCCTTCAACGCGGCAGGGGTGCGGCGGGCCGATGGGCGGGCGCTGCCATCCTCGGGTGAGGCGCGGCTGTTCTTTCCTGCCGGCTATCGCGGCCCCGTCATGCTGCTGACCGCGAATTTCGACGTCATCAAGAAATACAACTCCTCTGACGCCTATGCGCTTGCGGTCGGCCATCTCGGCGACCGGATCGCAGGGCGTCCGGCAATCCAGGCTGAATGGCCGGTCTCGGCGCCGCGGCTGGACATGGCAGGAACCAAGGATCTGCAGCGGCGGCTGAAGGTGCTTGGCTTCTATGATCATGATGCCGACGGGCGCATCGGCACCGGCACACGCGAGGCGGTGCGCCAATACCAGCTGAGCGCTGGCCAGATCGCCGATGGCTACCCGACGCCGGCGCTTCTCGCGCGCATGCGTGGGGCGCGCTGACTCCAGCCTCCGACCGCGGTATGATGCCGGCGAACTCCGTCGGCCGGCGTAGGACCGAGAGCGCCATGCGTTTGCGTTCACTTCTGATGGTTCTGGGGGCTGCCCTGCTCCTGCTGCTGACCGGCGGGCCGTCCTCCTTTGCCGAGAACGACACGATGCTGACGCGTGATCCCACGCTGCAGCGTGGCCGCGGGTTCGTTTTTCCCTTCAGCCGACTTCAGCCGCAGCCCCAGCCCGCGCCACAGCGCCAGCGCGTGGCGCCAGCCCAGGCACGCAGGACGTCGCCGGTGGTCGTACGCGACGATCCGGTCATCCCCAAGGTCGATGTCAGCCACCATATCGTCGTGCTGGGGGATTCGCTTGGCGATCTCGTGGTCGGCGGGCTCGTCGAGGCCTTGAATGATCGTCCCGACGTCGCGGTGATGCGCAAGACGAAACTCGAATCCGGTCTTGTCCGCGCCGATTTCTACGATTGGCCCAAGGCGGTCACCGATCTGCTGGCGAGCGACCAGAAGATCACCGTCGCCGTGATGCTGCTCGGGCTCAATGATCGGCAAGCGATCCGTGAAGGCGAGACCCTTCATGAGCCGCTGAGCGAGCGTTGGCTGGAACTCTATCGGGATCGGGTCGACGGCATCGCCGGGGCTTTTGCGGCGAAACGCATTCCCTTGCTCTGGGTCGGTCTCCCGCCCGTCCAGAATTCACGCCTTACCGCCGACTATGTCATTCTCAACGACGTCTATCGGCAGCGTGTCGAGCGGGCCGGCGGCCAGTACATCGATCTCTGGGGCGGTTATGTCGATGCCGAGAACCGCTATAGGGCGATGGGGCCCGATGTATCCGGGCAGACGACGCGATTGCGCACCGCCGATGGCATTCATTTCACCAAGGCGGGGGCACGCAAGGCCGCTCACTTCATCGATGTGGTGATCCGCCGTCTGATCGAGGGGCGTCCGGAACAAGGCGTGATCGCGCTTCCGGTCGCGCCCGAGACCGGGGCTCCAAGCAATCCGGAACTGCAGGCCGGCGGCATCGAACGCCTGATCGACCGTATGGTCCAGGGATTGCCCGACCTCGGCGGCCTTGGCCCCTTGCTGCAGGCAAAGCCGCTCGCAGGTCCGATCATGCCGCTAACAGGGGTGTCGTCCAATGGGGACCGGGCGCTGCTCGCCTCGATCCAGGAGGCGAGAGGACGGGGCGACCTCGCCACCCAACTCGACCGTGTGTTCGGCGAGGGGGTCGCGAGCGAACCGAAGCCGGGTCGCATCGACGATTACCGCTGGCCGCGCCGGAACTGACCGGAACCGACACGAATATCCCGCTTCCCTTCGGGAGAAGGGGAGCCCCGCAGCGCCGAGACGGGCAAGGGGCAACTCGGGCCACCTGCTCCCCTCATGCGCCGCCGGCTGCGACATGTCCTCCCCGAGCGGGAGAAGGGATCTCCCTATCGCGGCAGGATGGTCTCGCCCATCAGGTGCTTGTCGATGGAATGGGCCATCTGGCGACCTTCGCGGATCGCCCAGACGACCAGCGACTGGCCGCGGCGCATGTCGCCGGCGACAAACGCCTTCTCGACCGAAGTCTTGTAGGCGAGCGTGTTCGCCTCGACATTGCCGCGCTTGTCGAGCGTGACGCCGAGCTTCTCGATCAAGCCTTCACGGACCGGCGAGACGAAGCCCATGGCGAGCAGGACGAGATCGGCCCTGAGGTCGAACTCGGTGCCCGGGATCGGCTTCAGCGCATTGTAGACGCGGGCGCAGTTCAGCCGGCGGACCTGGCCATTCTCGCCGGTGAACTTCAGCGTGGTGATAGCGAAGTCGCGCTCGGCCCCCTCCTCGTGACTGGAGGAGGTTCGGAGCTTGAGCGGCCAGTTCGGCCAGGTCAGCGCCTTGTTTTCCTTCTCCGGCGGCTGCGGCATGATCTCGATCTGCGTCACCGAGAGCGCACCCTGGCGCACCKAGGTGCCGATGCAGTCAGACCCGGTATCGCCGCCGCCGATGACCACGACATGCTTGCCCGTCGCCAGGATCTCGGCACCATTGCCGTTGGCTGCCTCGCCGCCGACGCGACGGTTCTGCTGCGGCAGAAAATCCATGGCGAACTGGATGCCAGCGAGCTCGCGACCCTCGATCGGCAGATCACGCGGCTTCTCGGCGCCACCGGTCAGGCCGACGGCGTCATAGCGCGCCAGCAACTCGGCCGGGTCGATATCGACGCCGACATTGGCATTGTAGTGGAAGACGACGCCTTCGGCCTCCATCTGGCGGACACGGCGCTCGACATGGGACTTCTCCATCTTGAAGTCCGGAATGCCGTAGCGCAGCAGGCCGCCGGCGCGCGCCTGGCGCTCATAGAGATGCACCTCGTGGCCGACACGGGCGAGCTGCTGGGCCGCAGCGAGGCCCGCCGGACCGGAGCCGATGATGGCGATCTTCCTGCCGGTCTTGGCACGCGGCAGTTGGGGGATGATCCAGCCCTCCTGCCAGCCCTTGTCGACGATCGCACATTCGATCGATTTGATGGTGACCGGCGTGTCCTCGAGATTCAGCGTGCAGGACGCCTCGCAGGGGGCAGGGCAGACGCGGCCGGTGAACTCCGGGAAGTTGTTGGTCGAGTGCAGGTTGTCCAGCGCCTCGCGCCACTTGTCGTTGTAGACGAGGTCGTTCCAGTCCGGGATCTGGTTGTTGACCGGACAGCCGTTGTGACAATACGGGATGCCGCAATTCATGCAGCGCGCCGCCTGGTCGCGGGTTGCCTCCGCGCCGAGCGGAATGACGAATTCCTTGTAGTTCCTGATCCGGTCCGAAGCCGGAAGGTACTTCCGGTCGCGACGGTCGATCTCGAGGAAGCCGGTTACCTTGCCCATCGTCTCACATCCGCCTGATTGGGTTACTCGGCCGCGACCGACATGCCGGCTTGCGCCCGCTCGATTTCGAGGAGGGCACGCCGGTATTCGACCGGCATGACCTTGACGAATTTGGGCAGGTATTCCGTCCAGTTCTCGAGAATGTCCTTGGCCCGCTGCGAGCCCGTGTAGCGGTGATGATCGGCGACGAGCTGGTGCAGGCGCTCGGCGTMGTATCCGGACATGTTGGCCATCACGTCGATCCGGCCCTTGAACTCGAGGTCGCCGCCATGGTGGTGGATGCGCTGCATCAGCTCCTCCTCCTCGGTGACCGGCTCGAGATCGACCATGGAGAGGTTGCAGCGCTTGGCGAAGCTCTTGTCCTCGTCGAGCACATAGGCGACACCGCCGGACATGCCGGCCGCGAAGTTGCGGCCGGTCTGGCCGAGCACGACGACGACGCCGCCGGTCATGTATTCGCAGCCATGATCGCCGGTGCCCTCGACCACGGCGATCGCGCCGGAATTGCGCACGGCGAAGCGCTCGCCGGCGACGCCGCGGAAGTAGCATTCGCCCGAGATTGCGCCGTAGAGCACGGTGTTGCCGACGATGATCGAATTCTCGGCGATGGTTTGCGCATCCGGCGACGGCCGGATGATCAGCTTGCCGCCTGAGAGACCCTTGCCGACATAGTCATTGGCCTGGCCCGTGAGATCGAGTGTGACGCCATTGGCGACCCAGGCGCCAAAGCTCTGGCCGGCCGTGCCGGTGAGCTTCACCGTGATCGTGTCCGCCGGCAGGCCGGCATAGCCGTAGCGCTTGGCGACTTCGCCCGAGAGCATCGCACCGGTCGAGCGGTCGACGTTGCGGATCGGGCTCGTGATGACCACAGCCTCGCCCTTGTCGAGGGCGGATGCAGCCTCGGCGAGCAGCGTCCGGTCGAGCACGGTGTCGATCGGGTGCTTCTGGCGCTCGACATGGCGGATGGCGACTTCGCCCTTCACCTCCGGCTTGTGGAAAATCCGGGTGAAGTCGAGTCCCTTTGCCTTCCAGTGGTCGATCGCCTGCTTCTTGTCGAGCCAGTCGGAGCGGCCGACGAGATCGTCAAACCTGGCGACGCCGAGGCTCGCCATGATCTCGCGCACGTCCTCGGCGAGGAAGAAGAAGAAGTTGATGACGTGCTCGGGCGCGCCCTTGAAGCGCTTGCGCAGCACCGGATCCTGGGTCGCGACGCCGACCGGGCAGGTGTTGAGGTGGCACTTGCGCATCATGATGCAGCCGGCCGCAATCAGCGGAGCGGTGGCAAAGCCGAACTCGTCGGCGCCGAGCAGGGCACCGATGACGATGTCGCGGCCGGTGCGAAGGCCGCCATCGACTTGCAGCGCGATACGCCCGCGCAGCTTGTTCAGCACCAGGACCTGATGGGTCTCGGCGAGGCCGATCTCCCAGGGTGATCCGGCATGCTTGATCGAGGTCAGCGGCGATGCGCCGGTGCCGCCCTCATAGCCCGATATGGTGATGTGGTCGGCGCGTGCCTTGGCGACGCCGGCCGCAACCGTGCCGACGCCGAGCTCCGAGACGAGCTTGACCGAGACATCGGCCGCCGGGTTGACGTTCTTCAGGTCGAAGATCAGCTGGGCCAGATCCTCGATCGAGTAGATGTCGTGATGCGGCGGCGGCGAGATCAGGCCGACGCCCGGGGTCGAATGCCGGACCTTGGCGATGCGCGCGTCGACCTTGTGGCCGGGCAGCTGGCCGCCCTCGCMGGGCTTGGCGCCCTGCGAGATCTTGATCTGCATCATGTCGGAATTGGCGAGGTATTCGACCGTGACGCCGAAGCGGCCGGAGGCGACCTGCTTGATCGCCGAGCGCATCGAGCGGCCGTCGGGCAGCTTGACGAAGCGCTCTGGCTCCTCGCCGCCTTCGCCGGTGTTCGACTTGCCGCCGATCGTGTTCATGGCGATGGCGAGCGTCGAATGCGCCTCATGGCTGATCGAACCGAAGGACATGGCGCCGGTCGAGAAACGGCGCACGATCGAGGCCGCCGACTCGACCTGATCGAGCGGGATCGGCTTGGTGCCGAGCGCGTCGGCATCCTTGATCTGAAACAGCCCACGGATCGTCGAGAAACGCTGGCTCTGGTCGTTCACCAGCTCGGCATAGGCCTTGTACTTGTCCTGCGCATTGCCGCGGACGGCATGCTGGAGCAGCGAGATGTTCTCCGGCGTCCAGGCATGGTCCTCGCCGCGGATACGGAAGGCGTATTCGCCGCCGATATCGAGCGCATCGCGATAGACCGGCGAGTCGCCGAAAGCATCGCGATGCCGGCGCACGGTTTCTTCCGCGAGCTCCGGCAGGCCGACGCCCTCGATCGAGGACACGGTGCCGGCAAAGTACTTGTTGATCGTCTCGGTCTTCAGGCCGATCGCGTCGAAGATCTGCGCGCCGCAATAGGACTGATAGGTCGAGATGCCCATCTTGGACATGACCTTGAGCAGGCCCTTGCCGACAGACTTGATGAAGCGCTTGACGACCTCGTAGCGGTCGACCTCCGGCGGGAACTCGCCGGCCTCGTAGAGCGCCTCGAGCGTTTCGAAGGCGAGATAGGGGTTGATCGCCTCGGCGCCGAAGCCGGCAAGACAGGCGAAGTGATGAATTTCGCGCGGCTCGCCGGATTCCACAACGAGACCGACCGAGGTGCGCAGGCCCTTGCGGATCAGGTGGTGATGGACAGCGGCCGTCGCCAGCAGAGCCGGGATCGGAATGCGGTCCGGCCCCACCTGCCGGTCGGAGAGGATGATGATGTTGTAGCCGCCATGCACGGCCGCCTCGGCCCGTTCGCAGAGCCGTGCGATAGCGCCTTCCATGCCGGCTGCGCCTTCGCGCGCGGGATAGGTGATGTCGATCGTCTTGGTGTCGAAGCGGTCCTCGTAGTGACCGATGCAACGGATCTTCTCGAGATCGTCATTGGTCAGGATCGGCTGGCGCACTTCAAGGCGCTTGCGGCGCGAGGTGCCCTCCAGGTCGAGGATGTTCGGCCGCGGCCCGATGAAGGAGAGCAGGCTCATCACCAGCTCTTCGCGGATCGGGTCGATCGGCGGGTTCGTGACCTGTGCGAAGTTCTGCTTGAAATAGGTGTAGAGCAGCTTCGACTTCGAGGAGAGCGCCGAGATCGGCGTGTCGGTGCCCATCGAGCCGACGGCCTCCTGGCCGGTCACGGCCATGGGCGCCATCAGGATCTTGGTGTCTTCCTGGGTGTACCCGAAGGCCTGCTGACGATCGAGCAGGGCGACATCGGTGCGCGAGGCGCGCGCCTCGACCGGCGGCAGCTCCTCCAGCACGATCTGGGTCCGCTTCAGCCAGTCCTTGTAGGGATTGGCGAGGCAGAGCGAGGTCTTGATCTCGTCATCGCCGATGATGCGGCCTTGATCGAGATCGATGAGCAGCATCTTGCCGGGCTGGAGACGCCACTTCTGGACGATCTTCTCTTCCGGGATCGGCAGCACGCCATATTCCGAAGCGAGCACGACGAGACCGTCATCGGTGACGAGATAGCGCGCGGGCCGCAGGCCGTTGCGGTCAAGCGTCGCGCCGATCTGCTTGCCGTCGGTGAAGGCGATGGCGGCAGGGCCGTCCCAGGGCTCCATCAAGGCGGCGTGATATTCGTAGAAGGCGCGGCGCTCTTCATCCATGAGCGGGTTGCCGGCCCAGGCCTCGGGCACGAGCATCATCATGGCATGGGCGAGCGAATAGCCGCCCTGGACCAGGAATTCGAGGGCGTTGTCGAAGCAGGCGGTGTCGGACTGGCCCTCGTAGGAAATCGGCCAGAGCTTCGAGATATCCGCGCCAAACAGCTCGGAATCGACCGAGGCCTGACGAGCAGCCATCCAGTTGACGTTGCCGCGCAGCGTGTTGATCTCGCCATTATGCGCCACCATCCGGTAGGGGTGGGCAAGGCGCCAGGACGGGAACGTGTTGGTGGCGAAGCGCTGGTGGACGAGCGCAATCGCGCTCTCGAAGCGCGGATCGGTCAGGTCCTTGAAATAGGAGCCGAGCTGCGTGACGAGCACCATGCCCTTGTAGACGATGGTGCGGGCCGACATCGAGACCGGGTAATAGGTCGCGGTGGCGCGGTCCTGGCGCTTGTAGACCTTGTTCTAAACAGACTTGCGCAGGACATAGACCTTGCGCTCGAAATCATCCTCGTCGGTGATCTCGACCGGACGGCCAACGAAAAGCTGGCGATGGGTCGGCTCGGTTTCCTTCACCGCTTCGCCGAGGTCGCTGTTATCGACCGGTACGTCGCGCCAGCCGAGGAAGACCAGGCCTTCCTCCTCGACCGTCTGTGCGACGATCTCCTCGCAGACGGCGCGGTCGCCGGCATCCTGCGGCATGAAGAACTGGCCGATGGCGTAGTGGCCGGGCTCGGGCAGGGCGATGCCGAGCTTCGCGCATTCCTCTTGGAAGAAGCGATGCGGAATCTGGGTGAGGATACCGCAACCATCGCCGAGCTTGGGGTCGGCGCCGACAGCGCCGCGATGGTCGATATTGTGCAGGATCTGCAGGCCCTGCTCGACGATCGCATGGGTCTTGCGGTTCTTCATGTCGGCGATGAAGCCGACGCCGCAGGAATCCTTCTCGAAGGACGGATCGTAGAGGCCCTGGCGCTCGGGCATGGCCGGATCGCGCACCGTCAGGACCGGCTCGGTGGCCGTCATGGTCGTCACAGCTTTGCTGCTGAAGACACCCGACTTGCTGGTTCCGCTCATCGTCAAACCCCGCTTGCCATACCCCTCGCGCTTCCGCCGAGAGACCCGCATCAGTCTACATCGCCGTCCGCACCGGCCCCTGCTAGCCTTCAAGGCAGCAAGGATGGAGCCAGTCCGGCCAGGTTCGTCTGTCAGAGGGGGGCTTGCGCTGTTTTAATCCCGCGCCCGCGTCCTCCGCAGGCGCCTCGGGCTTCCCAGAGCCCTGTCGCGCCTCTTTACGCCGCCGTTTTACGGGCGGCGCGTTTGCGGTTGGCTGTGGCGGTCGTGGCCGGGCCCCTCGTCATTGCTCCGCTCCGTTGCGATCGTCCGACATCAGGCTCGCGGCCTCATGTCAGCGCGGTGAAAAATGGGACAGTAACACTGTCCTATTGAGACGAATTTGCCAGAATTCTAATGTCGGCACAAGCGTGAATTTTGGGCGGATTGGAAATATTGTTGCGATATGCGTTTCGATGGCGACATTTCCGTGATGAAAGGCACAGTTGGGTCGCACGCTTCTTGTCCGAAGGGCTTATACCGGCGGCGGCCGGTCCGGGCTCAGTCGCGCCGTGCAAGGCGTCATTCCGGCCTTGCGCTTGGCAGGGCGCGCCCGCCTCGCTAACGCTCGTTCATGAACTTCATCAGCGACAATACGGCGGGTGCGAGCGCCCCGGTGATGGCCGCGATCGCGGCCGCCAATGACGGCGCAGCGGCCGCCTATGGCACCGATATCTGGACCCAGCGCGTCGAACGGCTCTTTGCCGAGCTGTTCGAGCATGAGGTCTCGGTTTTCCTGGTGACCAGCGGCACGGCTGCGAACGCGCTGGCGCTGGCCTGCCTGACGCGCCCCTGGGGCGCGGTCCTGACCCATCAGGAAAGCCACGTCGCCGATGACGAGTGCGGCGCGCCGGAATTCTTCGGCGACGGCGCCAAGCTCATCGGCCTGCCCGGTACCGGCAACAAGATCACGCCTGAGTCCGTGACCAAGGTCTTGGCGCGGATGCGCGAGGGCGCGCTGCATCAGGTGCAGCCGCAGGCGGTCTCGATCACGCAGGCAACCGAATGCGGGTTGGTCTATCGTCCCGATGAGGTGCGGGCCCTGAAGCAGGCGGCCGAGCCACGCGCCCTGAAGCTGCATATGGATGGCGCCCGCTTTGCCAATGCGCTGGTCACGCTGGGCTGCTCTCCAGCCGAGATCACCTGGAAGGCGGGCGTCGACGTCCTGTCCTTTGGCGGCACCAAGAATGGCGCCTGGGCAGCCGAGGCCGTGGTCTTCTTCGATCAGGCCTTGGCTGCTGAAATGAAATGGCGGCGCAAGCGGGCCGGTCATACTCTTTCCAAGGGCCGGCTGATCGGCGCACAATTCGAGGGCCTCCTGGCCGGCGGCCATTGGCTGGCGCTGGCGCGCCACGCCAACGCGATGGCGTCCCGGCTGTCCGAGGCGGTTGCGAGAGGCGGCTCGGTGCGGTTGGCCTGGCCCTGCGAGGCCAATACGGCGTTTCTCGTCCTCGATGCTGCAACGCAGGAGCGCCTGAAGGCGGCCGGGGTCGGCTATCACGCCTGGTCCGACACCGCGCTTCCCGACGATGCAGCGCTTGCATCGGGCGATATTGTCGGTCGGTTCGTGATGTCCTTTGCGACGCGCTCCGAGGATGTCGAACAGCTGATCTCGCTGCTGAACGCGCCGTCTCGCTGAAATATCCCCTGATTGACGCCGCATGGGTGCCGTAATCCCTAAGGAAGACTGAAGCCCCCGTTCGGTCCGTTAACAAGGATGGAGATATGGCTTCTGTTTCGACCGCGCGCTCGCGCGCCGCGCTGATCGGCCTGGCTGTTGCCGGCGCGCTGGCGGGCTCGGCCGGTGGAGCCGCCGCGCAGTATTATTACGACTATGGCTACGAATATGTGCCGCGTCGCGCTTATGGCTATGGTTACGGCTATCGCTATGCGCCGCCGCCTGCGCCGTTGTCTTCACGGAGCATCGCCGAGATCGCCATCCGCGAGCACAGACTCGCCCAGGTCGACCGCACCACGCGCACCGAGTCCGATTTTGTGGTCGATGGGCGCATGGCGAATGGCCGGCGCGTACGGCTGATCTTCGATCGTTTCAGCGGCGATCTCGTCCGGCGGGTGAACCTGCAGACTCCTGAACGAATGAGGGGACCCGCCCCGGATGTCGCGCGCGTCGATCCGCGTGAGCATGCCCCGGCTCAACCGCGGTTGCTGCCGCTCCCGCCGGAGCGCCCCGATTCGCTCAAGGCTCCGGCTGAGGCGAACGCGCCTGCCCAAGTCGTTCCGGCGTCCCCGGCCGCACCGATGCCGGCTCCTGAACCGGAGAAGGCGCCAGCTCCTCCCGCCGAGGCGAGCGCGCCTGCAACGGTCATGCCCCCGTCTCCGGCGGCGCCGACACCGCCAGCCGAACAGGCAAAACCTGTCGAGCAGGCTCCTGCCCAGGCTCGTGCGCCAGCAACCGAGGCTCCGTCCACGCCGGCAACACCCGTCGCGCCGACGCCGGGCCCGACCACCCCATCCGGCGAGGAGAAGCCGAAGCTGGTGAACCCCGACGATGTTCGCGGAACGGAGACTCCCKAGCACAAGCCGCCGCTTGCGAAGGCTGAATCGCCGGAGATCAAGGCTTCGCCGGTCGAGCTGCCACCGGTCCAGATCGAGGATCCGGCGCCCTCCACACCGCGCCCGGCGACGCCTGCCGTTCCGGTCGCGCCTCTCGACTGAGAGACGATCGCCAATTCCAGGCGTGAAAAGGGCGCCCCCGGAAACCGGGGGCGCCCTCTGTCTGCCAGCCCTGGGCTGGGCGTGTTACGCGGCCTTCGAAACCTTGGCCTCGAGCACCTTGGCGGGTTTGCCGCCGATGGCGATCTGGCGCGGCTTCTTGGCCTCGGGAATCTCGCGGACGAGGTCGATATGGAGCAGGCCGTTCTCGAGGCTCGCGCCGGTCACCTGGACATAGTCGGCGAGCTGGAAGCGGCGTTCGAAGGCGCGTGCGGCGATGCCCTGATGCAGGACTTCGCGCTTCTCGGCGCTTTCGGAAACCTGCTTCTCACCGCGTACGGTCAGGGTGTTTTCCTTGCTTTCGATGGCAAGGTCGCTGTCGGAGAAGCCGGCGACCGCGATGGAGATGCGGTAGGCGTTCTCGGCAGTGCGCTCGATATTGTAGGGCGGATAGGTCGGCGCGGTTTCAGCGCTGGTAGCCTGGTCGAGCAGGTTGAACAGACGATCGAAGCCAACGGTCGAGCGATAGAGCGGGGAAAGATCGAAGTGACGCATGATGTCCTCCAGAAGAAGCGACGTTTGGTCGAGCCTGCCTCGTCTTGAGCACAGGCCCCATTCAGGTTCACGCAGCCGGTATCGGCCTGCGTGACCAGGAATTGGGGAGCGATTTCAGCTTTTCAAGAGCTGCCTCGAGCGGGCATAACCGAGGGCATCCGCCCGGGACTGTCGCCGCGATTCGGAGCGCCTGATGGCCGAGGCCGAGCTTTTTTCCCTCCCMGACTACCCGGTTCCCGGGCATGGCAAGGTCTGGCTTGCCCTGGCGCGCGACGGGGCCAGGCTCCGCTTCGCGAGCTGGCACCCGACAGTAAAGCGGGTGCGCGGTACTGTCGTGATCATCCAGGGGCGCGCGGAGTTCATCGAACGCTACAGCGAGACGATCGCCGAGCTGCGCCGCCGCGGTTTCCACGTTCTCGCCTTCGACTGGCGCGGCCAGGGCGGTTCGCAACGCTTCGTCTCGCGTGAACGCAAGGGGCATGTCGGCCGTCTGCGGCATTACGAGACCGACCTCGCACTTGCCATGGCGGAAATGCAGGCCCGGCTGCCGCCTCCCTATTTCGTTCTGGCGCATTCGATGGGGGCGGCGCTGTGCCTCGACGCCGCCCGGCGCAACGCATTGCCGGTCTCGCGACTGGTCGCGCTCGCGCCCATGCTCGGCCTCTCCATGGTCGAGCGGCCACGGGCGGCGAGCTATCTCGCAAGCGTGCTGTACTGGCTCGGCCTCGGCAGCGCCTTCGTGCCTGGCGGCGGTGACACGGCGATCGCGACCAAGCCATTCCAAGGCAATCGGCTGACGAACGACCCCGTCCGCTATGCCCGGAACGCCGCGCTTTCAGCGGCGGCGCGCCATCTCAGCATCGGCGATCCGACTGTCGGCTGGGTCAGGACCGCGTTCCGGTTGATGAACCGGCTGGCGGCTCCCTCGGCGCCCCTAGAGGTCAGGGTGCCGACGCTGGTGATCGCAGCCGGGCGCGACCCGGTGGTCTCGACGCCTGCAATCGAGCGCTTCGCGGCGCGGCTGAAGACCGGTTCGGCATTGATATTGCCGACTGCGCGCCACGAGATCCTGATGGAAACGGATGCCGTCCGCGCGCAGTTCTGGGCGGCCTTCGATGCATTCATTCCCGGCGAAGCGATCGCCGGGCCCGGGTCAGCCGGCGAGCAGGGCGAGGGCGGCCTGATGCAGGGTCCTGTTGGCGGCGGCGATGATGCGTCCGCCCTTGGCGGCACTGCCGCCATCCCATGAGGTGACGATTCCGCCGGCGCCTTCGACGATCGGGATCAGCGCGACGATGTCATAGGGTTTCAGCCCGCTCTCGATGACGAGATCGACATGGCCCGAGGCCAGCATGCAATAGGCATAGCAATCGCAGCCGTAACGGGCGAGGCGCACCGCGCTTTCCACGCGCAGATAGGCTTCCTGCTCGGCACCTTGAAACAGTTTTGGGCTGGTGGTCATTACCGTCGCGGTGGCCAGCTCGCCGTTCTGGCGCGTGCGCAGCACCCGTGGCCCGCCCGGACCCTCATAGCGTGCCTGTCGGCCGTCGCCGGAATAGCGCTCGCCGGTGAAGGGTTGGTGCATCATGCCGTAAACCGGAACGCCCTCGCGGGTCAGGCCGATCAGCGTGCCCCAGACCGGGATGCCGGAGATGAAGGCACGGGTGCCGTCGATCGGGTCGAGCACCCAGACATATTCGGCCTCACCGTTCTCCGTGCCGAACTCCTCTCCGAGCACGCCATGCTCGGGGAAATTGCGCTTGATCAGGTGGCGCATCACGTTCTCGCCGGCGCGGTCGGCCTCGGTCACGGGATCGAACACGCCGCCGCAGGACTTGTCCTCGGTCGCATGCTTGGCGCGGAAGAAGGGCAGGATCGCCTGGCCGGATTGGGTCGCGAGTTCCGCGACGAAGGCGCCGAAATCAACCGCACTCATCTTTGCTCTCCGGAGCTGCGCGATGCTGCGCAGCAAAAATGCAGGATCCAGCCTGCTCGCTCGGTTCTTCTAGCGGCGCTCGTCGTCGGAAAACAAGGAATCTGACGGAAAATCAGCAGTTTTGGATTGCGTGCGGCGCATGGCTCATAAGATCTTCGACAAAGGCGCTTGCTTTTTTGCGCTGCACAGTCATATTGTGCACTGCGAAGGGGCGATCACGTCAAGCCTTCGTTTGCCCTCCTTGGGCGTTTCCTCCCTAGACTTGGGCCGCCACGAAAGTGCGCGGCCCTTTTTTCTGCGCTGCGCCGATACTGTCATCGCAAGCCTCTGAGAAAACAGGCTATTCCGCAGCTTCGCGCCAATCGTCGAGCCAGCCGCTCCAATGCGCGAAGCACTCCGCCATGGTGGTGCCGATCGCCTGCTCCAACTCTGCAAAACCGGTATGCGGCTCCAGGGTCGCTTCGTTCATGTAGAGGGACCGGTTGATCTCGATCTGCAGGGCATGCACGCCTGAGGCTGGCGCGCCGTAATGCTCGGTGATGAAGCCGCCGGCATAGGGGCGGTTGCGCGTGACGCTGAGCCCGCGCCGACGAAAGGCTTCCTCGGCGATGTCGATGATGTAGCCAGCGGCGCTGGTGCCGAAGCGGTCACCGAGAATCACATCCGACTTGGCGAGCCCGTCGCGGTCGAGTCCGGTCGAGGGCATCGAATGGGCGTCGACCAGAATGCAGGTGCCGAATGCGCCTTGCGTGCGCTGGACCAGGCTGCGCAGCCCGGCATGGTAGGGGCGATAGAGCTCGTCGATCCTGGCGAGTGCTTCCTCCACCGGAATCTTGCCAAAATAAATCTCGTGCGCGTCTCCGACGATGCGTGGAATTGTGCCCAGCCCCCCTGCGACCCGCATCGAGCGGGTATTGGCGAAGGCGGGCAGGCGGCCGTCGAACATGCGCGGGTCGAGCTCATAGGGCTCGCGGTTCACATCGAGAAAGGCACGCGGAAATTCGGCGACAAGCAGCGGCGCGCCAAGGGCGACCGTCTGCGCGAAGAGGCGGTCGACATAGGCATCCTCGGAGCGGCGCAGCGAGCGCAGCGGCAATCGTGCTCGCTCCACGAAGCCGGGAGGGTAGCGACGCCCGGCATGCGGCACGTCGACCACCACCGGCACGACCTGGAGCGGCGGCTGATAGAGGCTGAAGGGGCGCTCGATCTCGACGACGATGTCGGCGGCTTCAGCGGAGAAATTACCGGACGAGATGGTCATGCGGGACAACTGAAGCACACATTGCCGGGCGGATGAAGCGATCTCGAATCCGGCGCTGAATCGAACATCGCGTTCACGCGTTGTTTACCATGTTGGCGCGTTATACTGCGATAGTGTTCCAAGCGCTCCGGGCAGGCGATAACGCTTCGCGGCGTTGGCTCGGAATGCCGAATCGGGCGAGACGAAACAGAGAAGGGGTTGTCCGGGGTGGGCGGCCTCTATCGATAGGCCGAACGGGACGGACGAAGCAGGCCCATGACCAAGATACTTCTCGCTGAAGACGACAACGACATGCGCCGCTTTCTGGTCAAGGCCCTGCAGAATGCGGGCTACGACGTGGCGTCGTTCGATAATGGGCTTTCAGCATATAATCGCCTGCGTGAAGAGCCCTTCGAACTGCTGCTGACCGACATCGTCATGCCGGAGATGGACGGCATCGAGTTGGCGCGGCGCGCCACCGAGCTCGATCCCGACATCAAGGTGATGTTCATCACAGGTTTCGCTGCAGTTGCGCTCAACCCCGATTCCCAGACGCCGAAGGACGCAAAAGTGCTGTCCAAGCCGTTCCATCTGCGCGAGCTGGTGAACGAGGTCGAGAAGTTGCTCGCAGCCTGAGCGCTTTTTGCAATCAAGCGTCTTGCAAGGCGCGAAATGAGCGGCTATAGCCCGCTCAACCTCGCAACAGGGACACGCCGCAAGGCCGAACCTGTTCCGACTGCCAGGACAGATTATCGTCACGGCATGACGGGCGCGTAGCTCAGCGGGAGAGCACTACGTTGACATCGTAGGGGTCACAGGTTCGATCCCTGTCGCGCCCACCATTTCACAAAACCCGGATATCGCTTTGAAGAGCGGTATCCGGGTTTTTGCGTTTGGTGCCTCAATGGCAAGGGCAGCCGCGATGTCCGAATGCCGCCTGATGCGCGGCAGGGGCGCTCCGCCCATCCCTTGAGGGCGGACGGCGCGAATCACTGCCGCCCGTGCTTTGAAGCGGTCTCCGCCGGGCTCAGGCGGGACCTGCTGCCCCCCGCTGTCCACAGGGCCGGTCAGGCGACCAGCCATCGGCAAACCCGCCTAGCGGGCCGCTGCGAGCATGCGATCGACGAAGCCGTCGAGGGCGGATTTGTCGATCCAGCGCAGCACCGCGACGAGATCCTGCGTGGGATCGAGCCAAATTGCGTTGACGCCGGCACCAAGCGCGAAGACGGCCGTGGCGGGAACATTCGGCCGAGCCGCCGCGCCCCGGTTGAGCCACCAGAGATAGCCGTAATTCTCGAGCGTGGGTGAAGGCGACAGCATGTCGTCGATCCAGGCCGGCGATAGCAGCTCACGGCCAGCCCAGGCGCCACCGCGCCCTACGAGCAGGCCCAGCCGGGCGTGGTCGCGCGCGCTGATGAAGAGGCCGCCGCCCCAATGGCCGCCGCCGGGCACGGACTGCATGCTCCGGCCGTCGATCTCGACCGCGGAATTGCGATAGCCCTGCCACTCCCAGCCTTGCGAGGCCCCGATCGGTTCCATGATGCGCTCGCGCAGGACCTCGGGCAGCGGCTTGCGGAAGCGCTGCAGCAGGCAATAGGCCAGCAGGTTCACCCGTACGTCATTGTACTCGTAGTGGCTGCCAGGTGGCTTGAGGGCGCGCCGCTCGCCCTTGCGGCTGTTGTCGGCGCCCGGCCCGATCTGCCGGTTATGATCGACCTGGTCCGACTTGCCGAAGATTTCCCCCTGCCATTCGCTCGATTGCTGCAGGAGATGGCGCCAGGTGATGGCCGCATTCTGCGCGCCCTCGAACCAGGGACCGTCGACGGTTTTCGCCACCGGCTCGTCGACATCGCGAATCAGTCCGTCGGCGACGGCAAGCCCCGCCAGCACGGCGATATAGCTCTTCGCGATGGAGAAGGTCATGTCGGCGCGGGCCGTGTCGCCCCACTCGGCAACCAGGCGGCCGCCCCGGAGGATCAGGCCGGCCGGACCGCCGCGCTCCCTGACCGGGCCGACGATCTCGCTCCAGGTGCCTGACTCGTTCCATTCGACGAGGCCGACATAGCGCCCGTCGGGATAATAGAAGCTGCGCGGCCAGGTGCTCTCCTGCGCCTTGGCGAAGTCGACGGCAGCCTGCAGCCTTGCGGTGTCGAAGCCGGCTTCGGCCGCTGGAATGGTTTCCCAATCGCCATTGGCCGGCGGTACATAGGCATCATTGGTCTGAGACACGTGGCTGATCCTCGGAGGCATTGCGCGGGCCGATCATTGCGAAACGCTACCATACCCGACCGGTCTCAGCCGTCATGTCGAGAGTGATCCCGGCCTGCGCCGCATACCGGGCGCGCAGAGCTCGCCGGCCGGCTGCAGGTGGTCGGGGCGGATCGGTGGATGATCCCGGCTATGCGGTGCCGTCGTTCAGCGCCATTTGCCAGAAATCCGCCTCGAGACGGGAGGCCTTGGCAAAGAGGGTCGTGAGTTCGGCAAAGCGCCGTTCCGTCATCGCCCGCGCGGCGAGATCGTCGAGATGGCGCCGGGCTGCCATCGCGATTTCCTGATAGGCATCGCCGGCATATTCCCCGATCCAGTCGCGATAGGGATGGTCCCCGAGTGGTTCTGGGCCCGCGGGAGTAAGGTTTCGCCCGATTTCGGCATAGCCGATCACGCAAGGGGCGAGCGCGACATGCAGGTCGAGCAGGTCGCCCGAGACGCCGCAGTCCAGCACGAACCGGGTATAGGCAATCGTCGCGGCATGCTCCGGTGCTGCTTCGATCTCGGTGGGGTGCAGCCCCCAACGGCCGCAGAGCCGGATATGGAGGTCCATCTCGACGTCGAGGATGGCTGCCAGGCCGGCCTTGGCCGCCCGCATGTCGGAAACCGTGCGGCCCTTGTAGATTGCGAGCGCATAGGCGCGGGCGAACTGGATCAGGAAGAGATAATCCTGCACCAGATAGGTACGGAAGGCGGCCTGCGGCAGCGTGCCAGTCGCCATTTGCCGGACGAAGGCGTGGTCGACATAGCTCGTCCAGTCGGCCTTTGCGGCGGACTTCAGTCGATCGAAAATGTCCATCTCAGGCGTTGTCTCCACAGGCGGTGCCAGCCGGATGCGCGAAATGCGGCATCAGGCCGCCGGAACCGATAGGCTTTAGCGGGCCAGGCTGCAAATTCCGGCTCTACCCCCGAATTCGAACAGCTTCGGGGTGTTTTCGGCGATGGAAGCGCTCGGACCGGTTAGCGCTCGCGGCGGCTTTCTGACCGTCATCAATGTGAAGGCCAGCCCGTCCGGTTGACGTGAAATTCACTTCGCTCTAGAGACCGGCCCGCACTGGACGACCTGTGCCATCTGTAACGCTGGGGACGGCCCCATTGTCTCGGGAGAGATAATGGAACCGACATGCCCCAGGCATGGCCGCAGGCTGCTGATTGATCAGCGAGCCGGGCCTTCTTCTCAGAAACTGCCCTCTTCCCAAAACCTGACGAACCGCTTCGCCCGCTGGCACGTCCATGCGCGCCGTCCGGATTCGTCCCGTATCCCGCCCGCAGTCGAAGCGTTGGCCTGCACGGCCTGGCGCCTGCCGACGCATCGCGGGGCCGTTCCCGTTTCAACCCACATGACGCAAGAGGTTCGCCGTGGCCGGCCCGATTGAGCAATTCGAAATCAAGACGCTGTTCAGCCTTGGGGAGGTCGCTGGGCAGGAGATCGCCTTCACCAACTCATCCGCCTTCATGATCGCGATCGTCGCCAGCGCCAGCGGCTTTCTGCTGCTCTCGACCCGCACCCGCGCGATTGTCCCTGGCCGTGCCCAGGCCCTCAGCGAAATTCTCTACGAGTTCGTACGGAACACGCTCAGAAGCATCGCAGGCGAGCATGGCATGCGTTTCTTCCCGCTGGTCTTTTCGCTCTTCATCTTCATCCTGTTGGCCAATCTGATCGGAATGTTGCCGTTCGCGTTCACCGTGACGAGCCATATCTCCGTGACCTTCGCGCTTGCCATGCTCGTGTTCTGCACGGTGACGATCTATGGCCTCGTGAAGCATGGCTTCGGCTTCCTGCGGCTGTTCCTGCCGTCGGGCGTTCCCATCGTCCTTGCGCCGATCATCGTCCTGATCGAGGTCGTCTCCTATATCTCGCGACCGATCAGCCATTCGATCCGCCTGTTCGCGGTCATGCTGGCCGGCCATATCGCGCTCAAGGTCTTTGCCGGCTTTGTCGTCGGCATGACCGGTCTCGGTGCGGTTGGCATCCTTGGAGCGGTGCTGCCGCTGATCATGACGGTCGCCCTCACCGGTCTGGAGGTACTGATGGCAATCCTGCAGGCCTACATCTTCACCATGCTCACCTGCATGTATCTCAACGATGCCCTTCACCCGAGCCATTGAGGCCGCACGAGACGGAGTATCAGCAATGGCTTGGATCTATCTGCTCTTTGCAGGCGTCTTCGAAGTCGTGTGGGCGTCGACCATGAAACAGTCCGAGGGCTTCACGAAGCTCGGGCCCAGCGTGATCACGATCGCGACGATGATCATCAGCTTTGGCCTGCTGGCCGTGGCGATGAAGTCGCTGCCGCTGGGCACGGCCTACGCGATCTGGACGGGAATCGGTGCGGTCGGAGCTTTCCTCGTCGGCATTTTCGTTATGGGAGAGGCCGTCACCTTCTTCCGGATCGCCAGCGTCAGTCTCATTGTCGCCGGGCTGATCGGGCTCAAGCTTTCGACGGCCTGATGACGCTCGCCTGCGATCATCGCAGACGAACGGCCACCCGGTTGGGTGGCCGTCTTGTTTCAGGGCATGTGTCGATTCGGATCGTTCGGCTCAGTTCGTCGCGAAGCAGTAGAACAGGCCGGCTCCCCCCGTGCCGCGCAGCGCTTCCTGGCTGCAGCCTCCTCGCGACGCATGCGAGGTGTTCCACGACTTCGCCGGTGGGGATTCGTCCAGGCCGCTGCGGTCATGGTGGCCGAGCATGACGGCGCCCTCCGCACCACTCTTGGTGTAGTTGCCGCAGGTCCGGTCCTCGCCGGGGCCGAAGGCGGTGCCGTCGGCCTGGGAGCCTGTGAGCATGTCGTGCTGGTTCGGTGTATCGCCGCGACCATTGACCGGCTCGCCCTTCTCGTTGAGCGCGGTCTGTTTGGTCAAGCCGGCCGCGCCGCCATGCAGGTCAGCGACGCTGGTGGCGATCACAGCTCCCTTGGCGTTGCGCCAGGGCCCTGGGCCGATGCGGTCTCGCGCGTTGACGGCTGTGGTGCTGCCAGTCGCCTGCGTGGAGAGATAGGCCCGCCAGGTCTTGCTGCCTGCACCCGCCGCCTGGGCAAGACGCTGGCAGATGGCGTCGGCGCCTGCGAGGCCGCCGAGATCGGCACCCTTCCCGGATCCGGCACTGGTGACAAAGAAGGTCATTTCGGACGTCTGGGCCTGGGCCGAGCCGGTGGCAAATGCCAATAGTCCAGCCGCAGCGACAAGCGTGAAACACGTCACGCGCTTCATGTGGTCCTCCCTTCATTCTGGATCGGTCTGTGCTTCGGTTCCCCTATTTCTCGGTCCGCCGGGGCTCAGAGTGACAAGTTAATCGGGTAACAACAAGGCTTTGGGGTCGGCAGAAACTAGCCGTGCCCCTGCGTCGTCCCGAGATTGTCCTCGATGGCTCGGTTGAGTTTACGCAGCAACGCGGCAAGGGCCTCGCGTTCTTCCGGCGAGAGATGGGTCAGGAAGGTCGCTTCGCTTGCCATGTCGGCGCGGAAGGCCGCCTCCACCTTCGCGCGTCCGCTCTCGGTCAGCTCGACGGCAAGACTCCTTCCATCGGTGTCGGATGGCACACGCCTGACGAGGCCCGCCCTTTCAAGCCGAGCGAGGCGGTGGCTGAGGCTGCCCGAGGCGATCATCAGGCTGGTGTAGAGTTCGGTCGGCGTCAGGCGGAACGGCGCGCCTGCGCGGCGGAGCGAGGAGACGATATCGAATTCGCCGCGATCCAATCCAAATCCGGCGAAGGTCGCCTCGATGCTTGGGCGAACAAGGTTGGAGAGCCGGTAGGCCCGACCCAGCACGGCCATGGCGCCGGTATCGAGATCAGGCAATTCGCGCTGCCACTGTGCGCGCAGCCGGTCGACATGATCCTGGGTCTCGTCAGCGTCGGCCAAGGCACTCTCCATCAGCCAGAGTATCTTGACATGAAGATAGATTGATGAGCTAGTATCTTCATATGAAGATAGTTTGGCGGCACCGAATGCAGGGGCGTTCGATGCCGGCCTTCGTTCAAGCCGGAGACAGGCTCATGCCGCGCTTCATCTGCCGCCAATGCGGCGCCCGATTTCCCGATACGGCCACCCCGCCCGACGCTTGCCCGATCTGCCGTGATGAGCGCCAATACGTGCGCTGGGACGGCCAGGAATGGCTGACGCCGGGCGAACTCGCGTCCGGTCATTCCGTCGTCTGCAGCGAGGACCATGGCGTGCTTGGCCTGCGCATCGCACCGGCCTTCGCGATCGATCAGCGGGCGTTGCTGGTCGAGGCGGAGGAGGGCAATCTGCTATGGGACTGCATCGGGCTCGTGACGCCCGAGGCGGTCGAGGCGATCCGCGCGCGCGGGCCGATGATCGGCATCGCGATCTCGCACCCGCATTACTACACCGCGATGGCGGAATGGGCGGCCGCGCTCGGCGTGCCGGTCTATCTCCACGCTGATGATCGGCAGTGGGTGACCGAGCCGGACCCCGCCATCCGCTTCTGGGACGGCGAGGCGCTGAGGCTTGGTCCGACCTTGACGCTCTTGCGCTGCGGCGGCCATTTCGCCGGGGCGACCGTACTGCACCATGCCAAGGGGGAGGGCGCGCTCTATTGCGGCGACGTGCTGCAGGTGGCGCAGGATCGCCGCTATGTCAGCGTGCTCTATTCCTATCCCAACATGATTCCGGTCAATGCGGCGACGATCCGGCGGATCGCCGCGGTTCTCGAGCCCTTTTCCTTCGCAAGGATCTATGGCGCCTTCGAGGGAAGGGTCATCGCCGGCGACGGCAAAGCGGCGCTGGCACGCTCCTTCCGGCGTTATCTGGCCGCGATCGCCTGAGGGTATTCGATGGTTTTCGCACGCTGGACCCTTGCGATCGCCGGAAAAATCCGTATACAGCCGGCATCGCATCAGCCGCGCCGTTCGAGTGGTCGATGAGGATCGCCCGCCGATCCGCGTCGCAGCTGTGAATTTTTGACCGATTCGTCCGAAAGGCGGATCGACGGAGTAGAGACGATGAAGATCCGCAATTCGCTCAAGTCGCTGCGCGCCCGTCATCGCGACAACCAGCTGGTTCGCCGCAAGGGCCGCGTCTACATCATCAACAAGGTCCAGAAGCGCTTCAAGGCGCGCCAGGGCTGAGTTGACGCGCGGCTTTCGCTGCCGCGACGTTTTGATGCTGACTCCAGATTTGAAGGTGGGCGCGCTCGGCGCGCCCACCTTTTTTGGCATGAGCCTCTCGCCACGTCGTGATTTGACGCGACCGCACGAGCCCCTAATCTTGTGGGCATGAGCATTCCTCGTCTGCCTTCCGCTGCTCTTGCGCTTGTCCTGGCGACAGCCTTGCCGTTCGGGCTAGGCGCTGCCCTGGGGCAGGACAGCGCACCAGCGCAGCCTGGCACCGTGCCGCATTCGGACACGACGGATAATCCGGCGGCACCGGCTCCCGGTGCCTCGCGCAGCCCGGCTGCGACGCTGGATCGACTGTTCGAGCGGCTTGCTGCCGCCAAGAGCCCGGAGGAGGCCAAGGGCATCGCCAATCTGATCCAGCGGCGCTGGGCGCGATCAGGGTCGGATACGGCGGATCTCCTGATGGCGCGGGCGCAGGAGGCGATGCGATCCAAGGAGCTCGATCTCGCGATCGAATTGCTCGACCGCATCATCAGTCTCGAGCCGGACTGGGCTGAAGGCTGGAATCAGCGCGCCAACGCGCTCTTCCTCGCGGGCGATTCGATCCGCTCGATGATCGACATCGGAGAGGCGCTGAAGCGCGAGCCGCGTCATTACGGCGCGATGATGGGGCTCGGCACCATCCTACGGCAGCAGGGGGACGACAAGCGTGCCCTGATCGCCTATCGGCGGGCGCAGGAGATCTATCCGCAATTCGAGGCCATCAAGGACGCAGTCGATTCGCTGAAGACTGAAGTCGACGGCCGCGACGCGTAGGCCCTTGCGGTTCCCCAGTGAAACCAAAGCGAATGCGGCGACGTAAGCAAATCATGCTCCCGCGCGCCTTGCTCATTCTTCCTGCCCTTCTTGTTGCCGGCCTGCTCGCCAGGACGGAGTGGCTTGGCGTCGAAGCAGAACGACAGCATCCCCCCAAGGGCAGCTTCCTGACGCTTCCAGGAGGCAGGCTGCACTATGTCGAGCGCAAGCCGGTGGGCGAGATGCGCGGCACCGTCGTGCTCGTCCACGGAGCCTCGTCAGATCATGCCGACCTGCTGGCGACGCTCGGACCCGAGCTTGGCCATTACCGGGTGATCGCGCTCGACCGGCCGGGCCATGGCTGGAGCGATCGGATCGACGAGAACGCCATGGCTGATCCCGCTCAGCAGGCGACAGTCATCATGAAGGCTCTCGATCAGATCCTGTCGGAGCCCTTCGTGCTGGTCGCTCATTCGCTGGCCGGAGCGCTCGCAACGCGGATCGCACTGGATCACCCCGAGCGATTGCGCGGACTTGTCCTGCTTGGCGGCGTGACCCACCCCTGGCCTGGCGGCATTGCCTGGTATTATCACGCGGCCTCATGGCCTGTGATCGGCCCGGTCTTCACGCGATTGATCGGCGTGCCGGCGTCCGATGCCCTTTTGCGCTCCGGTGTCGAGAGTGTCTTTGCGCCGCGGCCGGTCACGCCCGGCTATGTCGCAGCAGGCGAAATCCGGCTGCTGCTGCGCCCTTCGACCTTCGAGGCGAATGCCCGGGATGTCGCAGCGACCCACGCCTTCGTCAGCGCACAGGCTCCGCGCTACCGCGATCTCAGGATTCCGGTGGTGGCGATCACCGGGGACAGCGACGCGATCGTGTCTCCGGTGATCCATTCCGCCGCGATCGCACGCGAGGCGCCGCAGGGGCGCTTCGTGCTGCTGCCGGGCGTCGGGCATATGCCGCATCACGCGGCGCCCGAAATCGTCGTCGAGGCAATCGACCAGTTGGCCGGACCGCGCTCGAGCCTCGCATTCGCGCGCTAAGGCATCGGCCCGAAAAGTGGATTGCGGTTTTCGGGAAAGCCGATGCAACACAAAGGGTCAGATCATCGGATACGATATCCGGTCCGATGATCTAAGGGCGTCAGGCCTTGGCGACGTGCTCCTTCGCGATGAAGGCGATACGCACCATGTTGGTCGCGCCCGGCGTGCCGAACGGGACACCGGCAACCACGATGATGCGGTCTCCGACCGCGGCATAGCCTTCGCGGACCGCGAATTTGCAAGCGCGGAAGGCCATATCGTCGATGTCGCTGGCGTCCTTGGTCACGACCGCGTGCACACCCCAGACCAGGGTGAGGCGCCGCGCCGTCCCGCGATTGGGCGTCAGCGCGATGACGGTCGAGTTCGGCCGCTCGCGGGCGATACGGAAGGCGGTCGAGCCCGAGGAGGTCCAGGCGGTGATGGCCTTGAGATTCAGCGTATCGGCGATCTCGTGGGCCGCCTTGGCGATGGCATCCGCGCCCGTGGCCTCGGGCTCAGCGCGTTGCGATTCGAGGATCGAGCGGTAGATCGATTCACTCTCCACCTCCTCGGCGATGCGGTTCATCATCGTCACCGCCTCGATCGGATATTGTCCGGCAGCGCTCTCGGCCGAGAGCATCACGGCGTCGGCCCCCTCGAAGACGGCAGTCGCGACGTCGGAGACCTCGGCGCGGGTCGGCACCGGAGCGGTGATCATGCTTTCCAGCATCTGCGTTGCGACGACGACGGGCTTGCCCATGCGCCGTGCCATGCGGGTGATGCGCTTCTGCGTGCCCGGCACCTTTTCCAGCGGCATCTCGACGCCGAGATCACCACGCGCGACCATGATCGCATCGGACGCCTCGATGATCTCTTCAAGCCGGAGCAGCGCTTGCGGCTTTTCGATCTTGGCGAGTGCGAGCGCCCGCCCGCGAACGATCTTGCGCAGGTMGGCCATGTCCTCGGGGCGCTGGACGAAGGAGAGCGCGATCCAGTCGACGCCGGCATCTGCTGCGGCTTCGGCGTCGGAACGGTCCTTGTCCGTCATCGCCGAAACCGGGATCGTGGTGTCGGGCAGGCTGACGCCCTTGCGCGATGAAAGCCTGCCAGCGACCGTGACGCGGGTCACCGCCTGCTTGGGGCTCGCCTTCTCGACGACGAGACGGATCTTGCCGTCGTCGAGGATGAGGGCGTGGCCGGGCTCAAGCGCACTCAGGATCTCGGGATGGGGCAGGTAGACGCGCTTCACGTCGCCGGGGGCGGGGTCGGAATCGAGGACGAAGCGCGCGTCCTTTTCCAGCATCACGCCACCATCGCCACCGAACTGGCCGACGCGTAGCTTCGGTCCCTGCAGATCGGCGAGAATGCCGACGGGGCGATGGAATTTCTCCTCCAGACCACGCAGCATGGCGACCCGCTCCGGCAGCGTCTCGCGCTGGGTGTGGCTCATATTGATCCGGAAGACGTCGACGCCGGCTTCGAACAGTTTGGCGCACATCTCCTCGCTGGCGGAAGCCGGACCCAGCGTAGCGATGATCTTGATCCGGCGTTCGCGCCTCATTCTTATGTCCTCATGGTCGCGGCGGCGTTGCGCCGGGGGTGGAATCGGTCAGCTGGATGGTCCAGCTCTTCTGCTCGCCGGTATCGACCTCGAAGAAGCCGGACCGGTCATATCCGCGGGCGAGGCAGTCCTCGATGCCTCGGATCGTAAATTCCTTGTTGCGCGTGCACATGATGGATTTGCCGGTCCATTCGCCACCCTTGTCGTAGTCGATGGCGTGCACGTAGTAGAACCTTGCCGCGAGCGTGCCGCGCAGCAGGGTCTCGCAGCCGCGCGGCGCGATGTTCCACCAGCCTTCGGTGACCCAGCCCTGCGCATCGCGATAGCCGATGGCGACACCGACGCGACTGCCCGTGGTGTTGCACATCCGCAGATCGGCGAGCGCGGGAGCCGCGCTTCCGAGAAGGCAGGCCAGCAGCAGGCCGAGGCGCAAGAGAGATCGGTCGAATCGGCTCGTCATGATCGTCTAAGGGTCGATCAGGATGACGCGGCAATCATTCACATTGGTCAAGGTCGGTCCCGTCCGCAGCAGGTCGCCAATGGCCTCGAAGAAGCCGGTGGAATCGTTGTCGGCCAGCGATTGGGCAGGAACGAGGCCGCGCTCCGCCGCTCGCGCCAATGTCGTCGCATCGATCAGCGCGCCAGCGGGGTCGGTCGCTTCGCCGCCGCCGCCATCGGTGCCGTCGGTGTCGCCGGACAACGCGACGATGCCCGGCTCCCCGCCGAGCGCAATGGCCAGAGCCAACGCATATTCCTGGTTCGGGCCGCCGCGGCCCTTGCCGCGCAGGGTCACGGTCAGTTCGCCACCGGAGATGATCGCGGCGCGCCGCGCCTCTGCCTTGAGGCGCAGGGCAAGCGCGGCATGGTCGGCCGCAACCTCGCGCGCCTCGCCTTCGAGATCGGCGCCGAGATCGATGGGCTCGTAGCCCGCGTCCCGTGCATTTGCGACCGCCGCCGCAATCGCGTCCTGAGGCCGGGCGATGATCTGGAATACGCTCCTGGCGAAGGCGGGGTCGCCAGGCTTCGGGGTTTCGCTGGCGTCGTGGGCAAGCAGCGCGCGCGCCGCTGGCGGCAGGTCGAGCCCATAGCGCGCGACGATGGTGCGCGCATCGGCCATGCTGCTCGGATCGGGGACGGTCGGGCCCGAGGCGATCACGGTCGGCTCGTCGCCGGGGACGTCCGAGATTGCGAGCGTCACGAGCCGGGCCGGCGCGGCGGCCAGCGCGAGACGACCGCCCTTGATGCGCGAGAGCCGCTTGCGGACGATGTTCATCTCGCCGATCGGCGCGCCGGAACGCAGCAGTGCCTTGTTGACTGCCTGCTTCTCCGCCAGCGTCAGGTCACMTGCGGGTGCGACCCAGTTGGCCGAGCCGCCGCCGGAGAGGAGCACCAGCACCAGATCATCCGCGCTTGCCGAGCGGGCGAGTTCGAGCGCGCGTTCGGCGCTGCGAATGCTGCCTTCGTCCGGCACCGGGTGGCCGGCGGCGACCATCGGAACATGGCGCGTCGCGGTCTCGTAGCCATGGCGGGCGACGGCATGGCCAACAAGGCGCTCGGGCGACAGGCCGGAGTCGAGATAATGCGCTTCCGCGAGTGCGGTCATGCTGCCGGCGGCCTTGCCGGCGGCGAGCAGGATCAGGCGGCCGTTCCTGGGTGGTTCGGGCAGGTGAGCGGGAAGGCAGCCGGACGGGCGGGCGCGGTCGACGGCGGCATCGAAAATCATCCTCGCAATGCGCAGGGCCTCAGCCGAATCGTTCCTCACCTGCTGCAAGTCCACCCCGCCTTCCACCCGCTGTCACGTCGATTTGGTCGACTTTCGTTGTATGCTCTTCTATGTCGCTGGCCGGCGGACGTCATCAGGCATTTGCCGATCTAATCATACTTTTTGGAGCGCCGATGCGGTCCGATTTCCCGATGGCGGATTCCGCCATAATGCTCGCCCCAAGCGAGGTCGAGATCATTCCCGGCGATCCCGCGACGGGTATGCTGTTGTTGTGCGATCACGCCTCCAACGCGATCCCGCCCGAGCTTGCATCGCTCGGGCTGCCGACCGAACAACTCGCGCGCCACATCGCCTATGATATCGGTGCGGCCGAGGCGGTGCGCGCCATGGCGCGTGCGACCGGCGCGCCGGCCATTCTGACCAGTTTCTCGCGGCTGCTGATCGATCCAAATCGCGGGCTCGACGATCCCACCCTGGTCATGCGCCTGTCTGATGGTGCGATCGTGCCCGGCAATGCCCGCATCGACGAGGCCGGCATCGCAGCGCGGATCGCCCGCTATTACGCCCCCTATGACGCGGCGATCGACCACGCCGTCGAGATGGCAGTCGCCGCCGGCCATCCGCCGGCGATCGTTTCGGTGCACTCCTTCACACCCTATTGGAAAGCGGTGGCGCGTCCCTGGCATGTCGGGGTGCTGTGGGATCGGGCAGGGGTGCTGGCCCAGCCGCTGATCGCCGCCTTCCAGGCCGAGAGTGATCTCGTCGTCGGGGACAATGAGCCCTATCGTGGCGGCCTGCCGGGCGACACGATCGACCGACATGCCACCCGTCGTGGCCTGCCTGATGCGCTGATCGAGATCCGGCAAGACCTGATCGCGACGCCGGAGGCCGCGCGGGAATGGGGGCTGCGCCTTGCCCGCATCGTGCCGCCCTGCGTTGCGGCGCTGAATGCTGTCGCGATCGCCTGATGCGACAGCAGGACTGTTGAGCACTTTGTGCCAAAGGGCGGTTCGCGCTTGACGCCGGCCCCCGATCCGGGCGAACCCCTGCGGCCAAATCTATAGAGAAGGATTTTGGAATGGACGATCCGGTTCAGGGCGATCAGCTCAAGAGCATCGTGCAGCGCATCGAGCGCCTCGAGGAAGAGAAGAAGACGATCGCCGACGACATCAAGGAGGTCTATGCCGAGGCCAAGGGCAATGGCTATGACGTCAAGGTGCTGCGCAAGGTCGTCGCGCTACGCAAGCGCGACCTGAACGAGCGCCAGGAAGAGGAAGCCATCCTCGAGCTCTATCTTCAGGCCGTCGGCGAGAGCGCCTGATCATTGCCTGTGCGAGCCTCGATAATTTGCACATCGACCTCGTCAGCTCACTGAATACTGTTTCACAGTTGGATTCACCCCGGCTCTCGCGTCGGGGTGAATCCATTCTGATCGCGTGCGTCTCAACTCTGAGTGAGGCCGCATTCCACGCGTTGCGACGCTGAGGTGATGCTCTCCCCGCCGCCCCGGCTTGGCGCGCTCAGAACTCTTCCCAACCGGAATCGCCGGCTCGGCTGTTGGCGACCTTGCGGGCGGGCGCCGGTCTGGCGGGCTCTGAAGGGGGAGCTTTGGCCTGAACGAAGGCGGCCTGGGCCAGCCTGCGCAGGCGAGCCGGTTCCGACCCGGAATTCGCGGCCATCGCGACCCTGTCGCCCGCACGCGTCGGCGGCGGCGCGGTGAAGAGTTTGATTGCCGGCGTCTGAGGCTGCAGATCGGCGAGAGCCGCCGCCTCAGGCCCGGTCTTGAATGCCGCGACGAGATCATTGAGCTGCGCGATGCGCCCGGTCAGCGAAGCTGCCGAGGCAGCACTCTGTTCGGCTAGCGCCGCATTCTGCTGGGTCATTTCGTCGAGATGCGCCACAGCCTGGCTCATTTCGTCGATGCCGTTGGCCTGCTCTCCTGCCGCCGAGGAGATGTCGGCGATCGTGGCTGCTACTTTCTGCGACGCTCCCAGGATCCGGGTCAGCGCATCGCCCGCCTGGCGCACCAGCTTGACGCCATCTCCGACCTCTGTGTTCGAAGAGGATATCAAGGCCGAGATGTCCTTTGCCGCCTCGCCGGAGCGCTGCGCGAGCGTGCGGACCTCGCTGGCGACGACGGCGAAGCCCTTGCCGGCATCGCCGGCGCGGGCGGCTTCCACCGCTGCGTTCAAGGCGAGGAGGTTGGTCTGAAAGGCGATGTCGTCGATGACCCTGATGATGTCGGAGATCTTTTGGGACGCACTCTCGATGCGGGCCATGGCGTCGACCGCCCGGGTCGCGATCGCGCCGCCAGACTGTGCCGTCTCCATCGCCTCGTTGGCGATCGAGGCAGCCTGGCGCGAGGCCTGAGCCGAAGCCTTCACCGAGGCCGCCAACTCCTCCGTCGTCGCGGCGGTTTCCTCTAGCGAACTCGCCTGTTCCTCGGTCCGTTTGGAGAGATCATCGGCGCCCAGGTTGATCTCGCGTGCGGCCAGCTCGACCTCGGCCGAGGTTGTCTGGATCGTGCGCACGGTCGTGGAGAGGCGGTCGACTGTCTCGTTGATCGCGCCCTTCAGTTCCGCGAACTTGCCACGGTAATCGGTGTCGACATGCACAGTCAGATCGCCCGCGGCCACAGCAGACAGTGCCTTGGCGAATTCGCTGGTCGCGCTGTCGACCACCGCATTGATCTCGTTGATTCCGGCCACGAGCTTCTGCATCTGCGGGTCGGCGTCATGGATCTCCAGCCGGGCCGAGAAGTCGCCCGCCGCAGCGGCCGACACCACTTCGCCGACATCCGAAACCACAGCCTCTATCGATTGCGCCCGCGCCAGGCGCATTGTCGCTGCTTCGCGTTCCTGCTCTTCGAGAGCACGGACCTTGACGAGATTCCCGCGGTACGCCTCGAGCGCATTGCTCAGAGCGCCGACCTCGTCGGGGCAGGGGGCGGCGGGAACAGCCCTATCAACCTCACCATCCTGCATCCGGACAAGCGCTTCATTCATGCCCGTCAACGGGTTCGCAATGCGCTTCTGGATGCCGCGCCAGCTCGCTGCGCAGAGGCCCAGCAGCGCGACCAGCAGACCACCAATCAGGGCGAGCCGGGTCAGGGCATGATTGGTCTGTGCCGCCGTGGTCGCCTGCATGTCGTCGAGCGATTGGGTTACCGCGTCAACAATGGCGGCGAACGGACCATTGCACATGGTTGTCCAGTCCTGGGCGCCAATGACGGCGCCGCTACCCTGGCCGAGCTTGCCAAGGAGCTGGTCCATCGTCTGGTTTGCGGTGGCGACTTCGCTGGTCGCGACCTCAACTTTGCGAGCGAGGTCGGGCGAAACACCGACACGCGTCGCAAGCTGCCTCAGTTGGGCCTGGGCTGCATTGCTTGCGCCACGCAATTCGCCAAGCTGCTTCCACTGCACCGGTGTCAGCACCTGGCCGGAGCCAAGCGGAGCACGCAGCAAGGAGCACTGCGTGCCGTAACTTGAGCGCAGCCGCCAGGCGGTGGCCTTGAAACCCTGGAGTTCGGCGAGTGGCGGATCGGCCAGCCGAACCGCGAGCGACGCCGCATCGGAGGCGTTCGTCAGTGCGGCCTCGATGTTTCCGACTGCATTATACCAAGGCATGGTCGCGGCCAGGCTACGCTGAGCCCGGGGCTTGGCCGCCTCCCCGTTGAGATCGGGGATCCGCCCCTGCATGGCCTTTTCAGCCTGCAGAATGGCCTCGGCAAGAACCCGATGCTCGGGCAGGTCAGCGGCGCCGAGTTTTGCTACGGCCGTTGCGATCTGGTTTCGCGATGTCTCCACGATCGCGCGGATCGTCGTGTCAGCATCGTCGTTTGCCTGCAGACTTGTCTGGGCCTTGCCACGATCGGAACGGATCGCATTGCCGGTGAGCAACAGGGCTCGGTCAGCCTCGACCAATCCGGAAAGCCGGTGGTTTGTGCGCACGTCGCGGACCGCATCGTAGGCGAGGTAGCCGAGCGTACCGAGTCCTGGCAGGCAGACTGCCGCCATCGTCGCCAGCAGGTACCGTCGAATGGAGCTCGGAAACATCATGATGCGCATCCAGAACGAAGTTTAGTCGGCGAAAATTGCGGCCATGGTCGACCATTGCCGGATCATTCGGCGAGTTMCGTTAAGATTACCTCTATTGCGCGAAGCCGAGTGTCTGTGTTTCTCGCTCGACTGATCTTGGATATCGCGGGCGCCAATTCTATCGAAGCGGCGAGGGATGCCGAAGGTCGGGCGTCAGAGGCTTGGTTCTTGGGCCGGCGGCGATGTGCGCAATGACGTATCGGACCCCACGCGCTTCGCGGGGCGCGGCTGGGCGACCATGCCGTGGTCTTCGATGCGCGGGCGGTCGGACACAATGGCTGTCACGCTCTTTCGCGCTTCCACGCGAGAGCGCTTCGCCTTCCGGCTCTGGCGCCAAGACGTGCGCACTCCTGACGCGTGCACTCCTCGTTGAAAGTGGTGGAACTCGCTCTCGACGCTTTCGGCGCTGCGTGCGAAGCTGCCCTTGCCCTCCACATTGCCCCGACTTGCCCGCATGCGTCGTCGTTCCTTTCTGGCCGGTTTGGCGTCGTGCGGAGTCACTGCGTTTGCGCAGCCGGTGCGCGCGACCGAACGCCTCAAGCATATCGCGGTCATGATCAGCCTCCCGCTGGACGCCCCGATCGTCCAGGCGAGGTTGCAGGAAATCCGACAACGCCTTGCCGAGCGAGGCTGGATCGAGGGCCAGAACCTGCGCTTGGGCACGCGATTCTCGGGCTCGAGCGAAGCCGATCTTGCGCGAGCGGCGGCGGAGCTGGTCCGGGACAATCCCGATATCATCATCGTCAGCTCCAGTGCCGAAACCGCTGCTGTCCTCGCCTTGACCCGGACGATGCCGGTGCTGTTCGGCACGGCCTCTGATCCGGTCGGGAGCGGCTTCGTGCGTTCTCTGGAGCGGCCGGAGGGTAATGCCACGGGGTTCAGCAACAACGACCCGGTCATGGCGGATAAATGGCTGGAATTGTTGACCGAGATTGCGCCCGAGACACGCAGGGTCGGCGTGGTATTCAATCCGCGCACGACCCCTGCAGCAGGTGAAACCTATCTCGCGCGCCTGAGGGCGGCGGCTGCCTATGCTCGGTTGTCTCTTGGCCCGGTGGCAGTGATGGACCCGAACGGCATCGAGGGTGCGATCGCGGACTTCGCAGGACAGGGCAGCGATGGCGGGCTGGTGTTCCTGCCCGACAGCTTCACGTTCCGCCACGCGGCGCAATGTGCCAAGGCCAGCGCCCGGCATCGCCTTCCTGCCATCTATCCGTTCGACACCTTCACGCGCCAGGGCGGGCTGATGTCGTATACGGGGGGGCGGGACGAGGCGAGCGACCTCATCGCATCCTATAGCGACCTTATCTTGCGTGGTGCGAATGTCGCCGAGTTGCCGGTGCAGTTCTCGCGCAGCTTCGAACTGGTCATCAACGAAATGGCCGCCGCATCTCTGGGATTGAGCGTGCCGCTTTCGCTCCGGATTCGCGCGACACGGATCGTTTCGTGACGCAGGGCGAGACTTCTCGGCCGCGAGGTGCTCTCACCCGCAAATATGCGGTTTTCGTCGGCGTCGCGATCTGCCTCGCGCTTGGGCTCAATACGGCAATTGCAACGTTCTTCGCCTTCTCGGATCAGAGGGCGCTGGTGGTGCGCGTTCAGCAGGAGCAGGCCCAGGCCGCAGCGCAGCGGATCGGCGCCTTCGTGGCGGAGATCATGCAACACCTGGACTGGATCTCCCAAAGCGGCGCGAGCAACACTCCACCCGAGGAACGCCGCCTCGACGGCCTGCGGCTGCTGCGGCAGGTTCCGGCCATTCTCGAATTACGCCAGATCGATCCGGCGGGACGCGAGCAACTCTCGCTTTCGCGCGTCAGCCGCGACCAAACCGGTGGCGACGTCAACTGGTCGACTGATCAGGGTTTCCAGGCCGCCCTGGCGCAGGGCAGCTATTACAGCGATGTCCAATTCCGGCGCGGCTCGGAACCCTATATGATGCTGCTCAAGCGAGCGGCATCTCCGCACTGGGTTGCACAGGCGACCGTCAACCTCGTCTTCATCCGTGATCTGGTGTCCCGGCTGAAGGTCGGTGAGACCGGTCGCGCGTATATCGTCACGGGTTCCGGGCGGTTGATCGCGCATCCCGATCTGCGCTTCGTACTAAGGAACACCAATCTTGCCAGCCTGGTGAGTGCGCATGAGGCGGCCGGAGTGACCGGTGCAGGACTTTCGATGACGGATATCGAAGGCCGGAAAGTGCTGTCCGTGATGGCTTCGGTCCCGGACCTCGACTGGAAGGTGGTGATCGACCTGCCAGAGAGTGAAGCTTTCGCATCGATCAAGGCGTCGCTCCTGCGCTCGCTGGTGCTTCTGGTCCTCGCACTGTCCGCTGCCGTGCTGGCCGGCATCATCTTGAGCCGGAAACTTGTCGCCCCGATCAAGGCCCTCGGCGACGGCGCCGCGCGGATTGGCCGAGGCGAATTGGACGAGCGGATCAGCATCAACACCGGCGATGAATTGCAGCAGCTCGGCGAGCAGTTCAACCTGATGGCTCAGCGCCTCGAGGAAAGCCGCGCGGTTCTGGAGGACAAGGTCACGGAGCGTACAGCGGCCCTGGAGGCCGCTCTCGAGCTTGCTTCGGCCGGACAACGGGCGGCAGAAGAGGCGACGCGGGCAAAGTCCCGGTTTCTGGCGGTTGTCGGCCACGATATCCGCACGCCGCTCTCGGGCGTACTCGGGGTTCTGGAGCTTCTCGACCGTGGTCGCCTGAGCCAACGCGATCGCCGCCTCGTCGCCATGGCGGCGACCTCGGGCGAGGCCCTGGTCGATCTGGCCAATGCGACGCTTGACCTGTCCCGGCTGGAGGCAGGAACCGAAAGCCTGGATCTGCGCAATTTCGAGTTGGGCGCGCTCCTGAACGCCGCCGCGGCGCTGATGCGCCCCCTCGCCGAGCAGAAGGGACTTGTCCTGACACTGCGTCTGCCCCCAGCCGGCGGCCTGCAGTTGCACGGCGATCCCGGCAAGATCCACCGGATTCTGATCAATCTCTTGCGCAATGCGATCAGTTTCACGGAGCGTGGCGGAATCGAATTCGGCGCTGAGCTCCAGCCTTGTCCATCTGCGGAAAATTCAGAATTGACGCTCACGGTCCGCGATACCGGCATAGGCATCGAGCCGGCGATGCAACGCCACATCTTCCACGACTTTGTGCAGGTCGACCCGGACACGGGCCGGCGCAATGGCGGGGTCGGGCTCGGGTTGGCGATTTGCAGCAAGCTGAGCGAACTGATGGGCGGCACGATTTCCGTCGTCAGCGGTCGCGGGCAAGGCAGCACCTTCATTGTCCGTTTGCCGATGGTTGCGGCCAAGGCCGCCGCGCGGTCCGGGCCTATGGCGACGGCGCAGCTGCAACGCGTGCTCGTGGTCGACGATGATCCTGTGACGCGAGAGGTCGCCCGGGTCATGGTCGGGAAGGCCGGCCACAAAGTGCAGGCCGTGGCCTCGGGCGAAGCTGCCCTGGCAACGCTGCGTAATCGCGCCTTCGACATTGTCCTGCTCGATATGCACATGAGCGGAATCGACGGAATCGAAACCGCGCTTGCGGTCCGCGAGCTGCCGAACATCACGCAACCCCGGATCGTCGCGCTGACGGCCGATGTCTCCCCGGAGACGATGCGGCGGATGCGAGCAGCCGGGCTGACGGCGATCCTGTCCAAGCCCATTACTTCTGTAGCGCTGCTACAGGTCATAGGGCGCGGGAGCAGTCGCAGCGGCCAAGGTCCGGTCGTGTCCCTCTCAGTGGACCAGCCGGTCGACGCAAGCTTCTTCCAGACCCAGAGTCGACTGATCGGAAGCGAGCGCACGCGGCAACTCGTGGCGCTCTTCGCGACCGTATCCGAGAAAATCCTGAAGGGGATGCGGGCGGCGCTCCGGGCTGTCGACCGGGCCGAACTTAGCCGATTGGCTCACCAGCTCGCGAGTTCCGCCGGGGCCGTCGGCCTCGGGCGTGTCTTCGCACAAGCCAGTGCGCTGGAGCGCGACGCAATGGTCGCCGATCGCGAGGAGCTTATCCTCGCCATCGAAGCGCTCGACCGCGACCGTAGCGAGGCGCTGGAGACCCTGGACGGGTTCGGGGACAGGTCGGCAGCCGGAGCGGCCCGTCAGGTGTTGCGTTCGACTGGCACGCCGAGCTTGTAGCCGATCCCGCTGACGGTCGCGATCATGCCCGGCTTTCCACCATGTCCCAGCTTCCTCCGCAGACGCGCGACCAAGGCATCCACACTTCGCGCGTCGACATCGGTATAGCGATTGCTGACGACCTCGATCAGATAGTCGCGACTCAAGGGGCGGCCATCGCTTTCGACGAGAGCTGCAAGCAAGTCGAACTCGCCTCGCGTCAGGCGAATGGGGTCGCCATTGATCGTCGCGAGCTCACGCCGCAGAAAATCCATGATGAAGGGGCCAAAGGTGGCCGTGGTGCTGCGCCGGGCCATGTCCCGCTCGATCTTGCGGCGCCGCAGCAGGGAGCGGGTTCTGGCGAGAAGGTCACGCAGGTCGACGGGCTTGTTGACATAGTGGTCACCGGCAAGCTCGAGGCCGACGATCCGATCGATGTCGGCATCGCGACGCGTCACGAAGATGATTCCGGCGTCGGAAACCGATTGAAGCTCCTTTGCCAGCTCGAACCCGTCTCCATCAGGCAAGACGACGTCGATGAAGATCAGTTCCGGCTTGAAGCGCTGGATCGTCCGCCTGGCCTGGGCGATGGTCTCCGCCTCCTGGACGTGAAACCCCTGGTCGATGAAATATCCCGCGATGACCGCGCGGGTGACGGGGTCATCTTCGACGATGACGAGCCGCTCGCGGGGTGTCGTATCCATCGGTCCTTGGTCTTCCCTGGCCATCCGAACGTCAACGAGGCCGTGCTACATCATGGAGCGGACGATCCAACAGCGACTGACGCGCTGCAACCTGCCGAAGCCCCGATTGTGAACGGCTGTTCGCTTTCCAATCGAAGCGGGGCGGTTTGCCTGCGGATAGTCGGCAAGTCGCCCTGGCCAGCCGGACAGCGCCCTTTGGGACACGTGCTTCTTCCATGGCATGGCCGGCATCCTCGGTTCAAAGGCCTATTTCAAAGGGAGCCACTTTCCAGAGGGCAAACCATGTTCTAACGCTGATCACATGCACGCGAATGGCCATTCCGGCGCGCAAGGGCGACTGCTCGCAGCAGCGCTTGCGCGGGTTGTTCTATTTGATGCGATGGCCACGTAGCAGGCGCTCCGGCGCGGCCCAGCCGACATAGCTGGGTTGGGTCCAGCCGGGAGCCACCTCAAGCGCCTGAACGGCGAGATAGCCGTCGATGTCGAGCAAGGGTGCCATTCCATTCTCCCATGGTCGGGACGACAGCGAGCTACCACCAAAGGGCAGGCATTATGGCCTTTCGGGGGGCAAAGCGTAGGCAGGATCAGCGTTTCGGTCGAGCCAGTGCGTTCAGGAGTTCTGCTTCCGCAGCCGGGGCGAGGGGGCCTTCCGCATTGCGGTCCTGCAGGAAAGCGTCCGCTGCGCTGTCTCCGCTGGCAGGGCGATACCCACCCTCCGACGAGGGGGGGGCAATGACAAGCTCGGTGCGCCAGCGGCCCTCGACGCGGCAATCGATGCCCTTCCAGCGATCTGCTCCCTGCGCGGCGCTGGCGAGCGTATATTCGCGGCAGAGCGTGCCGTCTCCCAGTCGATGTGACGAGACCAGCGTGATGCTGCCGCCGGCAGCGCCGTGCGGCCATGATGTGCTGCTGCCACTTGCCGAGCTGCCGAGCGCCGTGTCGAGAGCCGCGCGGGCCGATTGGAACAGGGCGACGCCGCTAGGATCTGGGTTGCTAGGCGTTTCCGAGCCGATCCGGTAACCGGCGATCCCGCCGATAAGCAGCGCAAAGCAGGCTGCCAGAGGCAGTTGCCAGCCCGGGCGGCGCGGGAGGGAGCGCGGGGAGACGGCCGGGGCGGGCGCTGCGAGTGTGGCGCCGCCCTCGATCACTGCCAGGCCATGCCGACCTGGCCTGGCTCCGTCGGCGGCGCGAATCGCTGCGAGCAGGTGCGGCGGCACGGCCTGATCGGAGCTGCCGGCGTCCTCCAGCAGCGCCCGGCTTTCCACGAACAGGGCAAAGCGCTCGGCGAGTTCTGGCTCGGCCATGACCCGCGCATGCAGCGCATCGGCCGTGGCCTTCTCGAGTTCGCCGTCGGCCAGGGCCAGCAACATTTCGTCCGAAACCGCGCTCGTCATGATGTCTTGTCCATTCCAAGTTTCGCCGCGAGGCCCTGGCGGGCTCGCGAGAGCCGGCTCATGACCGTGCCGAGCGGGATCGAGAGCTGCTGCGAGGCTTCGCGGTAGCTCTTTCCGTCGACACAGACCATCATCAGCAGTTCGCGATGGTCGGACGGCATGGCTCCCAGCGCCTGTTGAACGGAATCGACGGTCAAGGCGACGTCGCCGACATGCCGGCCGTCTTCCCCGGCGAGATCGAGATGGTCCTCGAGAGCCTCGCTTTGTCCTTCGCTACGGCGCTTGCGGAGCGAGTCGATCCAGAGGTTGCGTGCAATCCTGAACAGCCAGGCATCGAGCCGGGTACCGGGTTGCCAGAGCGCCTGTGCCTTGAGGGCCCGCTCGCAAGTTGCCTGGGCGAGATCGTCGGCCTCGCTGGCCGAGCGGGTCAGGGAGAGCGTGAACCGGCGCAGTCTCGGCAGCAAGGCCACAAGCTCGCTGGCGAAGGCCGACAGGGGCGGCTCGGTGCCTGCCGACGCGGCCGTCGTTCCGGTGGAGGCCGTCATATGGGATTGGACGATGTCCAAAGTCGTATCCTTGTCGTCAGGATCAGCAGGCAAGATCGCGCATCGACCTATGGCTGCGCGGGCTGCGGCCGGCATTCCAGCAGACCCCAGCCAAAGACAGGGTCGCGGCCCGGCTCCCCGAGATCGGTCGCCTCGCTGGACAGTGCCGCCACGAGCATCTGCGGTGTCGCGCCCTGATCGGCGGAGCGGCGCTGAGAGAAGGCGAGGGCGACCAGTGGCGCGGCATAGGAGGTTCCCGAGCGCAGCCGACCCGGGCGCAAGGCCTTGTCGGGCATCTGGATACGCACGCCAGGGGCCGCAAAGGCGATATGTGCGCCGCGATTCGCGCGGGCGAAGACCTGGCGCTCGCGAGGGCATCTGCCATTCCGGCGCCGCCGTCATTGATGCCGCTGTCGCCGCAGCCGACCAGAATGCGCTCGGCGCCGGCGTCGAGCGCGGCACGGATCAGTTCGCCGACACCGTAGCTGGTGGTCAGCATCGGATTGCGCCGATCACGAGGAACAAGTGCGAGCCCGGCAGCGGCGGCCATCTCGACGACAGCCGTCCTTGGTCCGGAACGCCCGAGGAAGCCGAAGAAGGCCTCGACCGGCTCGCCGACCGGCCCCGTCACGGTGAGGCGATGGAGACGGCCTCCGGTCGCGGCGACGAGCGCCTTGGTGAAACCTTCTCCTCCATCGACGAGGGGGGCAAGCAGGGTGTCAGCGTCGGGCATGCCAGTCTTCACGCCTAGCGCGATGGCCGCTGCGACAGCGCTCGCATCCAGGCTTTCCTTGAAACCGGAGGGGGCGATCAGGATCTTGAGGGTCATGTTGGGCTCCTCGAACACAGGGAGGCTCGTGCCTCCCTGTGCCAAACGAAGCCTGTGCGCGCTTATTCCATGCCGGCTCAATAATTTCTGCGGCCGCCCGCGAAGGGCCGGTCAACGCAGCAGCGGCAGGCCCATCAGTGGCCAGATGTAGGTCGCGAAGCCCATGAGTAGGGCGAAGATCAGGGGTAGCAATACCGCCGATAGCAGTACGAGGTCGCGCGGCTGATAGGTCGGCCGGGCGAGCCCGGCAAAGAGTGCAACCGGCTTGGCGCTGACCGGCAAGGTCTGGCAGAAGCCGGTTCCCATCACGATGACGAAAGCCAGCGCGCGGAGATCGTAACCCTGCGCCGCGAACGGCAAGGCGAGCATCGGAATCAGCACCGCGGCGCGGGCCGAGCGTGAGGTGATGACCAGGTGCGAGAGCAGCGCGATGGCACAGATCACCCCGACCAGCAGCCATGGCGTTGTCAGCGCTTCACCGGGCAGAAGGCCGAGCAGGCCCTTGACGATCGCGCCCGCCGCCCCGGTTTCGATCAGCGCGCCACCCATCAGTGTCGTCGCCGCGAGGAACAGGATGAGCTGCCATTCCGTCGCTTTCACGGCCTGTTTCATCGAGACTGGAGCGAGCGGTTGCAGAGTGACCGCGACAGCGCCGAGCAATGTCACGATCGCGATGTCGATGCCGTGCCAGCTTTGCGTGCTCCAGCCGATCATCACTGTGACAGCGACCGCGAGCACATGGATTTGTGGTCGGGTCAAAGGCGTTCGCTCAGGCGAGCGTCGCTCCAGCGAGCAGCTGCGCTCGGCGCGAGACAGGAACAGCGTGAGAATGGCGATCGTGGCGGCGAGGCTGCACAGCACCGCGAAGGGCAGGCCGAGGACGATCCAGTCGAGATAGTCCAGCCCCGGGCGGCCTGCCCTTGTCATCATCTCGACCGCGATCAGATGCGCGCCGGCTCCGATCAGCGATCCGCCCGCCGATAGCAGGATGACGGAGGGAAACAGCAGCGCCAATGCCCGGTTGATACGGCGGTCATCGATCGCCTCGGCCAGCGCCAGATAGACCGGCAACAGCAATGCGGCGCGTCCGGAGGTCGAGGGGACGAGGAAGGCGGTGGCAATGATGACGAAGGTCACGGAGAAGAAGAGCGAGGATACGCGCGAGAAGGGCTGCAGCGCCGACAGGGCCAGGCGTTCGGCGAGGCCGGAAGCGCGCAGTGCGGCCGCGATCACGAAGGAACCGATCAACAGCCAGATCAACTCGCTGCCAAGTGCGAGATAGAGCTGTTCGGTCGGCACCGTGCGGGTTGCGACCAGGGCCGCTGCGGCCGCAAGGGCKATCAGCGTGTCGTCGATCGCCGTCATCGTCCAGCCGATGGTGGCGAGGGAGAAGACGATCAGCACGATCCTGGCATCCGGTGCCAGTGGGGCCCCGAACCAGATCGACGATGCCGCAGCCGACGCGAGGGCTATGGCGGCGAAACGGATGAATGTGCCGGGCGCGCCGGGCGGCGCCAGAGGCGCACCGGCATGTCGGGACGGCTGCACCGGCGCGATCACGACGGGAGGAGGGGGGAGGACGCTGCTCATGTCGAGAGAAACGAGCGAGAACGCGTCTTATTCCCTCGGCTCGGCGCAGCAGTTGCTCAGTCCGCCCGGCGTGGCGGAGTTGACCCTGCATAGACAAGGCCGGCGTCAGTTTCCCGACGCCGGCCCTGTCCTGGCGAAATATCAGGCTCAGGCAACCAGCTTCAGTTCGGCCTGGGCGGCGTTGATCGCCTGCTCGCGTGCCTCGGGACCGAAAGCGAGCTTCTCGACGCGAATGAACGTGACATCGGTGATGCCCATGAACCCGAACAGGGTGCGCAGATGCGGCTCCTGCGAGTCCATGATCTGGGCGGGGCCGCTGCTGTAGAGACCGCCGCGGCTCTCGACCACGATCGCACGCTTGCCGGTCATCAGGCCTTCCGGGCCAGACTCGGTGTAGCGGAAGGTCACGCCGGCGCGCAGCACATAGTCGAACCAGGCCTTCAGCGTCGACGAGATGCCGAAATTGTACATCGGCGCGCCGACCACGATGATATCGGCCGCCTTCAGTTCCTCTACGAGCGCATCGGACAGCGTGCGGGCTTCTACCTGAGCCGGATTGGCCGGCTCGCCGCCGCGAATGGCGGTCGCGGAATCGAGGGTCAGATGCGGAACCGGGGCCAGGCCGATGTCACGTTCGACGACCTTCAGGCCAGGGTTCTGGGCGGTGAGTCGGGTGACGGTATCCTGGACGAGCTGCTTCGAAACGGAAGCCGAGCCGAGGGCGCTGCTGTTGAGAACGAGAAGGTTGGACATGGTTGCGATCCTGAAACGGAGGGAATGGCCTCGATGCAGTGCAACATAGCGGTTCACTTCACGCACCAGAACGCCCATAGTGGGAACCATACTGTTGCTCTCAGGGGAACACTCTCATGTCGGAGCTCGATGACATCCGCAGCTTCATCGCCGTGGTCGAGACCGGTGGCTTCGGGCGCGCGAGCAAGGTGCTGGGTCTGTCGAAGTCTATCGTCAGCCGTCGCATCGCTCGACTCGAGGCCGATCTCGGTACCCGGCTGCTCAGCCGCACGACCCGCGGCATCAGCCCCACGGAGGCCGGGATCGAGTTCAAGGCGCGCGGCGAACGCATCCTTGCGGATCTCGCGGAGGCGCGTGAATCGGTGGCGCAGCAGACCGGTGGCGTTGCCGGGAGGCTGCGCCTGTCGATGCCGCTGACCTTCGGCGTGCGCCATGTCGCGCCGGTCCTCGCCGAGCTGGCGCATCGTCACCCCAAGCTGGAGCTCGATGTCGAGGCCAGCGACCGCTATGTCGATCTGATCGGCGAACGTTTCGATGCAGCGATCCGGATCGGCACGCTCAAGGATTCCAGCCTGGTCGCGCGGCGCATCGCGCCGGTCTACGGAGCCGTGGTCGCAAGCCCGGGCTATCTCGATCGCAGGGGCCGCCCGATCTCGCCGCTCGACCTGACCGAGCACGACTGCCTCATCTATACCGGTACAGCGACGACAGACTGGACCTTTCGGATGAGCAAGCGCTGGGTTTCGGTCAGGCCGACCGGCCGGATGCGCTCGGACAGTGGCGAAACCCTGGCGGAATGGGCGGAGGCGGGGCTCGGGCTCGCCGTGCTGCCGACCTTCATGCTCACGGACGCGATCAGTAGAGGCGCGCTCGAGCATTTGTTGCTGGACTATCCGATGAAGGAGCAGGGGCTCTTTGTCGTGCGCCCGCCAGGCGCCTATGTTCCCGGCAAAGTGCGCGTTCTGATCGATCTCCTGGTCGAGCATTTCGGAGGCGAGCCGAGCTGGGATCGCTGCCAGATGGCGGCGAAGGCGCGCGGATTGTCCTTCGGCGCGGAGCCGGTTTCCGATGATGCCGTCGCGTCGGAGGCCGGGCTGCCTGCACATCAATTGGCGTGATCTTCGGCATCACATGATTTGGCGTTGCATTCCCTGAACGAGCGGCCAGTCTGCACGCGCTCACAAACGGAGATTGCGATGCTGCTCGTTGGAATGCTGGACAGTCCCTATGTGCGGCGCGCCGCCATTACCGGAACCTTGCTCGAGGTCGAATTCGAGCATCGCTCGGTCTCCGTGTTCCGCGACATGGATGCGTTCCGGGCGATCAATCCATTGATCAAGGCACCCTCGCTGGTTTGCGAGGATGGCACGGTAATCAGCGAGTCGCTGCTGATCATCCAGCATTTCGAGGATGTCGCCGGCCGTTCCCTGCGACCGATCGAAGACACTGCCCGGGTCCGCGATCTCAGCCTGACCGGCATTGGCATCGTCGCGGCGGACAAGGCCGTCTCGGTGGAATATGAGCGCAAGCGTCCCGAAGCCCAGCGCTATGCACCCTGGCAGGAGCGCATCGTGACGCAGTTGCACACTGCGCTCGATCTGCTGGATCAGGCGGCCCAGCGCGGTGAACTGGGCTCGGGGCCGGAGCTCGAGCCTGCCGATATCGCAGCTGCCATCGCCTGGGGGTTCTGCCGCTTCGTGATCCCGGACTATGTCGAGGAGAGCCGCTGGCCGGCTCTTGCTGCTCAGGCGCGCGCCTGCGAGGAGCTGGCCGTGTTCAAGGCCTGGCCAATCGACCGGGAGTGAGCCCCCGGTTCAGCCTGCTCAGTTCTGGACGAAGTTCGTCGGCAGTGGTTTCACCGCAGGGCCGCTGAAGCTGCCGGTCTTGGCGTCGCTCGGATCGGCATGGCTGAAGCCGAGCGAGGCGGCCGGACCGGGGCCCTGGACCCAGCCGGGTGGCGGGGCCGAGGCGGCCTTGGCGCGTGCGGTCGCAACCGTCACCTTGCGACCTTCGGGCGCGGGACGGCTAACGGCGGCGAAGAGCGAGTCCAGGTTCGAACGGTCGGCGTCATATTGCGCAACGATCGGCGTGGGTGCAGGGCTGCCACCGTTGTTCCGCTCGGTCCGGGCAATCACGGTGCTGCCGAGTTGCGGCCGGCTCGGCGGCATCGGATGAGTGATCGTGACCAGCCTGCCTTCCTGCTGGACGGCCGGCACCGGGTCGGCATCGCTGCCGCGCAACGAGGCCGTGGCCAGGTTCGCAAAGGCGACCGGACGCGAAGGCGGCAGCGGGGCGGCCATCGGCTTGCCGGCGACGACCGTCTCGACCAGTGCCGTCATTTCGCCGGGACGGCGCGGCGGCAGCGAGGCCAAGATCAATTTCTGCTCCTCGCCGGGGCGGCCGCCGGGCGCAAGCTGAGGTGCGAAGGCAAGTGCTCCGCCTTGCTGCGGCAGTGCAGCAACCTGGACAACGCCCTGCTGCCCAGCCGGCGGAGTGAGGCCGCCAGGGCGTGCGATGGGAAGCGGCGCGTCGATCAGCTTCGGCCTGACCTCTTCGGGAGCGGGCGCTGGTGCGAGCGCCGCGACCTGAACCGGCGGCTCGGCCGGGACGGGGGCCTGACGGATGGGGCGGGTCACGCGCGGAGCCGGCTCCGGAGCCGGGACCGCGACGAGCGATGCGCCGAAGCGCGTGCCGCCATCCTCCGAGCTGCTGTCGGCGTAATTCTGGCGGGCATAGGCCATGACGACCGGCTGCGGCTTCGGCGCGGGGGCGCGCCCGCGCTGTGGCCGTGCATCCGCCTCCTCGTCATCGCCGCCGAAGAGGGCGGCCCACAGGCTCTTGCGACCGGATGAAATCACCGCGCCTTCATCGAGATCGGCGGCGGCATAACCAGCCACGGCACCGCCGCGCGCCAGGACATCGGCTTTGGCCAGCTCGTATCCGGCAAGCGGCTGGCCATCGGCCGGCAGATGCACGGTCTTCTCGTCCGGGAAGAGGCGCACCAGCTGGTCGCGCGTCATGCGCGGCCAGGAGCGGACCGAACCGGCATCGAGATGGACGAATGGCGTATGCGCGCCCGGATAGAAGCCGACGCCGCCGCGTTGCAGCCGCATGCCGGCTTCGCGAATCCTGGCTGTCGGGGTATCCGGCAGGTAGAAGTCCATCGCCTTGCCGAGCGTGTGCTGGCTGTGCTTGGCGACGCCGCGCGAGCGTCGGCGCAGCATCGAATTGGTACCGGGCGAGCGATAGGCTGAGACGACGTGGAAGGGCTGCTCGGAGCCGACGGTGCGCTGAACCTCCCAGGCGACGTCGAACAGGCGCGGGTCCATCTTGATCGGTTCGTCGATGCGCCAGTCGCGCAGGGCCCAGTTCAGCTTCTCCAGGCCTTCGGCGACATAACGTCCGTCACGCTTGAAGGTTACGGTGATCTCTTCCTTGGTGTGCATGTGCCGGATGGAGATCGTGCGCGTGTCGCCATTGGCGACGGCGTTCTGCGTGCCGCGGATGCCGCAGACGAGGGCCGCGAATGCAATGGCCATCGTCAGTCCGCCACGGAAACCCGGCGTAACGCGCAGCAGAAGCCGTCTCGGCATGGTGGCTGAGGATCTGCTCAAGCTACTCGACCCGTCTCGATGCGCCGGCAAGGAGCTCGGCAAACGTCAACGAACAGTTGCGGAGATGCGTTAACAGCAGGTTAACAAGCAGGTAACCTGCACGCTACGATTCTTTCCACCGAAGCTGGCTAGCTGTGGATCGTGGCGAAAAGGTGCCCGATCCACATTTCGCCACGATCTCAGCCCTGCTGCTCCAGAGCCTGCCGCACCATGCGGTGGAAGCCGTAGATATCGTCGAAGGTCACCAGCTTGCCGTCCGGCTGGACGACATGAGTGTTGTAGACAAGGTGGATCTGCAGCGGCTGCGGCAGCCGGATGGTGCGCTCACCGGAGCCGATCAGACGCTTCAGACGCTCTGTCGTCCATTCCGGGCCGAGCACCTGGTCGGCAAGCAGGAAAGGATTGTCGACGCGCACGCAGCCATGGCTGTAGGCCCGGCGTTCCGTCGCGAAGAGCCGGCGGTTCGGCGTGTCATGCAGGTAGACGGCATGGTCGTTCGGGAACATGAACTTGATCCAGCCGAGCGCGTTGCGCTCGCCCGGCGGCTGGCGCACCGAGATGTTGTTGCCGCGGCGGGTCACGACATAGCCGCGCTTGGCGGCATAGTCCGGATCGGCGGCGAGGCCGGGCAGGAATTCCTTCTTCAGGATCGATGGCGGCACAAACCAGGATGGGTTGACCACGACATGGTCCATCCGGTGCGAGAAAATCGGCGTCGCCGATTCAGGTTTGCCGACGATGGTGCGGGCGTGGTGCACCACCTTGCCGTCGCGGATTACCCGCATCTGGAATTCCGGCACATTGACCATGATATGGGTCTGGCCGAGATCGGCGGGCAGCCAGCGCCAGCGCTCCATCTGCGCGACGATGTCCTGCTGGGCGCGGTTGGTCGCCGGCGTGCCGAGCGCCGCAATCGTCTGGGCGCTGAGGATGCCGTTGGCGCGCAGGCCAGCCTGTTTCTGGAACTCGGCGACTGCAGTGGCGGTCGAGCGATCGAACACAGCCTCATCGGACGGGCCGAGGCCGAGCCGGGCGCGGATCAGGTGTACGCGCTCGTCACGCATGCCGAGCTTGAGCGGAGGGCCGGCGGGAATGCGCACCATGGGCGTATCGTCCTGGTGGTGGCGCAGCTCGGCGAGCTTGGCCTTCAGGCGGCGATAGCCCTCATGCGGCGGGTTGTAGGCCGCCAGCACCTTGCCCGGATCTGGAACGGCCGCGATCTCGGAGAGAACCTCGGTGGCGGAGGGCAGATACAGTGTCGGCGTGAGCAGCTTGGAAAGCCGGCGCGGGTCGACGCGGGCGCCGCGCGCGTCGCGGGCATAGAGCACGGCGAGCGCGGAAAGCCGGACATCGGCCTCGGCGAGGCTGCCCTTGTCGCTGGCCTCGAAAACGGGCAGCGGATAGTCGGTCGGTCGCAGGCCATCCTCGCCGGCGCGGCTTAGCTGCGCCACGAGCAGCTTGGCCGCCGCGCTCCAGCCCTTGCCGTCGATCCAGAAGGGACGGTTCTCGAAAGCCTGATAGGCGGCGAGGATCTCGCTGCGCTCGCGTTCCGCGAGGCGCGGCAATGCCAGCGCTTCCGGCGCGCGCTCGGTGATTTCGGCGGCGAGCGCCGGTCCGGCGGGAAGCTCGACCACGACCTTGGGCAGGTCCGGCGGCGCAATCACGGGTTCGGCGGAGCGCAGAGGCGCAGGCCTGGCGGCGGGGACAAGCGCTGGGTCGGAAGGCGGCAGATCGATGGCCGGGATGTCGAGCACCACAGGCTCGTCGAGGTCGACGCCGGGCGTCGTGGCAGGCGTCGGGGGCACCTCGAGCGGAGCAAGCCCGCCCTGTGGCTGGGCCGAGGGGGCAACCGTGCCGGTCACCATCTCCGGCTCGGCGTTCGCGGCCTTGGGGGCGGTCTCGATCGTGACGACAACCTCCGGCAAGACCGGCGGCGTCAGGCTCTCGGGCGGCTTGTCGCCATTCAGTATCAGCAGTGCCGGCTGCTCGGGCAGGGGGATGCCGAGTTGAGGCTCAAGGGTAGCCTGCGCAAGCGCATATCCGGTACCAAGGGCCAAGGCCAGGACCGATGCAGAAGCAAAGCTCGCCCAGTGGCGACGACGCATGGTCCAATTCCCTATAGCTCTGCCCGATATCCGCGATACCTGCGTGACTCGGCCTGTTTCGACAAGATGCGGGGGTGCAACAGCGGGCATCTTTCAGCTCTACAACGCCTATGCCGCATCCGAGTTCGCAGATGCGTCATCGCCCTCGATCAGCCCGTAATCCTTGAGTTTGCGATAGAGCGTCGAGCGACCGATGCCGAGTTTGCGCGAGACCTCGGACATGTGTCCGCGATAATGCGCCAGGGCGAATTTGATGATCTCGCGCTCGAGCTCTTCGAGCCTGCGGATGTCGGAGCCGGCGACCAAATCGAGCGCATTGGGATCGCGCACCGGCACCTGAATGATGCGCGGCGCCTCGTCGCGCGGCTCGGGGCGAGCGGTTGCGGTCGGCGCGGCCGGGATACGGACTTCAAAGCCTTCCATCTGCGCCGCGATCTGGGGGAATTCGGCGACGGTCAGCTCATCGCCATCCGCGAGCACGACCGCCCGGAACATCGCATTCTCGAGCTGGCGGACATTGCCCGGCCAGTCATAGCCGTTGATCAGGTTGAGAGCCTCGGGCGAGATCGCTCGCAGCTTCTTGCCCTCTTCGGCAGCGAACCGGACGAGGAAGCCGCGGGCCAGATCGGCGATGTCCTCCCAGCGCTGCCGCAGTGGCGGCAGCGTGATCGGGAAGACATTCAGGCGATAGTAGAGATCCTCGCGGAATTCGCCGCGCTTCACCTGATCGAGCAGGCTTTTGTTGGTGGCTGAAATGATCCGGATGTCGACGCGCACCGATTTCTTGCCGCCGACAGGGTCGACCTMGCCCTCCTGGATCGCGCGCAGGAGCTTGACCTGGGCATCGAGCGGCAATTCACCGACTTCGTCGAGGAAGAGCGTGCCGCCATTGGCTTCGACGAACTTGCCGATATGGCGTTCGGTGGCGCCGGTGAACGCGCCCTTCTCATGGCCGAACAGGATGGATTCAACGAGATTATGCGGGATTGCGCCGCAGTTCACCGTGACGAAGGGCTTGCCCTTGCGGTCGCTGGAGCCCTGGATGGCGCGCGCCAGCACCTCCTTGCCGACGCCGGATTCGCCCTCGATCAGGATCGGGATGTTCGATTTCGCGGCGCGTTCGGCCAGTCCGATGACACGGCCCATGTCCGGGCTCTTGGTGGCGAGGTCGCGGAAGCCGAGCTGCCCGGAGGCGCGGCGCTTGAGATAGCGCAGTTCATGTTCGAGCGCGCCGAGCTTCAGCGCGTTCTTGATCGATATCTGCAGCCGCTCGGCGCCGACCGGCTTGACCACGAAGTCGACGGCGCCGGCGCGCATCGCCGAGACCACGGTTTCGATCGAGCCGTTCGCGGTCTGCACGATCACCGGCGTGTCGATGCCGCGCTCACGCAGCCGGGAGAGCACGCCCATGCCATCGAGATTGGGCATGACCAGGTCGAGGACCACAGCGTCGAAGGCTCCGGTCTCGCCATTGCCAAGCAGGGCAAGCGCCTCGTCGCCGCTCTCAGTCACGACGACGTCGTAGCCGAAGCGCTTCAGCATGGCGTCGAGCAGTCGGCGCTGAACGGGATCGTCATCAACGACGAGAACGGTGGTTGTCATGTCACCTCGATGCCGGTCGCTGCAGAATCAGTGTTCCGTTTCGGGGCACTGTCATCCAGAACGGTTAAGCCGCTCTTAAGCGCCGGCGTCGGGCGGCGGCGTTGATCGCGCGGCCTTGTCCGCGCATATGGGTAAGGATGGTTTCGCCAGCGAGGTGCCTTTGACATGACGATTGCTTTCGACGGGACGATCTCCGCCAACGTCGCAAAAAGCGCGGCGAGCAGCGCCGCCAAGACAGCGAAGGCGCTGGGCAAGCTGCCGGAATGGGATCTCAGCCATCTCTATGCGTCGATGGATTCGCCCGAGTTCACCGCCGATCTCGACCGCGCGCTGACCGACTCGCAGCGCTTCGCCGCACTCTATCGCGGCAAGCTGGCGGAGCTCGCCGCCCGTGACGACGCGAGCGCGACACTCGCTGAAGCCGTGCGTGCCTACGAGCGGCTGGAAGACCTGCTCGGCAAGATCATGTCCTATGCCGGCCTCATCTACTCCGGCGACACCACCGATCCGAAGCGCGCCAAATTCTATGGCGACACCCAGGACCGGATGACGACCGCCTCGACCGAATTGCTGTTCTTCGGGCTCGAACTCAACCGCCTCGACGAGGCGCTGCTGGCCAAGATCGCGGCCGAGCCGCCGCTGAGCCATTGGCAACCCTGGATCGAGGATCTCGCCAAGGACAAGCCGCACCAGCTCGAAGACCGGATCGAGGAACTGTTCCACGAGAAGTCGGTGACTGGGCGTGGTGCCTGGAACCGGCTCTTCGACGAGACCGTCGCCTCGCTGCGCTTCACGGTGAATGGCGAGGAGCTGACGCTCGAGCTCACCCTGAACAAGCTGCAGGATGCCGACGGCGCGGTGCGCAAGGCTGCGGCCGAAGCGCTGGGCACGGTGCTGCGCGGCAATCTGCGCACGTTCTCGCTGATCACCAACACCCTCGCCAAGGACAAGGAAATCTCCGACCGCTGGCGCAAATTCGAGGATGTCGCCGATTCGCGGCACCTGGCGAATCGGGTCGAGCGCGAGGTCGTCGATGCTCTCGTTGCGGCCGTGCGCGAGGCCTATCCGCGCCTGTCGCACCGCTACTACAAGCTGAAGGCCCGCTGGTTTGGCCGCGAGGCCCTCGATTACTGGGACCGCAACGCGCCGTTGCCCAAGGTCGAGCAGCGCACGATTCCCTGGACCGAGGCGCGCGACACCGTTCTCGACGCCTATGGCGCCTTTTCGCCCGAGATGGCCGGCATTGCCCGGCGCTTCTTTGACGAGGGCTGGATTGATGCGCCCGCCCGGCCGGGCAAGGCGCCCGGCGCCTTCGCGCACCCGACCGTGCCGTCGGTCCACCCCTATGTCCTGCTGAACTACCAGGGCAAGCCGCGCGACGTGATGACACTCGCCCATGAGCTCGGGCATGGCGTGCATCAGGTTCTGGCGGCGCCGAACGGGGCGCTGATGGCGCCGACACCACTGACCCTGGCAGAGACGGCGAGCGTTTTCGGGGAGATGCTCACGTTCCGCAAGCTGCTCGACGGAACCACCGATCCGAAGCAGCGCAAGGCGATGCTGGCGGCCAAGGTCGAGGACATGATCAATACGGTCGTGCGCCAGATCGCGTTCTACTCCTTCGAGCGCAAGGTGCATGAAGCGCGCAAGGCAGGCGAGCTGACGGCGGACCAGCTTTGCGAACTCTGGATGAGCGTGCAGGCGGAAAGTCTCGGGCCGGCGATCACGCTTGGACCGGGCTATGAGCCGTTCTGGGCCTATATCCCGCATTTCATTCATTCGCCCTTCTACGTCTATGCCTATGCCTTCGGGGATTGCCTGGTGAACTCGCTTTACGGCGTCTATCAGAACTCGGCCGGGGGCTTTCAGGAGCGCTATTTCGCCTTGCTCTCGGCCGGTGGAACCAAGCACCACTCCGAGCTGCTGAAGCCGTTTGGTCTCGATGCGCGCGATCCCGCTTTCTGGCAGATTGGCCTCTCCATGATCGAGGGGTTGATCATCGAGCTGGAGGGAATGGCGTGAGGCCGCAATAGCGCCGGAGCGCGGGCATGGCTGAGGGTCCCCTGGTTTTCGATCGTGATCTCGTCCGCCGCCGCCAGGCACGGGCGGTGGCGGGAGGCTATCCCGATTTCCTGCTGGCCCGCGCCAGCGAGGATCTCGACGAGAGGCTCGCTGCGGTGCTGCGCCGCTTCGCATTGGCGGCCGATCTCGGCACGCCGCTGCCGGTTGCAGCACCCGTGCTGCGCGCCAAGGCCGAGGTGCTCTGGCGAATGGCGGAGACCGAGGGGGCGAGAGGCGATGTCGTCGGCGATCTCGAGCGCCTACCGCTCGCAGCGGCTTCGATCGACCTTGCCGCCTCGCTGCTCGCGCTGCACGGCGTCAACGACCTGCCGGGGGCGCTGATTCAGATCAGGCGGGCGCTCAGGCCCGATGGCCTCTTCATYGGCTGCCTGCTGGGCGGTCGCACGCTTCAGGAATTGCGCGAAGTCCTGCTTGCCGCCGAAGCCKAGACGACCGGCGGCGTGAGCCCGCGTGTCGCGCCCTTCGCCGATCTGCGTGACATGGGCAGCCTGCTGCAGCGCGCGGGATTCGCGCTTCCGGTGGTCGATAGCGAACTCGTCACGGTGCGCTATCGCGACCTGTTCGGCCTGCTGCGTGATCTACGCGCGATGGGCTGGGCCAATGCGCTGACCGACCGGCGCAAGGCGCCGCTCCGTCGCGACACGCTGATGCGTGCAGCTGCGCTCTATGCCGAGCGTTTTGCCGATCCCGACAGCCGGTTGCGCGCCACGTTCGAGATCGTCTGGCTTTCCGGCTGGGCGCCGCATGAGAGTCAGCAGAAGCCGCTCAGGCCGGGCTCGGCCAAGGCGAGGCTGGCGGATGCGCTCGGCGTGCCCGAGATCGGGACAGGCGAGAAGCCGGGGCAATGACAGGGAGCAGCAGCCGATGAGCGAACGCGCGGCGCGGCTTGGTCGCTCCCATTTCAGGCTGTTTCGCGCGATTCCGACGCGTTGGGCCGATAATGACGCCTATGGTCACGTCAACAACGTGGTCTATTACTCCTGGTTCGACACGGCGGTGAATGCCTGGCTGATCGAGCAGGGGCATCTCGATCTTGCCGGAAGCGAGATTGTCGGCCTCGTGGTCGAGACGGCCTGCACCTATTTCGAAAGCGTCGCCTTCCCGGAGACGATCGAGGCTGGAATTGCGGTCGAGAAACTGGGCCGCAGTTCGGTGACCTATCGGATCGGCATCTTCCGGCGCGGTGGCGAGCAGGCGGCGGCGCAGGGCCGCTTCACCCATGTCTATGTCGGGCGCGCCAGCCAGAAGCCGGCCCCGATCCCGGACGGATTGCGCGATGCGCTCCAGGCGCTCGCCGTATCGGACGCGCCGGGCTGAACTTAGTTACGGACACCGGTTGGTGCTTTCGCGGGCGGAACAGGCGCGAATGCACGCCTGCATGGCATTGATCGGCGGGAATGCGTTGTCTCCGGCGGACAAGCAGGTTATGCCCCGCGCATCAGAGGCGGGCCGGGCGTCCGCGATCAGGGACCAGGCGAGCCGTGATTCCCAACGAGATCAAGATCACTCCGCAACTCGTGGCCGAGCACGGCCTCAAGCCGGACGAATATCAGCGTTTCCTCCACCTGATCGGTCGCGAACCGACGATCACGGAGCTCGGCATCGTCTCGGCGATGTGGAACGAGCATTGCTCCTATAAATCCTCGAAGATCCATCTGAAGACGCTGCMGACCAAGGCGCTCTGGGTGATCCAGGGCCCGGGCGAGAATGCCGGCGTCATCGATATCGGCGACGGGCTCGCGGTGGTCTTCAAGATGGAGAGCCACAACCACCCTTCGTTCATCGAGCCCTATCAGGGCGCGACGACAGGTGTCGGTGGCATCCTGCGCGACGTCTTCACCATGGGCGCACGCCCGATCGCGGCCTTGAATGCGCTGCGCTTCGGCGATCCTTCGCATCCCAAGACCCGGCATCTTGTCTCGGGCGTCGTTGCCGGCATCGGCGGCTACGGCAATTCCTTCGGCGTCCCGACGGTMGGCGGCGCGGTCGGCTTCCACACGCGCTATGACGGCAACATCCTGGTCAACGCGATGGCGGTCGGCCTCGCCAAGACCGACGAGATTTTCTACGCCAAGGCGTCGGGTGTCGGTAAGGCGATCGTCTATCTCGGATCCAAGACCGGTCGCGACGGCATCCACGGCGCGACCATGGCGTCGGCCGCCTTCGGCGATGGCGGCGAGGAACGCCGCCCGACCGTGCAGGTCGGCGATCCCTTCGCCGAGAAGCTGCTGCTGGAAGCCTGCCTCGAGATCATGGCGGCGGGCCATGTCGACGCCATCCAGGACATGGGCGCAGCCGGGCTGACCTGCTCGGCCGTCGAGATGGGCGCCAAGGGCGACCTCGGCGTCGAACTCGATCTCGACGCGGTGCCCTGCCGCGAAGACCAGATGAGCGCCTATGAGATGATGCTCTCGGAGAGCCAGGAGCGCATGCTCATGGTGATCAAGCCGGGTCATGAGGAGCCGGCCGAGGCGATCTTCAGGAAATGGGGTCTGGATTTCGCCGTTGTCGGCAAGACCACCGACACCTTGCGCTTCGTCGTGAAGCACCAGGGTGAGACCATGGCCGACCTGCCGATCAAGGAACTCGGCGACGAGGCTCCCGAATATGACCGGCCCTGGATCGAGACACCGAAGCTGGCGATCATCGAGGCGGCTGCGGTGAAGCCACCCATGTCGAACGCGGATGCCTTGCTGAAGCTCGTCGGCTCGCCGGATCTCTGCTCGAAGCGCTGGGTCTATGAGCAGTACGACACGCTGATCCTCGGAAACTCGGTGGTCACGCCCGGCGGCGATGCCGGCATCGTTCGCATCGAGGAGGGGCCGAAGGGCCTTGCCATGACCGCCGACGTGACGCCCCGTTATTGCGAAGCTGACCCGTTCGAGGGCGGCAAGCAGGCGGTCGCCGAAGCGTGGCGCAACCTTACCGCCGTCGGTGCGACGCCGCTCGCCATCACCGACAACCTGAATTTCGGCAATCCCGAGCGCCCTGAGGTGATGGGCCAGCTTGTCGGCTGCATCAAGGGTATCGGCGAGGCCTGCAAGGTGCTCGACTTCCCGGTCGTCTCCGGCAACGTCTCTCTCTACAACGAGACCAATGGCATCTCGATCCTGCCGACCCCGACGATCGGCGGCGTCGGTGTTCTGGCCGACGTGACGAAGCACGCGACTGTCGGCTTCAAGGCCGAAGGCGAGAGCATCATCCTGATCGGCGAGACCTCCGGCTGGCTCGGCCAGTCGGCCTATCTCGCGACCATCTGCGGCCGGGAAGAAGGCGCGCCGCCGCCGGTCGATCTCGCGATCGAGCGCCGCAATGGCGAATTCGTGCGCGCGCTGATCACGGGCGGCCGCGTCAGCGCCTGCCATGATCTGTCGGATGGCGGCCTCGCGGTTGCCCTGACCGAGATGGCGCTTGCCGGCGGCGTCGGCGCGACCGTGACGCAGCTTCCCGCGGGGCCGGCCCATGCCGTCCTGTTCGGTGAAGATCAGGCGCGGTATCTCGTCACCGTGCCGTCGAGTGCCGTCGAGGGGCTGCTGACCGAGTCCAGGGCGGCCGGCGTGCCTGCCGCTCTCATCGGCCGGACTGGCGGAAACGCTCTTGCGCTGCCGGGCGAGGCGCCGGTGGCGCTGACCGCGCTMGACAAGGCGCATGAGGACTGGTTCCCGACCTATATGTCGGCCAAGGGCGCGTAAGGAGACACGATCATGGCGATGGACGCGCACGATATCGAGGCGATGATCAAGGCGGCGCTGCCGGACGCGGTGATCGAGATCAAGGATCTCGCCGGCGATGGCGACCACTACGCGGCGACCGTGACCTCGGCCGCCTTCAAGGGCAAGAGCCGGGTTCAGCAGCACCAGATGGTCTATGCCGCGCTGCAAGGCCGCATGGGCGGCGTGCTGCACGCCCTTGCGCTGACGACGACGGTTCCCCAGAATTAGTAGAGATGACCAGCGGGCCTTGACCCCGCCTCAGGAGAGAAGACCGATGAGCGACGTCAACGCCCGTATCGACGCCGAAGTGAAGTCCAGCGACGTGGTGCTCTTCATGAAGGGCACGCCCCAGTTCCCGATGTGCGGTTTCTCCGGGCAGGTCGCCCAGATCCTCGGTTATCTCGGCGTGCCCTACAAGGGCGTGAACGTGCTGGAAGACCAGGAGATCCGCGAGGGCATCAAGGCCTATTCCAACTGGCCGACCATCCCGCAGCTCTACGTCAAGGGCGAGTTCATCGGCGGTTGCGATATCACCCGCGAGATGTTCCAGGCCGGCGAGCTGCAGGCGCTCTTCGAAGAAAAGGGCATCACCGTCAAGCAGGCGAGCTGAGGCTCGTCCGGACCCGTCCGCGGAGCTGCGTCGTAGCCTTCAGGCCGCGGCGCATTCCGGGTGGGGCTTGCGGATCCGTTCCTGTGAGGGCGGGTATTTTTCCAGCTTGTCGGCGGGCCTGATCGGCCTGCGCACCAGTTCGCCGCCGCAATTCGGGCAGGCGCCGTTGAAGCGCGTCTCGGTGCAGTCGGCGCAGAAGGTGCATTCGAAGGTGCAGATCATCGCGTCGCGCGCCTCGGGCAGCAGGTCACGGTCGCAGCATTCACAGTTCGGGCGAAGTTGCAGCATGGCATTCTCCAGACACGGCGGAGAGATCATGCGACCGGCGATGCTGCGCCGCCAGCACTTGCTGATGAGATCGATCAGCCCAGGCGATTACTTCACCAAAAGCCAGTCCTCGACTACCAGCGCATCAAGGCCGCTGGTATAGAACATCAGGATCGCATCCTCTGCCGTGTGCAGAATGGGCTTACCCATGATGTTGAAAGAGGTGTTGAGGATCACCGGAACGCCGGTGATGGCATGGAAGGCTGAGATCAGCGCGTGATAGCGCTCGTTGCGGTCGGCTGTGACGCTCTGCAGCCGGCCAGTCGCATCTTCATGAACCACGGCGGGGACGCGTCCGCGCACCGGCGGCTTCCAGACCAGCGTACGCTCCATATAGGGCGAGTCCTGGTAGTTCTCGAACCAGTCCGTGCCGTGTTCGGCGAGAATCGACGGGGCGAAGGGGCGGAAGGCCTCGCGATACTTGACCTTGGCGTTGAGCAGATCCTTGGCGTTGGCCGGGCGAGGATCGGCAAGGATCGAGCGGTTCCCGAGCGCACGTGGGCCGAACTCGGCCTTGCCCTGGACCCAGCCGACAAGCTTGCCCTCGGCAAGCAGCCGGGCCGTCACCGGGGCAACCTCCTTGGGTGCGAGACGCTTCAGGCGAGGCTCCCAGGCCGCCATGCGCTCCAGCGGCTCGGTCGAGACGCGCGAGCCGAGATAGGGCGTCATCGGGCCCTTCGGCGCGCGCCAGTCCGGATGCGCCTCGGCATGGGCGAGCCAGGCCGCCCCAATGGCATTGCCGTCATCGGCGGGAGCGGAGGGTACGAAGACCTGGCTGAAGCCGTGGCGGCCGACGATCTTGCCGTTGAACGAGGAGTTGAGCGCGCAGCCGCCTGACAGCACCAGATTCTCGGAGGGCACCAATGCGGCAGCTTCAGCCAGCAGAGCCGCCATCATCTCGGCGAAGACATCCTGGCCGCAGCGGGCAAGGTCGGCCCAGCCCTGGTCGAGCGCATCAGTGGGCCGCCGCGCCAGGATCTCGGCGGAGACCGCGCGTATGGTTGCGGTATCCGCGAAGGAAAGCTTGTTCTCCTCGATCCGATAGAGGCGTCGCAGCAGCGCCAGCAAGCCGGCATCCTGCTTGCCATAGGGCGCGAGCCCCATGATCTTCCATTCCTCGCCCTTCGCCTGGTCGAAGCCGGTCAGGTCGGTGACGAGGCCGAAATAGAAGCCGATCGACTCGCGCCCGCGGTGACGCTTCACCTCGCTGATCTCGCCATCGCGCAACGTAAGGATGGCCGAGGCCCCTGTCTCGCCCATGCCGTCGACGACGAGGCAGGCGGCATCGCGGAAGGGCGACGACCAACAGGCATAGGCCGCGTGACCGAGATGGTGGCCATAGCGCTTGATCCCGGTGACATTTGCCTTGCCGAAGGCGCGGTCGAGCCCGAGCAGAGTGCCTAGGCCGGCGCGCTGCTGGCCGAGATGCAGCGAGGCGATCAAGGCCCGCTCGGAGCGCTCCGGCACCAGCGAGCGGTTGAGCTCGGGGGAGAGCTTGAGCAGTTCATCGATCGTGAAGGCGCCGGTCCGGCTCATCTGCTCGAGGAACCCGGTGAACTCCCCGCTCCAGCTCGTCGCGATCTGTACCGGAGCGCCTGCCGGGATGTAGCGCTTGAGCAGGCTTTCCATCCGCGGTGCGGAATCGGGTTCGCAGTTCGGTGCGCGCTTATATTGCAGGTAGCGCTCGGTCGCCTCGGCGAAGAGCACCTCGCCATCGGGGCCAACGATCGCGATCGCAGGATCGTGGAAGGTGGTCGCGAGGCCGATCGTGTAGCTCATGCCGCAACGATATGGAGCAGAGCGCGCGATCAGGCAAACCGCGGCGGCTCAGCGTCCGAGCGCCGTGCGAATGAAGGAGAGCGCGTCCTGGCTGGCCCAGTCGGCAGGGCCCTGGAGCATCGCGAGTTCACAGCCCGACGGGTCGACCAGGAAGCTGACCGGCATGCCTTCGATCTTTTTGGCCGAGCGCAGATCCTGGAAGACCTTGGCCTCCGGATCGGCGTAATAGCCGAGCTGGTCGATCTTGCGCTCGGCAAGCCAGGTCTTCGGCTTCTCGAGGTTCCGGGTGTCGATATTGATCGCCACCACCGCGAAATCCTGGCCGCCGAGCTTGCCCTGCAGCGCGTCCAGCGACGGCATCTCATGCAGGCAGGGCAGGCACCATGTCGCCCAGAGATTGACCAGGACGGTCCGTCCCTTGAAGGCTGACAATGTTGTCGGCTGGCCGTCGGGGCCGTTGAAGGCGAGGTTTGGCAAGGGCTGCGGTGCTTTTGCAACCTCCACGGCCGCAAGTTCGCCGCGTGCCAACGGTCGCAGTTTTTCAGCGGTCGCTGCCGCCGCCGAGCATGATCCCGAATTGCCGGCCCGGCCCTGGACAGAGTAGAAGGCCGCGACGCCGCCGAGTGCAATCAAGGCGAGAGCGCCGAAGGCGGCAAATGTTTTTGAACGAGACGTCATTGCGCGTCCAAAAAGCAGGAAAGAGCGTCGTGAGCAATCGCATGTGGGGAGGGCGTTTCGCCACGGGGCCGGATGCCATCATGGAGGAGATCAATGCCTCCATCGACTTCGACCAGCGCCTGTGGCGCCAGGATATCCGCGGGTCGCTGGCGCATGCGGCGATGCTGGGCGAGACCGGCATCCTGACCCGTGAAGATGTGAACGTGATCAGCGCAGGGCTCAAGGCGATCGAGGCCGAGATCGAGGCCGGCACGTTCACGTTCTCGCGCGCGCTCGAAGACATCCACATGAATGTCGAGAGCAATCTCAAGGAGCGGATCGGCGCTGCGGCGGGCCGTCTGCACACGGCCCGCTCGCGCAACGATCAGGTCGCGACCGATATGCGCCTGTGGGTGCGCGATACGCTCGAAACGCTCGATCGGCAGATCGCCGACCTGCAACTGGCTCTTGCCGAGAAGGCCGAGGCCCATGCCGGTGCGGTGATGCCGGGCTTCACGCATCTGCAGTCGGCGCAGCCGGTGACGTTCGGGCATCACATGCTCGCCTATGTCGAGATGCTGGCGCGCGACCGCGGTCGTGTCCATGATGCGCGCGAGCGCCTCAACGAATGCCCGCTCGGCGCTGCGGCGCTTGCCGGCACCTCCTTCCCGATCGATCGTTTCCACACGGCCAAGGCGCTCGGCTTTGCCAGGCCGACCGCCAATTCACTGGATTCGGTTTCGGATCGCGATTTCGTACTGGAGACACTCGCGGCGGCCTCGATCTGCGCCATGCATCTCTCGCGTTTCGCTGAGGAGATCGTGCTGTGGGCGACGCCCCAGTTCGGCTTCGTCAAGCTCTCGGACAAGTTCTCGACCGGCTCCTCGATCATGCCGCAGAAGCGCAATCCCGACGCCGCCGAGCTGGTGCGCGGCAAGGCGGGACGCGTCTTCGGGCATCTTCAGGCGCTGCTGACGATGATGAAGGGGCTGCCGCTCACCTATTCCAAGGATATGCAGGAGGACAAGGAAGGCACTTTCGATGCGCTGCAGTCGCTCTCGCTGTGCCTTGCCGCCACGTCGGGCATGGTCCGCGACATGGAGCCCAACCTGAAGGTGATGAAGAAGGCCGCGGGCCTCGGCTACGCCACCGCGACCGACCTTGCGGACTGGCTGGTTCGGGTTCTGAAGATGCCGTTCCGCGATGCGCATCACGTCACTGGCAAGCTGGTCGGCGTCGCTTCTGCCAGGGGCGTCGGGCTGGAGAAGCTGACGCTCGCCGAGATGCAGGACGTCGAGCCGAAGATTACCGAGGCTATCTTCGCCGTGCTCGGCGTCGAGCAGTCGGTGAAGAGCCGTGTCAGTTATGGCGGCACGGCGCCGGCCAATGTCCGTCGTCAGGCCAAGCGCTGGCTGAGGCAGCTCGCCAAGGAGCAGCAGTGACAATTCGGGGGAGATGCCCGGGCACAACCCGGGCATGACCGCAGGAGATTCCCGGGGCGGCCCTGCACTCTGCCCTGGGAATGACGCTCCGTCGCTGCAAAGGCTCGCAAGCGCGCGCGCCTTTCGCTACAGTCCCCGTCACATATTGCCCGAGGATTCCCGTTCGTGCTGCACCCCCGCCTGAAACTCGGCCGCGCCATCGTGGTCGCCGGCCTGCTAGGTCTCGCTTTGACTGCCTGCGGCCGCAAGGGACCGCTCGAAGCGCCGCCGAACGCGACCAACGCCCTCGACCTGCCTGACGAGGACATCGGCGCGGTCGAGAACCGCGTGCCGGAGACCACGACTTCGCCGATCGCCAAGCCGCCGAAAGCGAGCCGCGCCATCGCCATTCCGAACAAGAGCTTCGTGCTCGATCCTCTGCTCTGAGATCCCGATGCATCACTTTGCCTATCGCGACGGCGCGCTCTTCGCCGAGGATGTCGATCTGCGCCGGATTGCGGCCGACGTCGGGACGCCGGTCTATGTATATTCCTCGGCGACGATCGAGCGGCACTACAGGCTGTTCGAAAGCGCAATGCGTGGCATCGATCCCGCGGGGCCGGCGCCGCATGTCTTCTATGCCGTCAAGGCGAACGGCAATCTCGGTGTCCTGAAGACGCTGGCCGCGCTCGGCGCGGGGGCCGATACCGTCTCGGAAGGCGAAGTGCGCAAGGCACTTGCCGCCGGTTTCGCTCCCGAGAAGATCGTCTTTTCCGGCGTCGGCAAGAGTGAGAGCGAACTCGCTTTCGCAGTCGGGGCGGGCATCTTCCAGATCAATATCGAGTCGGAGAGCGAGCTCGACCTGTTGTCGAAGGTGGCGGCAAGGCTCGGCAAGCGCCAGGAGGCTGTCTTCCGCGTCAATCCCGATGTCGGTGCCGGCGGCCACGCCAAGATCACCACCGGCTCTGCCGCCAACAAGTTCGGCGTTTCCTTCGAGGAGGCGAGCCGGCTCTACGCACGCGCCGCCAATATGCCGGGTGTCCGGATGATGGGGCTGGCAGTTCATATCGGCAGTCAGATCCGCGAGACCGAGGCCTTTGAGGCGGCCTATGCCAAGATGGTCGGCCTCGTTGGCAGCCTGCGGGCGGAGGGGCACCGGGTCGACCGGCTCGATCTCGGCGGAGGCCTTGGAATTCCCTACGAGATTCCGAAGGATTTCGATCACGGTCCGAGCCTGATCGAGGATTACGCGGCCATGGTCGGGCGCGTCACCAAGGGGCTCGATGTCGAGCTTGGCTTCGAGCCTGGCCGCCTGATCGTCGGCAATGCCGGCATCCTGCTGACGCAGGTGTTGCATCTCAATTCGCGGCCCACCAAGCAGTTTCTCGTCGTCGATGCGGCGATGAACGACCTGCTGCGGCCGGCGATGTACGAGGCCTATCACGAGATCTGGCCGGTGGCCGAGCCTGCTGCCGATATGCGCAAGCTTGCCTATGACGTGGTCGGACCGATCTGCGAATCGGGCGACACATTCACCACCGATCGCCTGCTGTCGGAGCTGAAACAGCACGATCTGATCGCCTTCATGACAGCGGGGGCCTATGGCGCCAGCATGTCTTCGACCTATAATCAGCGCCCGCTGGTCGCCGAAGTGCTGGTCAAGGGTGCCGAATTTGCCGTGACGCGCCCGCGCCAGAGCTATGAAGACCTGATCGGCACGGATCGTGCACCGCCCTGGCTGGCCTGAGCCTGCGGTTCACGAAACGCGGAGCGGCCTGTGTGTGACAGGGCTGCACTCTGGCCTTGCCATATTCACGTGATAGCGTGCTGTTACTTGGTGGGGTTCACGCGGAGCGGGGGCGGCTCGGAGCGACGGCATGAAAGAGGCGCAGCGCCGCATGGCGCTTGATCCGATCGGGAGCATCCGCCAGCGCCTTGGCAGGCTGGCCGCTGTGTCCCGCGTCTCGCTTGCCTGGGAGCGCCTCTGGCCCCGGCTCTGGTTGCCCGCGACAGTCATCCTCACGTTCCTGGCGCTGTCTTGGCTCGGGCTGTGGACGCACCTGCCCTGGCAGGGCCGCGCCATGGGCGTCGTGCTCTTCTTGTCTGCGCTGGCTGCCAGCATCTGGTACGTTGTTCGCACGCCCTTGCCGTCACGGCGCGATGCGCTGGCGCGGCTTGACCAGTCGCTGCAAGGGGCGCATCGCCCGGCCTCGGCGCTGGAGGACAGTCTCGCCGTCGGTTCGAACGATCCGGTTTCCCAGGCGCTGTGGAAGCTTCACGTCGAGCGCCAGGGCGCGCAGATCGCTGGTTTGCKGGTCGCCCCGCCGCGGCCACGCATGGCCATGCGCGACCGGCTTGCCATTCGCGCCGTGCCGCTGCTTGCGGCCGTCACCGCCTTTTTCGTCGCTGGCCACGAGGCCGGATCCCGTATCTCGGCTGCCTTCGACTGGCGCGGTCCGTCGGCGCCGGTTGCCGCCGCCAGGATCGATGCCTGGATCGATCCGCCCGCCTATACCCGCTTGCCGCCGATCCTGATCGATTTCGCCCGGCTGCACGGCACCGCCTTCACCGCGCCGGAAAAATCGACCGTGGTGATTCGCATTGCCGGCAAGAGCGGCATGGATGTCGTGACCACGGGCCGGCTCGACGTATTGCCGCCGCCGCAGACGAAGGATGGCAAGCCGGTCGAGCCGGCCTCTGTTGCCGTGCTGGAAAAGCGCTACATGCTGGCCGGCAATGGCACGCTCAGGATCACCGGCAGCGGCGCGCCTCAGGCGACACTGACCCTGACCGCGGTTGCGGACCAGCCGCCCCAGATCAGCTTCGTCGAGCCGCCCAAACCGGTCAGCGGGGTGCAGGGCGGGCTGGGGCTGACGTTCCGCGCCAAGGACGATTACGGCATTGCCTCGGCCGAGGTCGTCGTCTCGCGGACCGGGCCGCCATCGGGCGGGCGCTCGCTGGTCGAGCCGCCGAAACAGGCGCTCAGCGTTCCGTCCTCCCCGTCCGGCGAGGAAGAACTGAAGAACACGGTCGATTTCTCGGCTCATCCCTGGGCCGGTGCCAAGGTCAAGATGGTGCTCGTTGCCCGCGACGAAGCCGGGCAGGAGGGCCGCAGCGAGACGGTCGAGGTCGTCTTGCCGCAGCGCACCTTCACCAAGCCGCTCGCCAAGGCGCTGGTCGAGCAGCGACGCAAGCTCGTCATGGATGTCGACGCGCGCAAGCACGTCCAGCTCGCCATGGATGCGCTGCTGATCGAGCCTGGGCGCTTCATGAAGGAGGCCGGCGTCTATCTCGGCATGCGCATGATCGGCGAAAGGCTGCGGCGCGCCACCAATGACGACCAGTTGCGCGATGTCGCCGACCTGATGTGGGGCATGGCGCTCCAGCTCGAGGATGGCGATCTCTCCGATGCGGAGCGCGATCTGCGCGCCGCCCAGGAACGGCTGCAGCAGGCTCTGGAGCGCGGGGCGTCCGAGGAAGAGATCCGCAAGCTGACCGAAGATATGCGGCGGGCGCTCGACAAGTTCATGCGCGAGCTCGCCCAGCAAATGCAGCGCCAGCAGCAGAATGGCGACCAGAACCAGGCGCAACTGCCGGAGAATTTCCGCTCAGTGACGCCGCGAGACCTGCAGAACATGCTGAACCGGATCGAAGAGCTTTCCCGGCGCGGCGACATGGCCGAGGCTCAGCGGCTGATGGAGGAGCTGAACAATCTCCTCAACAATCTCCAGATGGCGCGGCCCGGCCAGCAGGATCCGCGGCAGCGCGAGATGAACCAGGCACTCGGCGATCTCGACCGGATGACCCGCGACCAGCAGAACCTCCGCGACGAAACCTATCAGCAGGAACAGCAGCGTCAGAACCGGGCGCAGCAGGGCCGACGCCCTGGCCAACAGCAGGCGCGCCCTGGCCAAGGACAGCGTCAGCAGGGCCAACAGGGCCAGCGCGGGCAGCGTGGACAGCAGCAGCCCGGCCAGGAGGGCGAAGACGGCGAGGGCGAGGACGGGCAGCAGGGAGCCGAGGGTCAGCAGCAGGGCCAAGGGCAGGGGCTGTCACAGCGCCAGCAGGCTCTGCGCGAGCGCCTGCAGGATCTGCAGCGGCGGATGCGCGGCATGGGCGCCCCGGAGTCCGGCGAGCTGGGCGAGGCCGAGGACGCAATGCGCGAGGCCGAAGGCCAGCTCGGCCAGGGGCAGGGCGAGGGTGCGCTCGAATCGCAAGGCAAGGCGCTCGATGCCTTGCGCCGTGGCGGGCAGAACCTTGCCCAGCAAATGCAGGGGCAGCCCGGTGACGGCGACGGTACGGAAGGCGCCTTCGGCGAGCCGGATGGCCAACCAGCCGGCCGGCCTTCTGCACAGCAGCGAGGCCGTGACGATCCGCTCGGCCGGCCGCAGCGTCAGCGCGACTGGGCCGATGGCCGCGTGCGCGTGCCCGGGGCCGATGAAAGTGCGACGCAGCGGGCGCGGCGCATCCTCGAAGAGCTCCGGCGTCGGCTCGGCGATCCGTCGCGGCCCCTCGAAGAGCTCGACTATCTCGAGCGGTTGCTCCGGCGGAACTGAGCGCTTTCAGGCCTTGCGGGAGCTCGCGACCAGCGCCCCGGCCACGATCAGCGCGCAGGACGCCGCGAGCAGCCAGCTCGCGGCCGCATAGCCCGCGATCACGAGGATGAGCGTGGAGAGCACCGGTGCGGCATAGGAGGCGACACCGAGGAAGGCGACGTCGCCGCGCTTCATGCCGATATCCCAGCAGATGAAGGCCAGCCCGATCGAGCCGAGGCCGAGCCCGAGCGCGCCGGCCCATTCAACTGTCGTCAGCTCCCAGAGGGTCGTCTCGAAGGCCGCGTGGCACGCAAGGGCGGCCACAGCGCAGCCAAGCAGGGTGACGCCGAGGCTCTCGGACGGCACCTCGGCAAACCGGCGCGACAGAACCGAGTAGCTCGCCCAGACGAAGGCGCCAAGCGCGGCAAGTCCGTGTCCGAGCGAGAGCCCGCCGCCTGCGCCGAGCCCGCCCGAGATCAGCAGCGCCGTCGCGGCGAGCCCGATCAGCGCCCCGATCAGATGCCGGAGCTTCAGGGTGCCGCCCGGCAGCAGCGCTGCGAAGAGCACGATCAGCAACGGCCAGAGATAGTGGATCAGATTGGCCTCGGCCGCCGGCGCGGTCTTGACCGCGGCATAGTAGAGCGCGGTGTCGCCGAAGGGGCCGTAGAGGCCAAGCGCGAAAGAGCCCCAGGTCGGCCGAACCCTGCGCAGTTGCCCACGTGCGGCGGTGATGCAGAGGATCAGCATGCCGCCGATGGCAAACGTCATGCCGACGAGCTGGAACGGCGGTACGCGACCGGACATGGCCGTGAACAGAGCCAGCGTCGACCAGAGCAGGATGGCGCCAAATCCGGTGAAGGTCGCGGTGCGAGAGGTCATCGGCGGGAAAGCTGCTTGGGGGCGGGACGCTGCTGGCGTTATCAGATCGACGGCTTGCTGCCCATTGATCGCAGCGCTCAACCGACGTGAGGAAAGCGGCTTGCATGCTCGCAAGCCGTGGCGCGCTGATCCCGCGGCCGCGTCGAACAGGTCTTCTGGCGCTGCGGGCTTACCGTCCGGTTATGATCTTGATCGGTGCGCCCAGGATCTTGAGGGGCACCGAGACGATCGCTTCCAGCGAGTCGCCCAGAGCCTCACGCGCATTCTCCGACGCGCGGGCCTGCCTGCCGACACCGCGCTCCAGCGTGCTCTTCAATTGAGGCGCGATCTCCGCCAATTGCGCGAACTTGCCGTGATTGCTCGAATCGGTGGCCTTGACGTCGGTCATGTCGAGGACAACGGCGCCAAGCTGCGCCAGCTCCTCCGCATTCTGGGCATCTCCGACGCGGCCCTGGCCTCCTGCGATGAAACTCGATGCACCCAGCGCCTTGTCGTCCTTGGACAACACGATGAAGAACGGCTTCTTTGGTTTTCCGAAGCGCCGCATCTGCGTCTTGAAGACGTCGATGTCGATATCGGGCGCCGCCAGAATGACAATATCGATCTTCTCGGCGCCGGCGAGCCCGCCTGAGATCTTGATCTGGCGCAGGGCTTCGACAGTCACCCAGTTGCCCATGGAATGGGCCAGGATATTGACCTTTTCAGCGTTGCTGGCCAGGAGCAGCCGGATCGTCCGTTCGAGGTTGTCGCGCGCTGCCGTCGCGCTGTTCGAGTCATAGACATATTGTGTCAGCGCCCCCCGCGATGCCCAGGTGAACAACACCGGTACGGCGGGGGCCTGGGAATCGTGCATGACCTGGGCGAAGCGGTAGAGCCCTTCCGCGAACATGGTGTTGTAGCCATGGATGAAGAGCACAACGTTGCGGCTCCCGCGTGGGCGCAAGGCGAGCTGGGCGTTGAGCGCCCTGATGAAGGCCTGCTCTCCGTCGAGGTAGCCGGCCTGGCGCACGACGAAATTGGCCTTCGGATCGCCTGGAGCCGTCGAGGCCCATTCGATTTCGCCAGGTGTGTGCGTTGGCGGAACCGAGACCTCGATCTTGGCGAAATCGAGCGGCATGGCACGCTCGCCGTTGAAGAGCGTCCCTGGCCGCTCGTCGCGCTGGCGGGTGGTGGCGACCAGTATGGTGTGAGAGGTCGACCCGGCCTCGACTGCTGCAACGGGGGCCAGGAACCCCGTTTCGGGCCGCGAGGCGCAGGCGCCCGCAAGCGCAGCGGCCATGATTGCAGCGACGATTGCCGCGTAACGCATGCGAGGCGACAGGAGCGAGCCCCGGCCCAAACGACGAATCCTGTATCCCACGCCCGCTTGCGAATAGGTCATGTACGGCTCCCCGGCGCGCCGAGCGTATGACGCGCAGCCCGGGCCGTAAAGAAGCGGTCTGCGCTTGCTTCGAGCTGCCTATTCTGTGGGGCCGGATACAGTTGAGCCTGCGCTCCGGCCGCACAATTCTTGCGAGCTCTGTGCTTGCCCCCGCTAAAACTGTCGCTTGCGACCGGGGATGAGCTCGCTCGCGCTCAGCGCTCGCGCAGCCAGTCCATCATCTGATAGCGCCAATAGGTCGCCTGGACAGCGACAGTGCCGAATACGCCGCCGTTCCAGACGAGGCCGAAGGGGGCGAACAGGCGATGGCGTTCGCTGGTTCCGAGAATGGCCTCGGCAATGACGCGGCCACCGATCGCGGTGGTGTTGAGCCCATGTCCGCCAAAGCCGAGGCAGTGCCAGACATTCGGGCTGAGCTGGCCAATCTGCGGCATCAGATGTCGCGCATAGGACATCAGGCCCGACCACGCGATCTCGACCTTCAGTGCTTCGAGCTCGGGATAGGTCGAGATCATGGTCCGGCGCAACAGGGCGGCGAGATCGCGCGGCTCGCTGGTGCGGGTGGTGATGCGGCCGCCCCACAGCAGGCGCTGGCCGTCCTCGACGATGCGATAATAATCCCCGGCACGACGGTCATCGCTGATCGCGGCGCGCGTCCCGATGGCCTTGGCGATCAGCTCCGGCGCTGCCTCGGTCGTCAGCACATAGGTCGCGATCGGCAACTGGCTCGAGCGCAGCTTTGGCACGAGGTTGTCGGTATAGCCGCCGCAGGCGATCACGACCTGCCGGGCGCGCAGCTCTCCCGATGCGGTGACCAGGCGTTTCTCGGGACCGGCGAGCTCGGCCGAGACAACGCGCGATCCCTCGATGATTCGCCCTCCCAACGCTTCGATGGCGTCTGCCAGGGCGCGTGCGTAGTTCAGCGGATGGATGTGGAAGGAATGGGGATCAAACAGGGCTTGGTGGTACTTCGGCGAACGAAGCACCTCGCGAACCTGCTCGGTCGGCCAGAAGTCGACGGTGTAGCCGTGATCTCGCGCCAACTGGTCGCGAGCCCGAGCGAGACTGTCGCCACTGTCATAGCGCACGACGCTGATCCTGCCCGGCCGGGGATCGGCACCGGCGATGGCGAGGTCGCGAATGTTGTCGGAGACGATGCGCATGCCCTCGATCGAGAGGCCATGGAGTTCGTTCGCCTTGGTCTCACCAATGGCGCTTGCGATCGAAGAATGGCTGCGGGCATAGCCGGGGCTGACGAAGCCGCCATTGCGCCCCGATGCGCCCCAGCCGACCGCCTCGGCTTCCAGCACCGCGACCGAGCGTCCGGCCCGGGCCAATTCATAGGCGCAGGTGAGCCCGGCGAGCCCGCCGCCAATGATACAGGTATCGACCTCGATGCGGCCCTGCAGCGGGGCCCTCTTGTTCGTCGTCGCGGCGGTGCGGGCATAGAAGGTATCGGGATAGGTCAGCATGATGCCCAGCAAGGCTCTTGTCGCAGGAGGAGCGAGGCAGTCCGGTCAGTGGGCCGGACTGCGATCGTGATCGGTCTTGAGTCGACGCTCAAGGAACCGGCTATAGGACCCCATGCCATAGCTGAACAGGGCGTAGACCAGAGCGGCAAACACATATCCCTCGATTACGGCGATACCCTGCCAGTTCGGGTCGCGCAGCGAGGCGCGGACCGTATCGAGAAAGTCGAGGAGGCCGATGATGGTGACCAGCGTGGTGTCCTGGAAGAAGCCGATGAAGATATTGACGAGCGGCGGAATCACGATCTTCAGCGCCTGCGGCAGGATGATCTTGCGCATCGACAGCCAGTAGCCGAGCCCGAGCGCCGCAGCGGCTTCGTGCTGGCCCTTCGAGACCGCCTGCAACCCGCCTCTGACGGTCTCCGCGATATAGGCTCCGGCGAAGATGATGATCGCGACCTGTGCCCGCAGCAGTTTGTCGACCGTGAGCCCGTCCGGCATGAACAACGGCAGCATCACCGAGGCCATGAACAGGATCGAAACCAGCGGCACGCCGCGGACGACCTCGATGAAGATGATGGCGATGACCTGAATCGCCGGCAGCTTCGAGCTGCGTGCCAACGCCAGAACGACACCCAGTGGGAAACCGAACGCCAGGCCCACCGAAGACAGCATGAAGGAGAGCGGCAGGCCACCCCAGTTCGTGGTGCTGACGACAGGCAGGCCGAACACGCCGCCATACATCAGCACGCCGCAGATCACCGGCACGGCCAGCCAGAGCCAAAGCAGTCGCCGCGACCAGAAGCGCGGAATCATCGAAACGATCATGGCGCCGAGAAACAGGATCACGGCGAAGGCCGGCCGCCAATGTTCGTCGTAGGGGTAGAAGCCGAAGATCATGAAGCGCAGCTTCGCCGCCAGGAACGGCCAGCAAGCCCCGGCCCCGACCTTGCACGCCTGCGGCCCGCCTTCGAGCACCGCGCGCGTCACGAGCCAGCCCCAGGCTCCCGTGACCAGGCGATAGATCAGCCACAGGCAGGCCAGTGTGATGACGGCATTGATCGGCGTGCCCAGAAAGGGCTTCAACCGGGCGGTCAATTCGCGTCCGCGCGGCGGCGGCAGGTCCGCCCGCGCGAGGTTGAGTGTTTCCATTTCGGCGGCGCTGACCATCTCAGCGCTCCACCAGGGCGACGCGGGCGTTGTACCAGTTCATGAACAGGGAGATCGTGATCGACATGCTGAGATAGACCAGCATGAAGATGGCGATGCCCTCGATCGCTTGTCCCGTCTGGTTCATCGTGGTGTTGGAAACCATCACGAGATCGGGGTAGCCGATGGCAATGGCGAGCGATGAGTTCTTGAACGTCGACAGATAGGAACTGGTCAGCGGGGGCACGATCACGCGTAGCGCTTGCGGCAGCACGACGAGCCGCATGGTCTGACGGTCATGCAAACCCACGGCGCGCGCCGCTTCCCATTGGCCGCGCCCGACCGAAAGGATGCCGGCGCGCACGATCTCCGCGATTCCGGCCGAGGCGGAGAGGCCGAGCCCGACCAGCAATGCGGTGAATTCCGGGGTGACCTGAACACCGCCGGTGATGCGGAACCGGCCCTTCTCCGGCCAGTTGATCACGAAATCAGGCTGCAGCAGCAGGATCGCGAGCAGTGGAGGACCAAGAAGGGCGGCGACGATGATCGGCCATCCCGTCTGGTTCTGTCCGGAGGCGACGCGCTTGCTGCGCAGCCTGGATGCCACGAAGAATGCCAGTACGATACCGGCGATCACCGCCGCGAGGACGCCGGTATGCGCGGAAGACCAACGCAGTGACGGAACGATCAGCCCGCCATTGCTGAGGAAGACCTCGGGCAATGGCTGCCAGGCTTCGCGGACAGGCGGGAAGACCGCGACGATGAGTGCATACCAGAGGAAGAGATAGAGAAGCAGCGGCACATTGCGCAGCGCCTCGACATAGATCAGTGCCAGAAAGGCCAGAAGTGGATTGCGCGAGAGCCGGGCTATCCCGACGATCAGACCGAGCAGCGTCGAAACGGTGACCGCGAATATCGACACCCAGATCGTGTTGAAGATGCCGACGAGCAGGGCGCGCGCGTAGGTATCGCCGGAATCATAGCGGATGAAGGACTGGCTGATGACGAAGCCGGCCGGGCGCGAGAGATAGTCAAATCCGGTCGCAATGTTCTGTTCCGCCAACTTGCGCGAGACATTGCCGAACAGATAGAGCCCGACACCGACGACGAGCGCAACGGCGACGACCTGATAGAGCACGGCGCGCACGCGCACGTCATAGAGCAGCCGCACCGGACTGGATGCAGAGGAAGCCATCGAGCTGTTCCGGTCTGGAGTGCCGCCGGCAACAGGGCGCTGCCGGCGGTCTCAGTTCAATCGAGGGAACGCACGTTGGCTGTGATCACCGGAACGGTGGCGAATAGAGCAGGCCGCCCTTGTTCCAGAGCTGGTTGGGGCCACGGCTCAGGCCAAGCGCGGTCTTCTCGCCGAGGCTGCGCTCGAAGATTTCGCCGTAATTGCCGTTCTGCTTGATGATGTTATAGGCCCATTTGTTGTCGAGATTCAGCATCTTGCCGAGATCGCCATTGACGCCCAGCATGCGCTGGATCTCGGGATCCTTGCTCTTCAGCTGCTCGTCGACATTGGCCTGGGTGATGCCATATTCCTCAGCCGCGATCAGCGTATTGACCGACCAGGAGACGATGTCCTTCCAGTTGCTGTCGTTCTGGCGAACGACGGGTGCGAGCGGCTCCTTCGAGATCGTTTCGGGCAGGATGACGAACTGCTTGGGATCATTCGCAACGGCGCGGACCGAAGCAAGGTCGGAGCGGTCGGTGGTGATGACGTCGCAGCGGCCTGAGAAGAAGGCGTTGCGCCACTCATTGTTGTCCTCGAAGACCACGGCCTCGTATTTGATGTTCCGCGGCTTGAAATAGTCCTCGAGATTCTGGAGCGTCGTCGTGCCGGGCAGCAGGCAGATCGCTGCCTGTGAAAGCTCCGACGCGCTCTTCACGCCGAGTTTGGTCGAGACCATCAACCCCTGGCCGTCATAGAAAACGATCGGCGCGAAATCGAGCCCGAGCGAGTTGTCGCGCGAGAAGGTCATGGTCGTCTGGCGCGACAACACGTCGATCTCGCCGGACTGCAGGGCCTGGAAGCGGATATTGGTGTTGAGCGGGACGAATTCGACCTTGTCTGGCGCGCCGAACACTGCAGAGGACACTGCCCGACAAACATCCGTATCGAATCCCTGACGCACGCCCTTGTCGTCAGCATAGGAGTAGCCCGCGGAACTTGGCGAAACACCGCAAAGGACCTTGCCACGCTTCTTCACGGCATCGAGCGTCGCCTGTGCCGAGGCCGGACCCGCAAATACGGCGAGTGCGGCGGCGGCGATCCCGAGCGCAGCAATTTTATTGATCATTTTCGGCATTGTTCACTCCCCTAGGCCCGCCTTTTTTCCGGCGTGTAGTAACGAGCCTATTTGTGCTGGAAAACAACTTCAAGTGTCCTGATCAGCACAGTCGTCATGCGATGGGACCCGGTTCCCAACACTGCCATCGGAGTGCTGCAATCGCAGGGCGTGCGTCAGGCACCGGTGAAGGACGCCATCCCGGAACATGCGAGACCAAGGGACCGCGATGGCTTTCGTGAATCCGCAGTGAGCTGATGCGTTTTCTGCAAGGCACGGCGCAGAATGCCGTTCCGCAACACATTCGAGGGGGGATCACAGGATGAATGACGGCAAAGGACAGGCCGGCAACGGGCAGGTTGGGACGACGGTTATCCGGAACTGCGACTGGATCGTCGCGTGGGACGCTTCCACATCTTCCCATGTCTATCTGCAGAATGCGGATTTCGCCTTCGCCGGCAATGAGATCACCCATGTTGGGCCGGGCTATCTCGGATCGGCGGATACCGAGCATGACGGCCGCGGCGTGATGCTMATGCCCGGCTTCGTCGACATTCACAGCCATACTGGCCATGAGCCGGGCTGGAAGGGCATGCTCGAGGAATTGGGGAGCAAGCGCCTGGGGCAAAGCTCGCTCTACGAGTTCATGCCGGTCTTCAACATCGGTCCGAAATATGCCCGTCATGCCTGCCGGGTGGCGACATCGGAACTGCTGCGGAGCGGCGTGACCACGATCTGCGATCTCGCCGCCCCCCGCGAAGACTGGGTTGGCGATTATGAGGTCACGGGTATTCGCGCCGTTCTCTGGGCGATGCATCGCTCGGGGGCCTGGCGTACGAGCAATGGCCACTCCGTCGAGTATGACCTGGATACGGAACGCGGGGACCGGCTGCTGCTGGAGGCTATCAAGGTGGCCGACGAAGCAAACAAGCATCCGAGTGGCCGGATCAGCGGATATTTCGGGCCCGCGCAGATCGATACCTGCACCGAAGGGCAGATTCTCGGTGCACTTGAAGCCGCACGCGAGCGTGGCCAGCCGATCCAGATCCATGCCGCACAGAGCATTGTCGAATTCCAGGAGATCGTGCGTCGCACCGGCTGCACGCCGATTGAATGGCTCGACAAGATCGGTGCGCTTGGTCCCGACACCGTGATCGGGCACTGCATCTTCCTCAACGATCATCCATGGCTGCATTGGCCGCAGGGCAACGACTTCGAACGGCTTGTGCGGAGCGGCGCACAGGTCGCCCATTGCCCCGTCGTCTTCGCGCGTCGGGGCATCGCGCTGAATACGCTCGCCCGCTATGTCGATGCGGGAGTTCCGGTCGGCATCGGCACCGACAGCTTTCCGCACAACATGCTGGATGAGTTGCGGATGGCTTGTTACGCCGGGCGCATCGTTGCGGGGAGCTTCACCGCAGCGCCGACATCCTATGCCTTCAGTGCCGCCACCAATGTCGGAGCCGACATCATTCGCAGGCCCGATCTCGGCCGCCTGGCCATCGGCTGCAAGGCCGATTTCTCGATCGTCGACATGACGAACCCTTACATGCAGCCTGACTACGATCCGATCCGCAGCATCGTCTATTCCGCGAATGACCGTGCGATCCGGGACGTTTACGTGGATGGGCGACAGGTTGTCGCCAACGGGCAGGTGCTCCACTTCGACATCGGAAACGATATCGAGATGCTGCGCCAAGGGCAGCGGGACGTGATCAAGACGGCGAGCGAGCGGGATTGGGCCGGACGGGAAATCGAGGAGCTGACGCCGCGCGTCTATAAGATCAAGCATCCCGATCGCACGGACGGCTAGCTTCCCAGGCATCGCGGAGGGGAGGGAGGCGAGGGCGAACTTGCCGCCATCCCATGCCGGCGGCGGTGAGTTCGGTTGGGCGGCTCGATGTCGCTCAACCGGCTGTGCGGCCCCGGTCGCGCGGCTATGCTGCGGCCGAGTGATTGAGGTAACATCGAGCGCTTCAAGCCGACTGGCGATGTTGGTTGGAAGGAGAGACGGCGTTGCGTTTCATGCCCTCCGTCTGTGCCGAGGCCGCTGGCCGAATGAGGCGGCGCGATTTCGTCGCGCTCGCCGGTGCAGCGATGGCCTGGACCCTCCCGGCTCGCGCGCAACAGCCGGCTATGCCGGTCATCGGGTATCTCGGTTCCGAATCCCCGGGGCCCTATGCCAGCCGCCTCCGGGCCTTTCGTGAGGGCCTGGCAGAAGCCGGATTTGTCGAGGGGCGCAATCTCGCGATCGAGTATCGGTGGGCGGAGGGCCAGTATCGCCAACTGCCCGCCCTCGCGATGGATCTCGTCAATCGTCAGGTGACGGTGATCGTGGCGCCCGGCGGCGCCGAGGTCGCGCTCGCGGCAAAATCGGCGACGACGACGATCCCGATCGTCTTTGAAATGGGAGGAGACCCCATTGCGCTGGGCGTCGTCGACAGCCTGTCTCGGCCGGGAGGCAATCTCACGGGGGTGTCGAGCCTCAGCGTGGAGGTCTCGCGCAAGCGGCTGGAGTTCATGCACGAGCTGCTTCCTGGTGCCGGGAGCCTTGCCGTTGCCGTCAACCCGACCAGCCCGACTTCGAACTCGCAAATGAAGAACCTCCAGGCAGCGGCGGACAGTCTTGGTCTGCAGCTTCGTGTCCTGACGGCCAGCACCGAACAGGAATTCGACGGCATGTTCAGGACCGTGTCTCAGATGCGGCCGGGCGGTCTCGTCTTCTCCTCTGACCCCTATTTTGCCTATCGCAGTCAGCGGCTTGCCGTCCTCGCAGTCGAGCACGCGGTGCCGGCTGTGACCCAATCCCGTGACTTTCCGATCGCCGGCGGGCTGATGAGCTATGGCGGTGATTTCGAGCAATCGCACCGTCACGCCGGAACCTATGCCGGCCGCATCATCAAGGGCGAAAAGCCCTCCGAACTCCCGGTCCAGCGCGTGACCAAGGTCGAGATGTTCATCAATCTGAAGGCCGCCAATTCTCTGGGCCTATCGTTCCCGCCTTCGCTACTGAGCAGCGCCGACGGGGTGATCGAATGACCCGGCCGGTGAGCCGGCGCGTGAGCTAGCACGGTGCCCCATTCGCCCGACGTCCCACGAACCTCGCTGTTCAGGAAGTATTTTCTCGCCCTGTTTGCGGCGGTCGCCCTGCCGCTTCTGATCGCGGGTGGGAGCGAAGCCTGGTTCGGCTATCACGACCAGCGCGCCAGGCTGAACGACCTGCTCGATGCAGAAGCCCGAGGGGCGGCGGCGAAGATCCAGGATTTCATGGAAGGGATTCGCGATCAGCTTGGGTGGATGGTGCAATTGCCGTGGTCGGAGGCGACCGACGAGCGGCGCAGGCTCGACGCCTTGCGCCTGCTGCGCCAGGTCCCCGCCGTGGTCAGCCTCCGCCTCATCGACGCTGCCGGCAAGGAACGCCTTTTCGTATCGCGCATCGGCCTGAACAGGGTCGAGAGCGGCGAGGACCACTCGGCGAATCCGGCGGTGGCGGGAGCCCGCTCGGGGCGGGTCTGGTTTGGGCCGGTGACGTTCTATGGCGGCTCGGAACCATTCATGACGGTCTCGGTCGCCGGCAATCGCTCGGCGGTCGGAGTGGCGGTCGCGGAGGTCAATCTCAAGTTCATCTGGGATGTGATCTCGGCGATAAGGGTGGGGCGAACCGGCGAGGCGTTCGTGCTCGACCAGCCGGGGCGCCTTGTCGCTCATCCCGATATCAGCCTGGTGCTGCGTGCCGACGAAGCCGCAACGCAACCGCTTCAGGCCTTGCGGGCCGCCATGCTGGCGCGCCCCGGCCAAGCGATCACCGGGCTGGATATCGCGCGAAACACGGTGCTGGCCGCCATGGCGCCGATCCCCGGCGTCGATTGGAGCGTCATCGTAAAGCAGCCCGTGACTGAGGCATTCCGCCGGATCAACGCCGCACTTTGGCGCACCGGGGTGCTGCTCATTGCGGGAACGGCCCTTGCGGCGGTGCTTGCCTATTGGCTGACGCAGCGCATGGTCGGGCCGATACGGCTCCTGGAGGAGGGCGTCGCGCAGATCGGCGCAGGGCAGTTCGACCACCGGATCAGCCTGGGCACGGGCGACGAGTTCGAGCGGCTAGCCACCCGGTTCAATGAGATGGCCGGTGAATTGGCCGTGTCCCAGGAACGCTCCGAACGCATCAGCCGGCTCCGGCGCTTTCTCGCGCCGCAAGTGGCCGAACTCGTCGACCGTACGGGGGATGACGGCGTGCTCGACGGACGACGCGTCGAGGTCGTCGTGGTCTTCTGCGATTTGCGCGGCTTCACCGCCTTCTCGGCGCAGGCTGAGCCCGAAACCGTGATGGGCGTGCTCGGCGAGTACTACGGCGCCATCGAAGCGGTGGTCAGCGCGCATGGGGCGACGCTGATGGGCTTTTCCGGGGACGGAGCGATGGTCCTGGTCAACGCGCCGGTTTCCTGCCCTGACCCGGCCCTGCGCGCCGTCACCATGGCGAGCGACATGCAAATGAGCGTGCAGAAACTTCTGGTCGGATGGCGCAGCCGGGGCCACCAGCTTGGCTTTGGCGTGGGGCTGGCCATGGGGCCGGCCACGGTCGGGCGGATCGGCTCGGAAGGCCGCCTCGATTACGCTGCGATCGGCAACGTCACGAACCTGGCATCGCGCTTATGCGCGAGCGCCCGGGATTCCGAGATCCTAATCGATCGCGTCGCGGCCCGCGCGGTTGGTTCCAGCGTGCCGCTGGCTGAGCTGGATCCGCGGAGTCTGAAAGGGTTCGACCAACCCGTTCCCGTCTTMGCCGTTGTCTTCGGCATCCGACATTAGATCATCGGACCAGATATCGTATCCGATCCGATGATCTAACCATCCGGGATGGCATCGGCTTTCCCGAAAACCGCAATCCACCTTTCGGGCCGATGCCTTAGGTGCCGGCGGCGCCGCTCGTGGAGCAGATTGGCTCCTGATAGCGCGCCGGCGACGATGGCCGTTGATCAGGGACAAACATATCCGGTTGGGTCCGGGACGCAGCGCGCGCCCGTGGGCAGTATCAATGCGCCGCGTGGATCCCGCCGGACATAATCGCCGTTGGGCAGCTGGAAACCGCCGCTTTGGTCGGGTGTCACGCGCGTGCCGTCAGGCAGGACGAAGTCGCTGCCCGACCTTATGATGCGCTTCTCGGGCGTGCTGTCCGGCACGATAACCTGACGCACTGGCGTCGGGCTGCATGCTGTGAGTGCGGTGACGCAGAGTAGCGTCGCAAATGGCGTCCTGATCATGAGGCATTGTTGCCGGAGGACGGAACCGAGCGCAAGGCGGATGCTCCCGCATTGCTGCCGACGAAGTCCGAGGTTGTTGTGATTGTCCAGCTCCACTCCCCACTCCCCTTCAATCATGGGTTGAGGCAGGCAATGTTCGGCGCGCGGCCCCGGCCCTGGAAGAGCCTGGCGCAGAGCGTCGAGCTGGCAGGGGCATCGGGATCAACGAGGAAGTCAGGCGGTGGCGCGAAGAAGGCACGGGTTTGCCGTCTTCGCGCCCGAACCTGCTCGTTATTCCACGGCGACGATCTTGCCGCCCTCCCATTTGAACATCGAGAACGCCGGCGAGCTGAGATCGCCATTCTTGTCGTAGGCCAGCTTGCCGATGGCGGTGGTGATGGGCCCTCCGGACTTCAGCGCTGTCGCGACTGCGGCGGCATTGGTGGCCTTGCCGGCTTTCTCGATGCCGGCCTTCAGCACTTCGACCGCGGCATAGGCATTGAGCGTGAAGGCTTCCGGCGGGATACCCTTGTCCTTGAGAACTTTGACCGCTTCCGCGGAGTCGGGGTTCTTCAGCGCATCTGTCGCGTTGGTGAAGAGTGCGCCTGCCGCCGTCTCATTGGCGATCGCCCAGAACTCCGTGTTGGAAAGCCCCTCGCCGCCGATGATGGTGGCCTTGAGCCCGGCGTCGCGAAGCTGCCGGGCGAGGAGACCACCTTCCGGATGGTAGCCGCCGAAATAGATCAGGTCGATATTGGCGGCCTTGAGACGCGTGGTGATGGCCGAGAGATCCTTTTCGGCCGGTGTCAGCGACAGGTAGAGCGCCTCGTTCAGGCCGCCGGCGTTGATCCCCTTCTTGAAGGCATCCGCGAGGCCTTTGCCGTAGGTGCCCTTGTCGTGGATGACCGCAATCCGCTTGTCCCTGAGATTCTTCAGGACATAGTTGGCGGCGACCTCGGCCTGCTGATCATCGCGGCCGCATGTCCGCAGAACATTGGTCAGCCCTCGGGTGGTGAGTGACGGCGCCGTAGCTGTCGGCGTGACCATCAGCACGCCGTTCTCGGCAAAGACATCGGACGCGGGAATCGCGACGCCMGACGTCACCGGCCCGACAACGAAGCGCACCTTGTCCCCGACCAGCAGATTGGCGGCCGAAACGCCCTGCTTGGGATCACCGGCATCATCGGCAAGCTTGAGCACCAGCTTCTCGCCGAGCACGCCGCCCTTCTTGTTGATGGCGTCGATCGCCGCCTCTGCGCCGTTTCGCACCTGGTCGCCATAGGCAGCGACCGGACCCGTCAGTGGTGCGATGAGGCCGATGACGATATCGGCCCGTGCGGCCGGCGCCGAGGCGAGCAGCGTGGCAGCAAACGCCGCACTGACGAAGAACTTGAACTTGCTCATCACAATCCTCTCCTCAACTGGCTCGCAGTTCCTGTCCTGGATGCGAGCCTTCGTGGTGAAGCGGTCGAATACCCTGCCACTGCGCGGGGAGGCCGGGCAGGGGCGAAACGTGCATAGAGATCGCTCGCGGGTTTTATAGGGCAGCAGGCCTGCCCGCGGCACTGCGCCCGCCAGGTGGGGTGGGTGTCAAAATTGCCGGGTCGGCCGGGCGAGCGGCTGCCCTCCGTCCGTGGGCATGTCCTGCGGCGCAGAGTCCATGCCTAATGCGGAGCTGCATGCTGCCGCCCCACGCAAAACTGCGTGGATGTCATCGCTGCGGAGCTCGGGCCCTAGTTCTGCCGCGTCGCTGCGAACCATGCCGCAGCCCGCAGCATCGCGGCCTCCTCGCCAAAACCCGACACGGCCGCGACGGCCTCCTCGCAGAGCCGGTCGCGCTCGCGCTTGGCGCCGGCGAGACCGAGCGCGCTGATCAGGGTCGCCTTGCCCTTGTCCTGGTCCTTGGCCGTGGCCTTGCCCATCTGCTCCTGGCTCGCCTCGACGTCGAGGACGTCGTCGGCCACCTGGAAGGTGGCGCCGACTGCCCGGCCGTATTGCCCAAGCGCGGCAAGGGCGGCCTCATCGGCGCCGCCGAGGCGCGCACCGATCTCGACGCTGGCCGCCAGCAGCGCCCCCGTCTTCATCGCCTGCAGTCGACGAATTTCGTTCTCGGCCAACGCGTTCGAGCCCGGGTCGAAGCGTCCCTCCGCCGCGAGATCGAACATCTGGCCGCCGACCATGCCGCCGAGCCCGGACGCCCGGGCGAGGCAAAGCACCAGCGCCGCGCGGACCGCACCCGACTCGTGGGTGGCTGGGTCGGCAAGGACCTCGAAGGCGAGCGTCTGCAGCGCATCCCCGGCCAGGATCGCGGTTGCCTCGTCGAAGGCCCTGTGGACCGTCGGTCGTCCGCGGCGCAGATCGTCATCATCCATCGAAGGCAGGTCGTCATGGACGAGCGAATAGCAATGCAGCAGCTCGACGGCTGCGCCGGCTCGCAAGGCCTGCGCTTCGCTGGCCCCGAAGAGCAGTGCCGTCTCGACCGTCAGGAAGGGCCGCAGGCGCTTGCCACCGCCGAGCGCGCCATGGCGCATGGCCGCGAGCAGCCGTTCGGGGCGCGCGATCTCGCCCGCTCCCGGAACAGCCTGGAGCAGACCGTCGAGGAGGGCCTCGATCGCATCGGCCGTCTGTGAAAGACGGGCCGGAAGGGCGTCATCTGCGGCGGAACTCATGCGCTGATCTCGCGTTCGCAACGGTGGCGGGGGCTTGCCGGATGGGGGCGGGATCGTCAAGTTGCGGGGGCATGGCGGTCATGGCGGGTCACGAGCAAACGCGGCGGCGAGGAATTGTCGGCCGCGCATTGGGGTGGTGTTTTCGCATCCTCATCGGGCTCGCCGTTGTCCTGGCGCTCGGGCTGCTGATCTTTCGGTTCATGCCCGCTCCCTCGACGCTGATGCTCGCGCGCTGGCTGAGCTTTCAGCCGGTGGAACGGCAATGGGTGCCGCTCACGCAGATTTCGCCTTCGCTGATCCGCGCCGTCATCGCCGCCGAGGACCAGCGCTTCTGCAGCCATTCTGGCGTCGACTGGATCGAGCTCAACGCCGTGCTCGATGATGAGGATGGCCCGAGCCGCGGCGCTTCGACGCTGACCATGCAGACKGCTAAGAACGTCTTTCTCTGGCCGGGGCGCTCCTATCTGCGCAAGGCGCTCGAGATTCCGCTCGCGCTCGTGATCGACTTCGCCTGGCCGAAACAGCGGATCATCGAGGTCTATCTCAACGTCGCCGAGTGGGGCGATGGCGTTTTCGGCGCGGAAGCCGCCGCCCAACGCCATTTCCGCAAGCCTGCCGCCCGCCTGAACACTGGCGAGGCTGCACGGCTCGCCGGTGCGCTGCCGAATCCGATCCTGCGCAATCCCGCCAAGCCGAGCCGCGGCCTGCAATCGGCGAGCGGGCGAATCCAGCGCCGTATGGCGCAGCTCGGATCGCTTGGGGATTGCGCCGTGCCTTCCGGCATGAAAGATGTCGATTAGGCCTAGTCATCCCCTCTGCGAGCGTGTATGGCCATCGCCTCACGAGATTGATCCGTCGTCGTGGCGGTGGCGTGGCTCTGCGGCCTGCGCTTCCGGACGGCGGCACGATGGAGAGTACAATGGCCGTTCCGAAGAGAAAGACTTCGCCGTCGAAGCGCGGCATGCGCCGCTCCGCCGACGCGCTGAAGCAGCCCACCTATATCGAAGACAAGAACTCCGGCGAACTGCGCCGTCCGCACCATGTCGATCTGAAGAGCGGCATGTATCGCGGTCGCCAGGTGCTGAAGGCCAAGACCGAGGCCTGAGCCCCGGTTGTAGGCTTGCGAGTCTAGGAGCCGGCCGCGAGGCCGGCTTTTTCTTTGGCCAGTTTCCGCCGGCGCCTGCCAGGCCCTCTGCCGAGGAGCGATCTGTGATCGCGTCTCGATGGATGTCTCCGGTGCGGCTTCCGGATGATCCATCGGGACACCGCTGTCATGCGGCTCCTCGGCAGAGGGCCTGGCCTCACGCGACCAGGCGCTGCCGCTTCCTTCCGGCGCGCTGTGCCTGGGCCTCGTAGCGCCGCGCCGCGACCTGCGGCGTCTCGCGCGCCCGGCGCGCGAACGGACCGATTTCGGCGTGACTGGCCGCGATCTGCAGCAGCAGCATCGTCGATGCATCGGGAAGCGCCTGGTGGCTTCTCGCCCCGTATTGCTGATCCCGCATGTGCCACTCCGGAACGCTAGGGTTGCGCTGGAGGTAAAGTTGCAATCCAGGGGCCGGCCTTAACCGGGCGTTAAGCCAGAAACCTGCATCGTTTCGAAACATCTCCCGATCTCGTTCGGCCAGGACGGCACGACGCCAAAGGTGTCCCGCGGCCTGCGCCTCTAAGGCCCTGCACCGATGCCTGCGCCATCGATCCTGAGTACCCGTGACGAAACGATCGTCGACCCGCGCAGCCTGCTCTCCTCGATCGGCGAGGTGGTCTACAGCTGGGACATCGCCAGCGATTCGCTGAACTGGGGTCCGAACGCCGCCGAGGTTCTGGGACCGATTCCGGTAGCTGCGATGAGCCGCGGTCTCGCTTTCGCCGGGCTGGTGGAGCCGGGTAGCGGCCGCAGTCGCTACGACGCGATCTTCTCGACCGGCGGACAGGACCATGGCGAAGGTGCGATCTACCGCACCCGCTACGCAGCCGATCTCGGCGGCCGCAAGATGTGGATCGAGGATGCCGGCCGCTGGTTCGTCGGCATCGACGGTCAGCCTGCCATGGCGCGCGGCGTGCTGCGCATCGAGCGCTCTGTGCGGCCCGACGAGCTTACCGCGCAGAGTCGCGACGTCTGTGACCGCGGAGCGCTGGTCGAGCGCCTCGAAACATCGCTGCAGGAGCATCTCGCGGCGGAGCGACCGGTAGTCGTGCTGATCGCGGCGATCGACGAACTCGCGCGTCTCAACGATGATTTCGGCCATGAGGCCACCGATGAGATCATCGGCGTGGTCCAGGAAAGGCTGCGCTCGGTGATGCGCCGACGCGACCATCTGCTGCGCTATTCCAGCAATCGCTTCGCCATCCTGCTCGCAGGCTGTCCGCAGAACCAGATCGAGCCGGCGGCGCGGCGCTTCATCAAGGCCGTCGCACAGTCCGCGATCGAGACCGGGCGCGGCATTGCGCTGGTGCGTCTGCGCGTCGGGGCGGCCGTCGCGCCGGATCTCTCGCGCCATGCCGGTACGCTGGTCTCGGCCGCTGAGAACGCCCTTGCCGGCGCCAAGGCGGGCGCGGTCGATACCGTCGTCATCGCACGTCAGCGCGAGTTGCGTAAGCCGGCGCCGGACCACAGCGGATTCGATATCCAGGCCCTCGCGGCACTGAACGAACGCCGCGTCCGGCTGGCGCTGCAATCCGTCGTGGAGGCCAGAACGCGCGAGGTTGCCTTCCACGAAGCGCTGCTGCGGGTCGGCCATGGATCGGAAGGGCTGTTCTTCTCGGCGGCAGAGCTGATTCCGCTGCTCGAGCGGCGCGGGCTCGTCCGGCTCTTCGATCACCGCGTGCTTGAGCTCGCCGTCGAAATGCTCGCGGCCGATCCGAACATGACGCTCTCGATCAACGTCTCGCCGCGCTCGCTCGGCGATCCGGAATGGCTCGACGCCTTCCTGGCCTGCACCCGCTCATCCCGCGGCCTCGCCGGGCGGCTGATCGTCGAGATCACGGAGACTGCGACGATCGAGGATCCGCGCCGCCTGGCCCGCCTGCTCGGCAAGATCAAGGATCAGGGCGCACGCATCGCGATCGACGATTTCGGCGCCGGCCACACCTCGCTGCGGCATCTGCGCGCCTTCCCGATCGACATCCTGAAGCTGGACGGCGCCTTCACGCAGAACCTGCGACGTTCGACCGATGACCGCTTCTATGTCCGCACGCTGATCGACCTCGCCCGCCATCTCATGGTCGACACTGTCGCCGAATGKGTCGATGACGAGTTGCAGGCGACCATGCTCACCGATTGGGGCGTGACCTATCTGCAGGGGCATCTCGTCGGCAAGGCCGAACTCTGGCAGCCTGCGGTGCCCTCAGAGCTGCATCGGGCGGTGGGCTGAGCCGAGGCAGGGAGCGGTCTCGGGCAAGCGATCGGCCCGAGACACTCTTGATCAGGACGGGCCCGGGGCAAGCCCGGGCCTGGGGCATTGCCCGCTCACTTCGTCTTGGCGAGCTTGTCCAGCCGGTCGCGCATCTCGGAGAGTTCCCGCTTCAGGTCGCCGAGTTCGTCGCCCTTGCCGGCGGCTGGCGCTGCATCGCCCTTCGGCTGGCCGGAGGCTGCTGCGGCAGCAAAGGGGTTGAACAGCCGGAAGGCTTCCGTGAACATCGCCATATTGGCGCGGGTCTGGGCCTGGATCGCGTCCAGCCCGGTGCCGCCGAAGGCGCCGCCGGTAAAGGCCTTGCCCATCATGTCGCGGAACTGGTTCTGGTCCTTCGTGAGATTCTCCATGGAGAACTCGAGATAGCGCGGCACCAATGCCTGCATGCTGTCGCCGTAGAAGCGGATCAACTGGCGCAGGAAGGTGATCGGCAGCAGATTCTGCCCGTCCTTGCTTTCTTCGTCGAAGATGATCTGGGCCAGCACGGAGCGCGTGATGTCCTCGCCGGACTTGGCGTCGTAGACCACGAAATCCTCTCCGCCGCGGACCAGGCCCGCCAGATCCTCGAGGGTGACGTAGGAGCTCGTGCCCGTGTGATACAACCTGCGATTGGCGTATTTCTTGATGACTGTCGGTTCTTTTTCGCTGGCCATCATACCCTGCATCGCGTTGATCCGGGCCTGACATTTCAGGTCCAGCGGAACGATCCTCCCGGCAACGATAACCTGTCAGCCGCATGCTGCAAGTTTTTTGAACGTTTTTCAATCAATCTTACCAAGCGGAACGGCGGGAGGGGCGAGCCAGTGCTGCGATGCAGCACGGTCACCGGCACCCGATCCGCGCTCTCCCTCTCTTGGCCGGCTTGACGCGGCCGCGGCAGCCTTCGAAGGTGAGAGCCGAACCTGGTGGCCTGTCCCTGGCGAGCCATCACGACAACAGCGAGGAACTCTCCATGGCCGATACTGACATCGTAATCGTCGGCGCAGCGCGCACGGCGGTCGGCGCCTTCAACGGCGCTTTCGCCAACACGACGGCACACGATCTCGGCGCTGCCGCGATCAAGGAGGCGCTCGCCCGCGCCAAGGTCGAGGGCGGTGAGGTCAATGAAGTCATCATGGGCCAGATCCTGACCGCCGGTCAGGGCCAGAATCCGGCCCGACAGGCTGCGATGAAGGCCGGCATCCCGCAGGAAGCGACCTCCTGGGGCCTCAACCAGCTCTGCGGCTCGGGCCTGCGCGCGGTCGCCATCGGCCTGCAGCAGATCGTCAATGGCGACGCCGACATCATCGTTGCCGGCGGCCAGGAATCGATGTCGATGTCGCAGCATGCCGCGCATCTGCGTAACGGCACCAAGATGGGCGACACCAAATTCATCGACACGATGATCAAGGACGGGCTCTGGGACGCCTTCCACGGCTACCATATGGGCACCACTGCCGAGAACGTCGCGACCAAATGGCAGATCAGCCGCGAGGAACAGGACAGGTTCGCCGTCGGCTCGCAGAACAAGGCCGAGGCTGCGCAGAAAGCCGGCCGGCTCAAGGACGAGATCGCTCCCTTCACCGTCTCGACCCGCAAGGGCGATATCGTCGTCGATCAGGACGAATATCCCCGTCACGGGGCGACGCTGGAGGCCATGGCCAAGCTGAAGCCAGCCTTCTCGAAGGACGGCACGGTGACTGCCGGCAACGCGTCTGGCCTCAATGACGGCGCTGCCGCTCTCGTCCTGATGACCGCCAAGGAAGCAGCCAGGCGCCGTCTTACCCCGCTCGCCCGCATCGCCTCCTGGGCCACTGCCGGCGTCGACCCGGCCATCATGGGCACGGGCCCGATCCCGGCGACGCGCAAGGCACTGGAGAAAGCCGGCTGGAAGATCGGCGATCTCGACCTCGTCGAGGCCAATGAGGCCTTCGCGGCGCAGGCGCTCGCGGTCAACAAGGACCTCGGCTGGAACCCCGATATCGTCAACGTCAATGGCGGCGCGATCGCGATCGGCCATCCGATCGGCGCCTCCGGCGCGCGCGTCCTGGTCACGCTCCTGCATGAAATGGCCAAGCGCGACGCCAAGAAGGGGCTCGCCACGCTCTGTATCGGCGGCGGGATGGGTGTCGCCATGGCGGTGGAACGCTGAGCCTTCACCATGGCGAAGCAGACGACGCTCTATCGCTATCTCACGGGGCCCGATKACGCAGCCTTCTGTCATCGGGTCTCGGAGGCCTTGAGCAGAGGCTGGGAGCTCTATGGCCCCCCGACCCTGACTTATGACGCCAAGGAACAGCGCGTCATCTGCGGCCAGGCCATCATCAAGGACGTGGACGGGCCCTATTCGCCCGACCTGAAGCTCGCGGAACAATAGCTCAAAAGACCAAAACGAAGAGGGGACAACCAGATGACGAAGGTMGCGTTGGTCACGGGGGGGACGCGGGGTATCGGCGGAGCGATCAGCCGGACCCTGCAGGCGGCAGGCTACAAGGTGGCGGCCAACTATGCCGGCAATGACGAGGCGGCGGCCAAGTTCAAGGCGGAAACCGGCATCCCGGTCTATAAGTGGGATGTCGGCGATTACGATGCCTGCACTGCCGGCATCGCAAGCGTCGAGGCGGAGAACGGGCCGGTCGACATTCTGGTCAACAATGCCGGCATCACCCGCGACGGTTTCTTCCACAAGATGACCAAGGACCAGTGGTCCGCCGTCATCCGCACCAATCTCGATTCGCTCTTCAATATGACGCGGCCGGTGATCGAGGGCATGCGCGGGCGCAGCTTTGGCCGCATCATCGTGATCTCGTCGATCAACGGCCAGAAGGGCCAGATGGGCCAGGTGAACTACTCCGCGGCCAAGGCGGGCGATATCGGCTTCGTCAAGGCGCTTGCCCAGGAGAACGCCAACAAGGGCATCACCGTCAATGCGATCACGCCCGGCTATATCGGCACCGACATGGTCGCTGCCATGCCGGAGGAGGCGCTGAAGCGCGTTGTTGCCGGTATTCCCGTCGGCCGGCTCGGCAAGCCCGAGGAGATCGCCCAGATGGTCGCTTTCCTCGCTTCCGATCACGGTGCCTTCACCACCGGCGCGACGTTCGCGGTCAATGGCGGGCAGTATATGGCGTGAGCGTGTTCGGGCTGTCGGCGCGAGCCGCGCCGACAGCCCTCAAGTCGAGGCGCCCGCGGCAAACGCGGCTTCGGCCTGGCGATGAGGGCAGGCGGGATGCGCCTTTACGCTGAGGCTTCCTGCCAGCGCCGGTACAGCCCGGCGATGTCGTTGGAGCAGAACAGATCCATGCCGTCCCTGATCTGCTCCAGCGGCCAATCCCACCAGGCCATCTCCAGCAGCATGACGATGTCGGCTTCGGTGAAGCGCGTGCGGATCGGCCTGGCCGGGTTGCCGCCGACGATCGAGTAGGGCTCGACATCCCTGGTGACGAGGGCACGGCTGCCGATCACGGCACCATGGCCGATCCGGATGCCCGGCATGATCATCGCCTCCGCACCAATCCAGACATCGCTGCCGACCACGGTGTCGCCGGCCGGCCGGAAGGCGTCGCGCGCACCGGCGAATGCAGGTTCTTCCGACATGTAGAAGAAGGGGAAGCTGGAGACCCAGTCGTTCCGATGCCCCTGGTTACCGGCCATCATGAAGCAGGCGCCGGTCCCGATCGAGCAGAAGCTGCCGATGATGAGCTTGTCGACATCGGCGAGGTCGGGCCGCAGATAGCGGGCACAGTCGTCGAAGGAATGCCCGTGATAGTAGCCGGAATAGTAGCTGTACCGACCGACGATGATGTTGGGGTTGGTCACCTGTTCCGACAGAAGCCTGCCCTTGAACGGGCCTTCAAAGGCGTTCGCCATCCCGGCGTGCTCCCGTCGTTCAGCGCAAATCCAGCGAGATTGAAGCGGGCAGATGACCCAGAGCGATCGAAGGGAAATCCGGGAACCGCTCCGGGGCTTTACCGATCGGTGCCCGCGTCTCTTCTTCAGTGCCTAGCGCCAGCGTCCGAAGGCATCGTCAAGCGTCTGGCTGCCCGAGACACCCTTCTCGAAGGTGATGATGCCGCGTCGTCCGGACGCGAAACGCAGCGGGATGTCGATCCAGCTGCGCGTCTGCATCAGCTCGATATTGCGGTCGATTTCCACCGGCACATTCGAGAGCGCGGCCACGAAGAGATTGTCGCCGAGCGCGGAGGCGATGGCGGAGAGTGGTGCGCCCCGTTCGTTCTCGTCGGTCTTGAGCTGCGGCACGCCGACCTCGCGGATCGCGTCGGTCGTGGCATCACCTGTCCGCGTGAAGCGCAGGCCAATGATATGCGAGGCCGGGAAGGCGCTGTCGGTATTGCGGCGGATGGTGAAGTCGAGGCTCAGGCCGGCATCCGGTACCTCGACACTCGCACGCACGATGGTCTCGACCGGGCGACCCTGCCCGGCGCTCTCGCTGTCGAGCCGCCAGACGACCCGGCCATTGACGGCTTTCGGCTGCTGCGGGGTTTCCGGCACCTCGGTGTAGAGAATGGCGCGCTGGGCGACGGCGATCTCGCTGCCTTGTGAGGCTGTCGCGCCACCAGGCCGTGTGGCCGGTCCTGCGCCTGTCGCTCCGGCATCGCCGACCCGGTCGTTCAGCTTGCCGGCGCTGTCCGGCTGCGACTGCTGGACCTGCGCCTCGGTCCGAGGGCGCTGCGCCGCCGTGTCGGAGGGATTGACCTTGTTGACATAGAAGGCAGTCGCCGCGATCGCGACGACCGCAAGCGCGACGCCTCCGCCGACGATCGCGGTGCGGATATGACCGGGATCGACGCGGCGTTCGCGCGGAGGAGCGACGCGTGGGCGGACCGGCTGCGTGTCGACCGGCTCCTGGCTGTCGACCGAGCGGCTTTCGAACGGGTCGATGACGGGGCTCGCCCCGACCTCCTCATGGGCCATATCGGCCGGCAGAGCAGGCTCAGGCTCTGGTTCCGGAGCGGGGCGGATCGTCGTCGTGGCGGGGCGCTGGGTCTCAGCCTCGTCGTAATCGGCCTCGACACGCGACATCGCCTCGTCGAGCGCCAAGCGCTCGCGCATGATCTCGGCCTCGCCGACCGGTGGGTCGAGACTCCGCAGCTGGGCGACCAGAGCTGTCCGGGCGCGGTCATAGACCGCGCGGCGCGCTTCCGGGGACTTGTCGGGCAGCCCGGCGATCGCGCGCGCCAGGATGGGATAGAAATCGGCCATTGGCCTCAATTGTCCGTGTTGGGCTCGCCCGTCAACCCTCGAAAGGATTGTGGACGAGGATGGTGTCGTCGCGCTCGGGGCTGGTCGAGAGCACGGCGACAGTGGCGCCGATCAGCTCCTCGATGCGGCGGACATATTTGATCGCCTGGGCCGGCAGGTCCGCCCATGAACGGGCATTGGCGGTCGAGCCTTCCCAGCCTTCGATCGTCTCATAGATCGGCTCGACGCGGGCCTGATCGCTCTGGCCGGCAGGCAGATGCTCGAGCACGGCGCCGTCGAGGCGATAGCCGATGCAGACCTTGATCTCCTTGAAGCCGTCGAGGATGTCGAGCTTGGTCAGCGCGATGCCGTCGATGCCGGAGGTCTTCACGGTCTGGCGCACCAGGCAGGCGTCGAACCAGCCGCAGCGGCGCTTGCGCCCGGTGACGACGCCGAATTCCTTGCCCTTCTGGCCGATCAGTTCGCCGGTCTCGTCAAAGAGCTCGGTCGGGAAGGGGCCTTCGCCGACGCGGGTCGTGTAGGCCTTGGCGATGCCGAGCACATAGCCGACCGCGGAGGGGCCCAAGCCGGAGCCGGTCGCGGCCTGGCCGGCGACGATGTTGGAGGAGGTCACGAACGGGTAGGTGCCGTGGTCGACATCGAGCAGCGCGCCCTGTGCGCCTTCGAACAGGATGCGCTTGCCGGCGCGGCGCTCGGAATCGAGCAGCGCCCAGACCGTGTCGGCATAGGGCAGGACCTGCGGCGCGACCTTGGTCAGCTGCTCGAGCAGCTCGGAGGCATCGACCTCGCCGATGCCGAGCCCGCGACGCAGCGCGTTGTGATGGGCGAGCAGGCGCTCGATCTTGGCCTTCAGGATCGCGGGGTCCTTGAGGTCGATGACGCGAATCGCACGCCGGCCGACCTTGTCCTCATAGGCGGGGCCGATGCCACGCTTGGTCGTGCCGATCTTCAGCCCGGCATTGCTGGTCTCGCGGAAATGGTCGAGCTCGCGGTGCAGCGGCAGGATCAGGGTCGCGTTGTCGGCGACGCGCAGGTTCTCGGGCGAGATCGCGACGCCCTGGGCGCGCAGCCGCTCGATCTCCTCGACGAGATGCCAGGGATCGACCACGACGCCATTGCCGATGACCGAAAGCTTGCCGGGGCGCACGATGCCGGACGGCAGTAGCGAGAGCTTGTAGACGACGCCGTCGATGACGAGCGTATGGCCGGCATTGTGACCGCCCTGGAAGCGCACCACGACATCGGCCTGGCTCGACAGCCAGTCGACGATCTTGCCCTTGCCTTCGTCACCCCATTGGGCGCCGACCACCACCACATTCGCCATCGGACTGGTATCCCTGCCTCGTTGCCGCAAGCGCCGCGCACATGAAAAACCCCGACGCAAGGCCGGGGTTTCGGGGCAAGTCCTTGCAAGCCCTCATGGGCCAACATTGCGGCAAGGTCAAGATTGACCGCGTGCCGGAGAGGCGGCTGTCCGCACGGAGTTGCGCGCATCGGGCCTGATCCTGCGACCATCTGACACTCGCGCGCGGATCACCTGCCATCGAGCCGCACGAGTTCGATCAGCCTGGCGCAATCGGCCGCAATCCGCCGTTCCGCCAAATTGGTGATGCCCAGCAACAGGCCGCGGCGCTCGGGCGGCTCCGCATACCAGGGCGAGAGCGGCACCGGCGCGATCCCGAAGGGCAGGGCGCGCAAGGCGATGTCGAAATCGTCAGTGCCGGGCGGCAACTCCATCCGTACGGACAGGCCGCCGGTGGCATGGATGGCGAAAGCCCCTTCTGCGGTCTCCTGCAACTGCTGGAGCAGCAACTCGCGCCGTGCGCTGTAGAGCCGCTTCATGCGGCGCAGGTGGCGCAGATAATGGCCCTCGGCCAGGAAGCTGGCCACGGCATGCTGAAGCGCGGCGGACGGAGCCGGCGCGAGACAGGCGGCAATCGTGCCGAAGGCCTCCGCGACGGCGGCCGGAACCACCAGGAAGCCGAGCCGCAACGCCGGGCTGATCGTCTTGCTGAAGCTGCCCGCATGCAGGACGCAGCCATCCTGATCGAGCGAGGCGAGCGCTGGCGCTGCGCGTCCCTTGAGCTGCAACTCGCTGAGATAATCGTCCTCGACGATCCAGGCCCCCGCTTGCCGGGCCCAGTCGAGCAGAGCCAGCCGGCGTGCCAGCGACAGCGTCACCCCGAGCGGAGCCTGCTGCCCCGGGGTGACGACGGCCAGCGCCGCCTTCGGAGCGCGCCGTATGCCCTCGGTGACCGACAAGCCCTCGCCATCGACCGGCACCGGAATGGTCGTCATTCCTGCAAGCTGGAGGGCGCTGCGCGTCAGGGGAAAGCCGGGTTCTTCGAACCAGGCTGAGCGACCCTCGAGGCGTAAGGTACGGATGATGAGACCGAGCGAACCCGCAAAGCCGTTGGTTACCAGGACCTGGGTCGGCGTGCAGCGAATGCCGCGCGCGATGGCGAGATGGGCGGCGATCTCGCGACGCAGGTCCGGATGCCCGCGTGGATCGGGATAACCGACCGGCGCGACCGCGGCCTTCCGGGCAGCGCGCACCATCACCCGCGACCAGAGGGTGATGGGGAAGGCATCCTGCGCCGGAACGCCCATCTGGAAGGCGAGCGGTGCGTTCTCAAAATCGGGGAACAGCTCAGGAAAGGGCGGCCTGTCTTTGGGTTGCTCGGCTGCCGCCAGCACCGGCATCCTGTCCGCGACGTGCGTTCCGGCGGCGCCCTGCGACAGGATCCACTGCTCGTCGCTCAGCCTCTCATAGGCGGCCCTGACCGTTCCGCGGGCGATGCCAAGCTGCGCGGCAAGATCGCGCCAGGACGGCAGGCGCGCCCCGCCGGCGAGCTGGCCCTCCCGGATCGCATCGCGAATGGCGGCGTGAATCTGCAAGGCGAGCGGCGCCTTGGCGCTGCGGTCGATCTGGATGCGGAGCGGAGCGGTCATCACATCATGGTATAGCCGTTTCTGTCGATCTTGGTGCTTTCTCATGCATCATCCGGCGCGCATTCTCCTGCCATCGAAATGAACGGAGAACGGAGATGAGCTTTCGAGCCTCTGCAGCCGGCGCGGCCCTGCTTGCCGCGCTMGCCCTTCCCGCCATCGCCTCGGCTCATTCGCCCAGGCCGGGCGGAGAGACGGTCAAGCCGGTATTCCGGCAGGCGATTCCCAACATTCCCGGCAAGAGCCTGGTCAGCGTCGAGGTGACCTACAAGCCCGGCGCGGCCTCGACCCCGCACCATCATGCCGGTTCGGCCTTCATCTACGCCCATGTGCTCTCGGGTGCGATCCGCAGCCAGGTCGATGACCAGCCGGCCCGGGTCTACCGGACCGGCGAGACCTGGTTCGAGGTGCCGGGCGCGCACCACACAATCAGCGAGAATGCCAGCAAGACCGAGCCGGCGCGCCTGCTCGCCGTCTTCATCGTCGACAGCACCGAAGAGGTGCTGACCACTCCCGATCACCAGTGAGGAGCGACCCCATGACCCAGCGTCTCGATTACACCAGCGTTTCGCCTGCCGGCATGAAGGCTCTTGGCGGAGTCTATGCTCATGTCGGCCAGTCCGGCCTCGCCAAATCCCTGGTCGACCTGGTCTATCTCAGGATCTCGCAGATCAATGGCTGCGCCTATTGCATCGACATGCATTCGCGCGATTTGCTCAAGGGCGGCCTTGCCGTCGAGAAGCTGGTGCTGGTGCCGGCCTGGCGCGAGGCGCCGAGCCTGTTCTCCGAGCAGGAGCGGGCCGCCCTGGCCTGGGCCGAAACCGTGACGCGTGTCGCCGACACCACCGTGCCCGATGCGGAGTTTGCGGCCGCCTCTGCCCAGTTMAGCGAGAAGGAACTGGCCGATCTGACGATCGCGATCGGCCTGATGAACGCCTATAATCGGATGGCGATCAGTTTCCGCGCCGTCCCTGCGGCGGTGCGGCGCTGAACCCTCGAGCATCGGCCCGAAAAGTGGATGGCGGTTTTCGGGAAAGCCGATGCGAACAGGGAAAAGTTAGATCATCGGGCCGGATACGAGATCCGCGCCGATCATCCAGTCAGTTCTGCGCCAGCGGGCGCGGCATGTCCGCCGGCTGGATTGGCCTGGGTTCGAACGTGACCTCGCGGTCCCCCGGCCATTTCAGGCGGTAGGCGAGCTTGATCTCCTTCTCCGCGCCGGGGGCGAGATCGAAGGTCCAGGCCGAGACGCCGCGCTTGTCGCCGACCTGTTTCTCGGTGGGCGGCGTAGTCTGCGGCAGGGTCTCGACCGTGATCGAACTGTTCTCCGAGAAGGGCACGCGTTCCATGACGGTGACCTTGACCGGTTGAGCGTGGAGGCTCTTCACCACAGTCCTGAATTCGCGCAGATCCGTGCGCGTCTGGCCAAGCCAGGTCGGCTCGTTCTCCCGGCGGCGCACCGGGGCGCGGCTGACCTTGAGCTTGTCATCTGCGCCGAAGCCGAGCTCGACCTTGTCGCCGGGCGCGACCAGCCCGAGCCGGCCGCGGCCGATATAGGCGCCGTCACGGTGCAGCAGGACCTCGCCTGGAAGCAGCGGTGCCTCGTCCTCGTGGAGGAAGACGGCTTCGAGATAGGCTTTCTCCTCAAGCTCCGGCGTGGCGCGGGCCAGGAGCGTCGGGCTGACCTGGCCCTGGCTCAGCACCACGGCCTTGGACGTCGCGCCCTGGGGGACTGTGACGCGGCCAGGCACGATGAAGCTCGCCTGATAGGTACTGGTCTCGACCTGGGCCGTCTGGACTTCTGCCGGGCGCGCTGAATCCGCCATCTTGCGCGACTTCGCGGCCTCGAATTCGGCTTCGGCCCTCGCCTTGGCCGCCGCCATCGGGGCCGGCGCGGCACTGACGCGTGTGCGGCTCTCATAGAGAACCGCCGCATCGAGGAAGGCGACCTGCACCGGGGCGAGCTCGGGTGCGCGCGTGCCGCCCGCCGAGCGCGTGGTCGAGAGGGTCAGCGCGACGTCGGTCCAGTCCTCGCCGGTGCGCTGGCGCAGCTCCGCGCGGCGAATGAAGGTGATCTCGGGCTTGGCGGCGGCGCTGCCGGTCGCCAGCCTGGCCTCATAGCTCGGCAGCCAGTTCGCGCTGGTGACGCGGTAGCTGACGGTGAACTCGGCTGCGAGCGGGGCCTTGGCCTCGACCGCGATCGCGACGTCGCGCTTGGGTGCATTGCCGCGGCCGGCCTGTGGCCTTGTGCGCTCCAGAGCCTCGATTTCAGCCTGCGTATCCGAGACGCGGCTGCGGGCGATGCGCAGCTCGTCATTGACCTTGACCAGCGCGGTGCCGATCGCGTCGAACACGGCCGGCCAGTCGCTGATCGGCAGTGCCTTGCCGTCGGGGCCGAGCTTGTCGGGGCCCGTCTGGCCGAAACGCTCGATGGTCCCGCGTTTGGCTTCGATCGCGCTGACCTGACCTTCTAGCGTCTCCTTCTGCTCGCGCAGGGCCTTGAGCTTGGTCTCGATCACCGCATCGAGGCCCTGCCTGGCATCGCCGGGAACGGGGCGGACATCGACCGCGCCAATCGCGAAGGCGCCGTCACCCTTGCCTTCGACACGGATCGAGGCGGGATCGACCGCCGCCGGCAGGCCACGCAGCACGACCTGCGAGGCCCCCTGCAGCAATTCGGCCTTGCCGAGCCGCGTCACCACCGCGCCGTCGGGATAGACCGTGACCCGGTCGATCCGCGTCGGCAGTTCGATCTCGGCTGCGCTTGCAAGGCTCGGCGCGAAGATCAGGGCGGCGGCAAGTCGGCTCATCATCAGGCATTCCCCCCGAGGCAAATCAGTGCGGCGAATTGGCGCGTCGGAATTCGGCGCGGCCAAGGCGGAATTGGGCCGGAATGCGGATGTGCCCTGGCTTTCAGGCCCTGGCGCGCATGCTCATGTGAGGCTTGACGCGATGTGCGATGAAATTCCGCAATTCGGTCACGCGCCGCTCGCTGTCCAGAACCTCTTCATCGAGGCCGTGAGCCCAGGCGAGATCATGCCGCGTCGGCTCGGCATCGAGCGCGTAGAGATCGGCAAGCCAGCTCTGCGCCGCCGCTTCGTCCTTGCGGAAACCTTCCGCGATCAGGGCTGGCACCATGCGCCCGAGGATCGAGGCGACCTGACCGAGCGGGAATTCGGGATGATATTGCACGCCCCAGAAGGTGCCGCCGTCATGGCGGATCTCGGCTGCATGCACGGCGCTGTAGGCATTCGAGGCGAGGACCGTCGTATCCGCCGGGGGCAGGGCGATGGTGTCGAGATGGATTGCGGGCGCATCGAAGCTGAGCGGGCGACCGGCGAGCAGCGGATGCGAGCGCCCGGCCTCGGTCAGGGTGATCTTGCGGGCGACGCCGATCTCGCGGCCCCTGGGGTTGGCGACGACGGTGCCGCCGGCGGCGACCGCGCCMATCTGGATGCCCCAGCAGGAGCCGAAACTGGGCGTGCCGCTGGCATAGATCGCCCGCATCAGCTCGATCTGGCGCGTGACCGACGGTTCGAGGTTGTAGATGTGCAGGGCTGAACCGGTGAGGAAGATGCCGTCATAGGACGAGAGCCCCGCACCGTCCGGCAGGTTCGCGCCGGCATCGGCGGGCAGGCAGATATCGGTGATGCTCTCGGGCGCGATCGAGCGCACGACATCGGCATAGGCTTCGCCCGGTTGGCTGCCATAGCCGGCAGCATGGCTCTCGCGCTGCTCCCGTGTGTTGCCATCGACGACGAGCAGGCGCAGCGGTCTCGAAACATGCAGCATGGTGGCAAACGCCTCTTGGGAGGGATGCGTCGGGCGACGGGCAGCCTTGCGCCTCATCTCATAGGATGCGACGGGGACACAAGGCTATTGAAGCGCATTCCGCCCCCGCACAGGCCGCAACCTTGTCCCCAGCCACCTCCCTGCCGCAGCGTGTCTGGGGCAACGCCTACCTGCTCCTGATCCTCACCACCTTGATGTGGGGCGGCAATGCCGTGGCGAGCCGGCTTGCCGTGGGGCAGATCTCGCCAATGGCGCTGACCTCGCTGCGCTGGGTATTCGTCTGCGCGATCCTGCCGTTGATGCTGCGGCGCGAGCTGAAGCACTATGCCCCGGTCCTGCTGGCGCATCGCTGGCGGATCATCATGCTCGGCGCCCTTGGCTTCACCGCCTTCAACGCGCTGATGTACCTCGCGGCCTATTCGACGACCGCGATCAATATCGGGATTCTGCAGGGCTCGATCCCGGTCTATGTGCTGATCGGGGCCTTCATCGCCTATCGCACGCCGATCGGCTGGATGCAGGCGATCGGCGTCGCAGTCACCATGCTTGGCGTCGTGGTGACGGCGAGCCGCGGAGACTTCGCGACGCTGGCGAATTTCAGTTTCGTGCCGGGCGATGTTTGGATGATCATCGGCTGCGTCTTCTATGCCGGCTACACGGTCGGGATCCGCTCGCGTCCGGCCGTGCCGGGGCTGGTCTTCTTCACGGCGATGGCGATCGTCGCCGGCATCGTCTCACTGCCGCTGCTCGGGCTCGAAATCTGGAACGGCAGCGTCATCTGGCCGACCCACGAAGGCTGGGCGATCCTGGCCTTTGTCGTGCTCGGGCCGTCGCTGCTCTCCCAGCTCTTCTTCCTGCGCGCGGTCGAGCTGATCGGACCTGGCCGGGCCGGCGTCTTCGTCAACCTGGTGCCGGTCTTCGCACCGATGCTCGCCGTGCTGATCCTGGGCGAGCGACTCGCGCTCTATCACGGGCTGGCGCTGACGCTGGTGCTCGGCGGCATCTGGATCGCCGAACATCGCGCCTCCAGGGCGTGATCCCTTAGATCAACGGATCGGATATCATATATATCCAGTCCGATGATCTAACCTCCTGTATTTGCATCGCTTTCCCGAAAACCGCACTCCACTTTTCGGGCCGATGCTTTAGTTCAGGCTCTCGACCGCGAGCTTCGCCACGGCTGCATGCGCCGCTTCGCGCGCTGTGGCATCGGCCTGCGCGCCGGCAAGATAGACCGCGATCGCGAAACGCCGCCCGTCGGGCAGAGCGACGATCCCGATATCGTTGGTGGCGCTGTTGATGCCGTCGAGCGTGTCGCCGGTGCCGGTCTTATGCGCGAAACTCGCGCCAGCGGGGACGCCGGCCCTGACCCGCTGGGCGCCGGTCGGTGATTTCAAGAGGATCTCGGTCAGAAGCCGGTCATGCGCCGGCTCGCGCAGCCAGTTGCCCCTGGCGAGGCCTTCGAGAAAGGCGATCGAGGCCTCGGGCGTGGCGGAATCCCGAGCTTCGCCCTTGATATAGCTCTCCAGCGCCGGGCGCCGCTTCTCCCTCGGCATGGCCGCGATCGCGGCCTCGAAGGCTTCGTCGTCGATGACCTCATCCCAGGCGAAGGCCGGCAGGCCGGCGATCTCGGGCTGGAATTCGCGCTCATAGCGATCGACCGAAATTCCGGCGATGCCGCCCTCGTTCAGCATCGTCGTGACGACCTTCGGCCCGCCGGTCCGCTTCATCAGCACGTCGGCGGCGCTGTTGTCGCTTGCCCCGGTCGAGCGGGTCAGAAGATCCGTGACCGTGTAGCCCTGTTCCTCACCCTTGAAGCCCTTCTTCATCGGGCTCCAGTAGGGCGCGAGCTCGGTGCGCTTCACGCGGATCTCCTGGTCGAGCCCGAGCTTGCCGGCCTCGACCGCCTGCAGCACCGCGATCGCGAGCGGCAGCTTGAAGACGCTCTGCATCGGGAAGCGCTCCTGCCCGCGATGCGACCAGCTCTTGCGGTCCTTCAGATCGATCAGCGCGACACCGAGGCGGCCCCTGGCATCCTGTTCGATGGTCTTGATGCCGCTGTCGAGCTTTGCCCTGTCCCAGTCGGCGAGAGCTGGCGTGGCAACGAGGCAGGCGAGGGCGAGAGCGGCGAATCGCGGCATGAAAAATCCCCTGTGGCGGGGCCACAGGGGATCTGGATTGCGGCGCCGTTTGGACGCGATGCCGGCGGCTTCAGAACTTCAGCCGGCGCGCCCGCTTCACCATCGGGATCTCGTGGATCTTGGCGAGCAGCTCGTCCGAGATCGCCTCGTCGACGGCGACATAGCAGATCGCATCCCCGCCCGGCTTGTCGCGGCCAAGGCTGAAGGTCGCGACATTGACGCCGGCCGCGCCGAGCAGCGAGCCGAACTGACCGATGAAGCCCGGCTTGTCGGCATTGCGGACATAGAGCATGTGCGGCGCGAACTCGGCATCGACCTGGATGTCGCGGATCTCGACGATGCGCGGCTTGCCGTCCTGGAACACCGTGCCGGAGGCATGGCGCGGCATGTCCTCGGCATCGACGACGATGCGGATGACGCTCTCGAGATTGCCGGCGACCTCGCGTGTCATCTCCTCGACGACGATGCCCTTCTCCTTGGCGATCATCGCGGCGTTGACCATGTTGATCTCGGGCAGGAAGGGCCGCAGCACGCCGGTGATCGCGGCGGCCGAGATCGCCTTCAGATTGAGCTGGGCKACCGCGCCCTCATACTCGATGCGGATGCCCTTCACGGCGGCTTCGGTCAGCTGTCCGAGGAACGAGCCGAGCTTTTCGGCCAGCGCGACGAAGGGCTTGATCCGCGGCGCTTCCTCGGCCGAGATCGACGGGAAGTTGACCGCATTGGTGATCGCGCCCTTGAGCAGGTAGTCCGACATCTGCTCGGCGACCTGGAGCGCGACATTCTCCTGCGCCTCATTGGTCGAGGCGCCGAGATGCGGCGTGCAGACGACGTTCTCCAGCCCGAAGAGCGGGTTCGTCTCGGCCGGCTCAGCCGAGAACACGTCGAAGGCGGCGCCCGCGACATGGCCGGACTTGATCAGCTCGGCGAGTGCTGCCTCGTCGACCAGGCCGCCGCGCGCGCAGTTGATGATGCGCACGCCCTTCTTGGTCTTGGCGAGATTCTCGGCCGAGAGGATGTTCTTCGTCTTCTCGGTCATCGGCACGTGCAGGGTGATGAAATCCGCACGCTTCAGCAACTCGTCGAGCTCGACCTTCTCGACGCCGAGCTGCACGGCGCGTTCCGGCGAGAGATAGGGGTCGAAGGCGATGACGCGCATCTTCAGGCCGATGCCGCGCTCGGCGACGATCGAGCCGATATTGCCGCAGCCGATCAGGCCGAGCGTCTTGGCGGTGATCTCGACGCCCATGAAGCGGTTCTTCTCCCACTTGCCGGCCTGGGTCGAGAGGTCGGCGGAGGGGATCTGCCGGGCGAGCGCGAACATCATGGCGATGGCATGCTCGGCAGTGGTGATCGAATTGCCGAAGGGCGTGTTCATCACGATGATGCCGCGCGCGGTCGCCGCCGGGATCTCGACATTGTCGACGCCGATGCCGGCGCGGCCGATGACCTTGAGATTCTTCGCCTGCTCCAGGAGCTTGGCGGTGGCCTTGGTCGCCGAGCGGATGGCGAGGCCGTCATACTCGCCGATGATCGCGGCGAGCTTGTCCTTGTCCTTGCCGAGGCTCGGATCGAAGGTCACGTCGATGCCGCGATCCTTGAAGATCTGCACGGCGGCGGGAGAAAGAGCGTCCGAAATCAGGACTTTGGGAGCGGTCATGGGAATCCCTCGGTTGCCCGCGCGGAGAGCGGGCTAAAATGGAGAAGGTCGTCATGGCCGCCGCTTGCGGCGACCATCCACGTCTTCGCGCGGGTCAGGCCCGCGTCTGGGCAAAAGGACTGGCCCGACCTGCTGTCATCGTCCGGCCCGTCATCGGCGTCGCAAGCGGCGATGGTCGGGACAAGCCCGACCATGACGTGCAGCTCGGCGCGACAGCGTTACGCCGCCTTCTTCAACCCGGCCTTGGCCTCGTTGAAGGCATAGGTGATCCAGGGCAGCAGCGCCTTCAGATCGCGGCTCTGCACGGTTGCGCCGCACCAGATCCGCAGGCCGGGAGGGGCGTCGCGATAATGCCCGAGATCGAAGCCAGCGCCGGCCTTCTCGATGATCGACACCACCTGCTTGGCAAAGGCCGCCTGCGCGTCGGCCGGCAGTGCCGTCACCGCCGGGTCGGTGAACTTCAGGCAGACCGAGGTGTTCGAGCGCGTCTTCGGCTTCACCGCGAGGAAATCGATCCAGTCATTCTCGCGCACGAACTTGGCGAGCACGCGGGCATTGCCGTCGGCGCGCTTCACCAGTCCGTCCAGCCCGCCGACCTTCTTCGCCCAGTGCAGCGCATCGAGATAGTCCTCGACCGCGAGCATCGAGGGCGTGTTGATCGTCTCGCCGACAAAAATGCCCTCGGAGAGCTTGCCGCCGGAGGTCATGCGGAAAACCTTCGGCAGCGGCCAGGCCGGCTTGTAGGTCAGGAGGCGTTCGACGGCGCGTGGTGAGAGCACGATCATGCCATGGGCCGCTTCGCCGCCCAGAACCTTCTGCCAGGAGAAGGTCGTGACATCGAGCTTCTCCCAGTCGAGGCGCTGGGCAAAGGCGGCCGAGGTTGCGTCGCAGATCGTCAGGCCCTCGCGGTCATCGGCGATCCAGCTCGCGTCGATGACGCGGACGCCGGACGTCGTGCCGTTCCAGGTGAAGACGACGTCGCGGTCCTTCGTGTCGACCTTTTTCAGGTTCGGCAGCTCGCCATAGGGCGCATTGAAGATGCGGACATCGCTGAGCTTGAGCTGCTTGGCGACATCGGTCACCCATCCCTCGCCAAAGCTCTCCCAGGCGAGCATGTCGACGCCGCGGGCTCCGAGCAGCGACCACATCGCCATCTCGACCGCGCCGGTATCGGAGGCGGGCACGATGCCGATGCGGTAATCCGCCGGCACCTGCAGGATCTCACGGGTCAGGTCGATCGCAAGCTTGAGCTTGTCCTTGCCGATCTTGGCACGGTGCGAGCGGCCGAGCGCCGCATCTGACAGGGCTTTAAGGGACCAGCCGGGGCGCTTGGCGCAGGGGCCGGACGAGAAATGCGGCACGCGCGGACGCGTGGCCGGAACAGTATTCGCCATCGATGTCTCCATCCTTACAGATGGGCGCGCCGCGTTGGGGCGGCGTGTCCCGTCGATGGGGGTAGGGGATCAGGGCGGGGGGAGTCAAGCGGCGAGCTTATTGTAGCGCGAACAATCAAATGGCAATGAACGAAGGATCAAATGGTGACAGATTGGATTTCAGAATAGCGGTTGCCGCGCCACGGCCAGGAAGTCACTAGCGGTGGGATTGCCGGGAGCAGGAAGCCCGCCCCGAATGGCACCCTCGAAATGTCACGTCACGTATTTGATAGCCACTGTGCGGCATCAACCAGCTGACTCATCGTTATGGTGCTGGCGTGGTTCATCCCTTGGGTTGAGCAATGCGCCGAAAGCCGGTGTTGAATCTCTTGAACGTCGGCGCTCTGATGGGACCAGCCGAGGTGAGCTTGGTTTCGTCCGCCCCCCGGTCAGAGCCGGGCTGGCAGGCGACTGCCGGGCCGGCTCGCCCAGCCGCGATGACAGAGTAAAGCCTGCTGGACGTGTAGCCACGATCGAGCCTCGCCCGGCTCAATCCCCCGTCATCGTCATCTCTGCATCCATCGCCTTCATCTTCGGATTGGCGGCACAAAACGCCCTGATCCTGGCTGCGACATCGGCCGGTGTCCTGTCCCTGGCGGCATGGCCAGCCGGCTTGTGGCCGCCATTCCTGAGATAGGCGGCGCAGGTCATCTCCGGGTCGGTGATCGCGGCTGACGCCGGGGAGGAGAGGAGGAGGCAGGCGAAAGCCGCGGCAAGCGCGCGGGAGGCGAGAGGCATGATGGTTGTCCTGAACGGCCGGGCCATGCGGCCCTTTTGCGCCGCTCCTGCACCGCCCGGCCGTGCGGCGCAACGACGCTGACCGACGCCCTGGTCTGCAGGCAGGGCATTGCAGAAGAGCCGGGGTTTCGCGTGAGCCGGCTAACCCAACGGCGTGATCGTCCCGGGATCGTCATCGCCGACGCTGCTCTTGTTGACGCGGCGGTCGACGATCCAGTCGCGCAGCGCCGGCGGCGGATCGGTCAGCAGCTTTTCGCCGGCGGAGCCATCGAGCCAGACGTCGAAATCCCTGGGGTGGAGCATGCAGGGCATGCGGTCATGCAGTGTCGCGATGCCGGCGACGGGATCGCGCACGATGATCGTGCAGCTGATGATTTCCTGCCCGGTCTCCGGGTCCTTCCAGCGTTCCCAGAGCCCGGCAAAGGCGAGCAGGGCGCCGTCGGCGGCGCTGATGAAATGCGGGGTCTTGTCGCCCTTCGGGCCGGTCCATTCGAAGAAGCCGCTGGCTGGGATGATGCAGCGCCGGCTCCTGAAGGCCGAGCGGAAGGTCGGCTTCGTCGCGACCGATTCGACGCGAGCATTGAAAGTGGCGCCGACCTCGTTCGGCCTGCCCTTGTGCCAGGGCGGAATCAGCCCCCAGCGCGCCGGGATGAGTTCGCGGCCGAGCGGCGTCCTGACGATGATCCGCACCGTGTCGGTCGGCGCGAGATTGTAATGCGGCTGGAGATTGGCCCGCTCGGTCGGCACCGTCAGCGGCTGGCTGAAGGCGACGATCTCCTCCCAGGTAAAGGCCTGGCTGAAGCGTCCACACATGGCGTCATCCTCCCGACCGGGGAGGGGCAGGATGATGCCGTGGCGGTGGCGCTGTAAAGCGCGACGCGCTCGCGCCCGTTCAGATCTTCTTGTCGGTGATCACGCCGGTCCGCATGGTGCCGCTTGCTTCCAGCTGCTTCTTGATCTCGTCGCGGATCTTGTCGGCGATCTCGCCCTTGGCCTTGGGATCGAGCTGGTCGAACTGTTCCTTGGTCAGACCGAACTTGGCGAGCATGGCGGTGTGCATGCGCTCGGCCGGCGTCATCTGGGCGTGCTTGAGGAAATCCGTTTCCGCCGTCTTCTGCGCGGCGGACTTGTCGGCGACCTTGGCAACGGTCTTGAAGGCATCGGCAAGCGACGTGGCCGGCTGGGACGACGAGATTGAAATCGACATGGCAACCTCCGGGCTGGTTGCACGCGTCACGCAAGGGGCGGGCCAGCGACGCTTCCGGAGAAGTCTTTGTTTCTCAATGCTTTATTGATTGTCTTCGGTGCTGCTGCACGCGCAATCCCGGCAGGCGGGAAGAAACTGCCGGGCAATTACTTCCCGGGACGGTGCGAGGACACCTCTCCCGGATTGAAGTCGGATGTTCCCGATTTCGATACTTCCGAGAGCTGATCTCGGGCAGGCCCGAGATCAGGGAGAGGGGAAGCGGGGCGCCTTGCGCCTGTCTCAGACGCCCTTCAGCTTGGTGTTGCACTGGCTGTAATAGCCGCCGCCCTTCTGGATCCATTTCAGGTCGCCATTGCCGCCATTGGCCTTGTTGATGTTGTACTGGTCGTTGCAGGTCTTGAAACGCTGCTTGCCGGCGGTCTCGGAAGCGTATTTCGGGTCGACCTTGGCCGGAAAGACAGCATTGCCCATGGCGGCTGGCATGGCGGCGTGCGGCTTCGCCTGAGCCGGCGCGGCGGCCGGCGCTGCCATCTGCGGCTTCGGCTGGGCGGCGGCTGGTGCGGCGGTCGGGGCAGCAGCCGGCGTTGCGGCGGCCGGCGTTGCGGCATCGCTGCACTGGCTCTTGCGGAAGTCGTTCCAGGATTGGCCACCCAGCGTATTGCCGGTCTTGGCGGCGTTATATTTCGTGCTGCATTCCTTCATGGTCAGGGCCTGGGCCGGTGTCGCGGCCGGCAGGACGACGCCGCCCGCGAGCGCAAACAGGCCGAGGGCAAGCGCAGTGCTGGTCTTGGTCATGGTCATCGCCTCCTGACGGGGCATGCCCGTCGGCGGAACCTGGGCCGGGCGAGCGCATCCCATCCCGGTCAGATCTCCGGAAAAGAGGATATTCCTCGTAAAATGAACGGTCCATGAGGGATTTTGGGCCTGACGATCACGGTTTTGAGGTTGGCGGCCCATGCGTCGGATGCGGCTGCGCCCGAGACGAGGTCAAGCATGGTGGGAAGGGGCCGGCGCTTCGCATCTTCTCCGGCCAGAAGAGAGGCGCCGGGGTCCATCGTTGTGCCACCGGGCTTGACCGCGCCGCTTCCGTCTCGTCCATGGGGCCAAACCAGCAGAGGAACCGGAGACGGACATGGCCAGGAAGACGCCGGAGCAACTCACCAAGGAGTTCGAGGGCCGCAAGGCGAAGGGGCTGGCCAAGGGCGGTGCCGCCTATTGGCCGAATGTTCTCGCGAACGCGGTGCTGAAGCTCGTAGCGAGCGGCAACGAGGTCAGCCTCGCGGCGCTGAGCGAGCAGCTCTCCAGGGATGCCGAGGCGCAGGACGTCACGCTGAAGGCGGGCGCGGCCGAGGCGATCGCGCGGCTGGGCCAGGCGGTGGCGCGGGCAGCGGAGGGTTAGGGGGCCTTAGCGGTTCCCGCCCGCGAGCCTGCTTGCCTCGGGAAGCCGGCGTAGCCGCCACATCGCCCAGCAGCCGGCGGCGGGGCCGAGCGCCAGCGCCGAGAAGGCCGCCGTCCACCCGAAGGCCGAGACGAAATGCGGCACGAGGTGAATCGAGACAAGCGTCACCAGGAAGCCGGCGCAGGTCTGCGCCGTGATCATGGTCCCGACCAGCGAGGGCTCGGCGAGCTCGGCGACGCTGGCCGAGAACTGGGCGGAGTCGGCCACGGCCGAGATGCCCCAGAGGATCGCGACGACAGCCAGCATGACAGGGGCTGCGGCGAGCCAGCCGATCGCAAGCGCGCAGGCGCCGCTGAGCGCCATGGCGCCGATGGTGACAGCGGTGCGGCCGAGCCTGTCGGCCAGCCAGCCGCCGAGCCAGGCGCCGAGCGCGCCGGAGGCGACGGCGAAGAAGGTCAGCACTGCGGCTGCGCCGTGTCCGGCCTGCGGACCGCGGCCGGCGATGGTCTGCTGCAGGAACACGCCGAGCCAGGCCCACATGGCGTAGAGCTCCCACATGTGGCCGCAATAGCCGGCATTGGCGAGACGCAGCGCAGGGTTGCGCCAGGCCTGGGCGAACTGGCCGAGAGCGAGACCGGCGCGTCGGACGAGATGGGGCCCGAGCCCGGCGAACAGGATGAGGACGGCGCCGCATAGCGTCGAGGCCGCGGCGCCGAGATAGATGCCGCGCCAGCCTATGCCCTCGAAGGCACCGAGCAGATGCGGGCTCGCCGAGCCGATGACGAGGGCGCCGACCAGGAGGCCGATCAGCAGGCCGAGGTCCCTGTTCGCCCAGGTCGCGGCGATGCGCATGCCGACCGGGTAGATGCCTGCCATGCACAGGCCGGTCAGGACCCGCAGGGCGATCGTCACCGGCCCGACCGGCGGCAGCAACGCGAGCGCAGCGGTTAGCGCAGCCGCTGCCGCGCCGGAGAGTGCAAAGAGGCGGCGCGGATCGAAGCGGTCGGCCAGGCCGAGCAGGCTGCTCGCGAGCGTGCCGAGGACGAAGCCGGCCTGGACGGAACTGGTGAGCAGCACTTCGCTCAGCGGGTCGAGCGGCTGCTCCCGCCGGATCGCCGCGATCGCCGCGGCCGAGGCGAACCAGGCCGCCATTGCCAGGGTTTCGGCGAGGAGGAGGAGCGCAAGCGAGCTCGCCTTCGCGGAATAGGGGGTGGTGGTCCCGCCGGGAGTTCGGAGTCCAGGATGCATCGCTCACCGGCCTTCTGCGYCCGTGCGGAACCGTCCGAAGGCGCCCTGTCGTCTCCTATAGTATACGTTTGGCTTCTATAGAAGACGATTCAGGCATGAGGCATCATTTTTCGGGTCGAGCCTCTTGAGTGGGCGGGCGAGACGCCGGAAGAACTTAGGACCCGCCTCAGAAGCTGACCATCGAGAGTCCATGCGTTCCCAGAGCCAAGACGACCCCAATCAGGCCATCGCCGCCCGCATCCGGATCGAACGGGACACGCGCGGCTGGTCGCTGGCCGATCTTGCCGAGCGTTCAAGCGTCTCGAAGGCGATGATCAGCAAGATCGAGCGCGGCGATGCGAGCCCGACGGCAACCGTGCTCGGGCGGCTGTCGGGAGCTTTTGGCCTGTCGCTCTCGGTGCTGTTGGCCCTGGCCGAGCGCTCGGAAGACCGCATCAGCCGGCATGGCCATCAGCCGGTCTGGCAGGATCCGGAAACCGGCTACGTCCGCCGGACGATCTCGCCGCCCTCCGGAGATATTCTCGAGCTGCTGCAGATCACGCTGCCGCCCGGTGTGCGGGTGCCGTATCCGGCCGCCGCCTTCCTGTTCCAGCGCCAGCAGATCTGGGTTCTGCAGGGCGAGCTCGAATTCCGCGAAGGCGGCGTCACCCACACCCTGCAGCAGGGTGACTGTCTGCAACTCGGGCCGCCGGCGGATTCGTCCTTCTTCAACCCGGGCGCGGGCGAGAGCGTCTATCTCGTCGCCCTCGTCCGGAGATAGGCCAGGGTTCCTAGGCTGCCCGGTGCCGTGCCGCCGCGCGCTGCTCCTGCGTGCGGAAAGCTGCGACGAGCTGGTTCAGCCGCTCGATCTGGCTGAGCAGGGTCCGGGCCGAGGCTGCGCTCTGTTCGGCGAGAGCCGCGTTGCTCTGGGTGATCTCATCCATATGGCTGACGGTCTGGCTCATCTCGTMGATGCCATTGGCCTGTTCGCCGGACGCCACCGCGATCTCGTTGACGGTGCCGGAGACGCGCATCGAGGCATCGACGATCTTCTCCAGCGTGCCGCCAGCGAGGCGGACGAGCCGGACGCCTTCGGCGACCTCGGCATCGGAAGATCCGATCAGCCCGGTGATGTCCTTGGCGGCTTCGGCCGAGCGCTGGGCAAGCGCCCGGACCTCGGCTGCGACGACGGCAAAGCCGCGCCCGGCATCGCCGGCGCGCGCCGCTTCGACCGCGGCGTTGAGCGCGAGAAGATTGGTCTGGAAGGCGATGCCGTCGATCACTGTGGTGATCTCCGAGATCTTCTTCGAGGCCTGCTCGATACGGGTCATGGCATCGATCGCGTCGCTGACGATGGTGCCGCCGGTGCGGGCGACGGCGGCGGCGTCATCGGCCAGCGCAACCGACTCGCGCGAAGACTGGGCTGAGGTCTTGACGGACGCGGCGAGCTCTTCGGTCGTGGCCGCCGTCTGTTCGAGCGCGGCGGCCTGTTCCTCGGTGCGTCGCGACAGGTCGTCGGCACCGGACGCGATCTCCTGCGAGGAGGTGGCGATCGAGCCCGACGTCGCCTGGATGGTCGTGACCATCTCGCCGAGCTGTTCCATGGCGTGATTGAAATGGCTGCGCAGCAGTGCGTATTCGGGCGGCATCTCCGCATCCATGCGGAAGGTCAGGTCGCCCTTGGCGAGCGCGGCCATGCCTTCGCTGACCAGGCTGACGACCCTGTCGCGCTCGTCCGCCTTGGCCTGTTCGACGGCGCGGGCCTCTGCCTCGACCTTGAGACGGGCCGCCTCGGAAGCCTCGAGATAGACCGAGATGGCATAGTCCATGTCGAGCAGAGTCGCCTTGACGATGGCGGTGATCTCGGCGGCACGGTCCTCGGCGCCTTCGATCTTGCCGCCGAAGCGGCCCTTCGGCCAACGCGCCTCGAGCACCTTGCCGATCAGCTGCTCCAGCAGCAGGGCATAGCCGCCGATATACCAGCGCGGCTCCAGCCCGATCCTGGCGTGGACCTTGCCGACCGTGGTGACGGCGGCGACATAATCCTCGTCGAGCTGGCCCCGGGCGATACGATCCCAGTAGCCGAGCTGCTTGCTCTTCGCGTGCTCGATATGGGCGTCGCTGCCGAAGAAAACGCGGGTTTCGGGGAAGGCGCGGACCTGTGCATAGAAGGCGCCGAGCGCATCCGGCAGGGCCTCCAGCAGCGTGTCCTCGACATCGTGGATGCGCCGCAACGCGTCCGGACCGAGCTTCATGAAGTCGCGCCGCCGGGCGAGATCGTCGGATGGTGCCATAGCCGTTTACTCAAGCCTGATGCGCCGAGCCCCCTCGGCACGCCGGCCGAAACTCGGCGATGGCTGGTTAATATCCGAAGAAGATTGCGGCTCTTGCCTGCAGGACGGAGCGTCTGTGGTCCTATGCCGCAGGATTGTCAGTCGCCAGCGGTTCACCGCAGGCCTTCATAGCGCTCGAGAAAGGCTTCGACGGGCAGCGTCCGGAAATCGTCGAGTGCGGTCCGCAAGGCGGCATGATCCCAGTCCCACCAGGATAGCGCGATCAGCCTCTCGGCGATGTCTTCGGGAAAGCGCCTGCGGATCGGCCTGGCCGGGTTGCCGGCGACGATGGTGTAGGCTGGCACGTCCTTGGTGACGACGGCGCCGCCGGCGACGACTGCGCCCGTGCCGATCGAGCGGCCGGCCAGCACGATCGCGCCATGGCCGATCCAGACATCGTGGCCGATCGTCACCGGCGTCGAGCGGCGCCAGGCGAAGAAGGGCGCGTCGTCCTCGGCATCGTCAAAATAAGCGCTGGCGCGGTAGCTGAAATGCGACTGGCTCGCCCGCTGCATCGGGTGGTTGCCGGGGTTGATGCGGGTCATGGCCGCAATCGAACAGAATTTGCCGATTGTCGTGTAAATGACATTCGAGTCGTTCACGACATAGGAGTAGTCCCCCATCGTCGACTCGACGAAGGAGGTGCGCGCGCCGATTTCGGTGTAGCGCCCGAGCGTCGCCTGCCGCACATGAGCGGTCGGGTCGATCACAGGTTCAAGTCCGAGTTTCTTGCCCGCCATGTCATCATCCTCTCAAGATCTGCTGGAACCCTCTGCAGCCATGACGGCCGCAGGATCGGGAGTCCTGGTGCTGGTGGTTGGCCCGTCCGGAGCGGGCAAGGACACGTTGATGGAGGCCGCCCGTGCCGCGCTGGCAGGTGATGGCCGCTTCGCCTTCGTCCGCCGTCTGATCACCCGCCAGGCCATGGCCGGCGCGGAGGACCATGACAGCTGCAGCGAGGCTGAATTCGACGCGACGGAGGCGCGCGGCGCCCTCGCGCTCAGCTGGCGCGCCCATGGCCTTTGCTACGGCATTCCGGCCGCGGCGCTGGCTGGCATCGCGAGCGGGCAGGTGGTCATCGCCAATGGCTCGCGCCGGGCCGTTCCCGCGGCCGAGCGTCTTGCCGGCCAGGTGACGGTGGTCAACATCACCGCCCCGAACGAGGTTCTTGCCAGGCGGCTGGCAGCGCGTGGACGCGAAAGCGAGGCCGATATCCGTGCCCGGCTTGCCCGTGAGGTGCCGCTGACGACCGAGCGCGCGCAACTGGTTTCGATCCAGAACGACCGGACCGTGGCCGAGGCGGCTGGCGAGTTCGTCGCCGTGTTGACCGCGCTCAGCCCGCATCGCTGATCAGGCCAGCGGGAAACTGTCGAGCAGGCGGAAGCGGCCTGCCCGCGTGTCCTGCTTGAACAGCGCGATGCGGTCGATCACGGCGGGCTTCGGCGGAACGGCCCGTGCATAGGCGTCGCTGAGGGCGAGTTGCACCGCAGCCCCCTGATCCATCGGCAGCGAGCCGGTCAGCGTCATGTGGAAACGGAAGGCGTCGCCGACATAGGGATAGCCATAGGCTTCGAGATAGGCGCGCTGGGCCGGGGTCAGCGGGTGCTTCAGCCGCCGCGCCATGTCGGCCTCGGCCAGCGGAGCGCGGAACGGCTCGAAGGCCTGGACGAGGGCGAAGGCGAAGTGCTGCAGCGCCGGGCTTTCGGCCGAAGGAGTCAGCGCGATGAAGGAACCGAGCGCAGTGAGACACAGGCCGTCGAGACGGACGCTCTCGAGGCCTGCCGCATAATTATGGGCGAAGGCGCGCAACTGGCCTTCGCTGCGACCGGCAGCCAGTTCGAAGGGCGCCTTCAGCGTGGCGTGGAAACCGTAGCGGCGCGGCTCCTCAGTCAGCGTCGGCCACTGGCTGTGATCGCAGCCGGGCGGCACGAGGGCGGGGACATCCGCGCCGGTGACGGCGTCATAGCCCAGCACGGCGCTGCCGAAGCGCCAGAGGGCGCTGTCGGCGGCGGGGGCGTAATAGAGAGCGTAGCGCGGCGTGCTCAAAATGCGCGCTCGCCCTTCGACCAGACGGCGGCGATCACCGGCGTCGCACCGAGTGCCTTGAAGCGCACCAGGTCGGCGCGCAGGCCGGTCTTGAGATGGCCGCGATCCTTCAGGCCGAGGATGTCGGCGACCTTCCAGGTCACCATGCCCATGGCGTCGGGCAGCGCGATGCCATGGCTGGCATGCAGCTTCAGCACCGCCTGCAGCAGGCTTGCCGGCACATAATCCGAGGAGAGGCCGTCGAGCAGGCCCTTCTCGGCCAGTTCGGAGACCGAGACGCCGCCGGAATGCGAGCCGCCGCGCACGACGTTCGGTGCGCCGGCGATGGTGGCAAGTCCACGCTGTTTCGCGGCAGCCGCCGCCTCGATCGTGGTCGGGAATTCCGAGATCACGGCGCCCGATGCGACACCGGCCTCGACATGGTCGACCGTGGTGTCGTCATGGGTTGCGATCGGGATGCCGCGCGTCCGGAACATCTCGACCACGGCGCTCCAGTTGCTCGGCACATTGGCCGTGCCTTCGGACTGGCGGACGGCGACGTCCTCCTCGAACTCGGCCTCGGTCTTGCCGTTGCCGAGCGCATAGGTGCGCAGGTGCTGAATGTCGCGCCACTGGCGCTGGCCGGGCGTGTGGTCCATCAGCGAGACGAGCTGGACGAGATCGTCCTCGCGATAGGGCTCGATGTCGCGCATCAGGTCCGGGCTGGTCAGTTCGCAGCGCATGTGGATGCGGTGGTCGATGCGGAAGACGCCTGCGGCCTTGCCTTCGCGCAGCGCCTTCATCACGTCGGCGAAGATGTCCTTGCGGTAATCCTTGGCCGAGAAGGGCGTGCCGGCGCAGACCGCGTCATAGACGGTGGTGACCCCGGAGGCCGCCATCTGGGCGTCATGGACCAGCGCGGCTGCAAGCCCGTTCGGCCAGAACACCTTGGGCCGGGGCATGAAGTGCTTTTCCATGTTGTCGGTATGCATCTCGACGAGGCCGGGCGCGACATAGTCGCCGCCGATGTCGATCGCGCCCGGCAATTGTGAGCGGCCCTGGTCGACATCGGTGATCCCGGTTGCGTCGAAGGCGATCGTGCCGGTKACGACCTCGTTCTCCAGGATCAGCTTGGCATTGGTGAGAACGGTCTGCATCAGGCGGCCTTCCGGAATGCGGTGATGTCGAGATACCGGGTGGCGACGCGCTCGCGCACCGCCTCGTCATGGAAGATCCCGACGATGGCGGACCCGTTTGCGCGCGCCTCACCGATCAGGTCAACCACGACGTCGCGATTGGCGGCATCGAGCGAGGCGGTCGGTTCGTCGATCAGCAGGATCGGCGCCGGATCGACGAAGGAGCGGGCGATGTTGACGCGCTGCTGCTCGCCGCCGGAGAAGGTGGCGGGCGCGAGGTGCCAGAGGCGTTCCGGCAGGTTCAGCCGAGCGAGAATCGCCTTGGCGCGCGCGCTGGCCTCATCAGGGGAGACGCCGCGTGCCAGCAGCGGATCGCGGACGATGTCGAGCGCCGAAACGCGCGGGATCACGCGCAGGAACTGCGAGACGAAACCGAGCGTGCGGCGGCGGATATCGAGCACGGTACGCGGCACGGCCGCGACGATGTCGATGGCCCGGCCGGCATGGGTGATGTGGATATGGCCGGAGCTCGGCCGGTAGTTGCCGTAGAGAATGCGCAGCAGGCTCGACTTGCCGGCGCCGGAGGCTCCGGCCAGGACGAGCGCCTCGCCGGCGTCGACGCTGAAATTGATATTGTCGAAGACAGGCAGCCGGACCCCGCCCTGATTGTGCAGGGTAAAGGTCTTGGCGACGTTCTCGACGTGAATCATCGTGGTCATGGTCGGGATGCCTTGCGCGGTTCCGGTGACGCGATTGTGACGCTCATACGCTCAGCACCGCCGAGGTGAGCAACTGCGTGTAGGCGTGATGGGGGTCGTCCAGGACCTGATCGGTCAGTCCCTGCTCGACGACGCGGCCGTCCTTCATCACCATCAGCCGGTCGGTGAGCAGGCGCGCGACGGCGAGGTCATGCGTGACGATGATGGCGGCCAGACCGAGATCACGGACCAGCACGCGCAGCAGATCGAGCAGCCGCGCCTGCACGGAGACGTCGAGGCCGCCGGTCGGCTCGTCCATGAAGACGAGTTTCGGCTCCGAGACCAATACGCGGGCGATCTGCAGGCGCTGCTGCATGCCGCCCGAGAACTGGCGCGGACGATCGTCGATGCGGTTCTCGGCGATCTCGACACGGGTGAGCCAGTCGAGCGCGCGCTCGCGGATCTTGCCGTAATGCCGGTCGCCGCGGTCCATCAGGCGCTCTCCGACATTGCCGCCGGCCGAGACGTCCATGCGCAGGCCGTCGCGCGGGTTCTGGTGCACGATGCCCCAGGCCGTGCGCATCAGGCGGCGGCGATCCTGCTCGGCGACCGAATAGATGTCGAGCGGCTGACCGGAGCCTCGGAACAGCACTTCGCCCTCGTCCGGTGCGTCGATGCCGGCAAGGCAGCGCAGCAGGGTCGATTTACCCGAGCCGGATTCGCCTACGATGCCGAGCACCTCGCCCGGCCAGAGATCGAAGGAGACATCGGCGCAGCCGATGCGCTCGCCGTAGAAGCGGCTGACGCCGGAGACCGAGAGCAGCGGATCGGGATCGATGCCGAGATCCTGCGGGGAGACATGCTGGGTCATGACTTCGACACCTCGTCCTTGGCCTGCTTGTCGTCGACGAGATGGAGCGCCGATGCGTCGGCCAGCATCGCGCCGCGATGACCGTCGGCGCGCCGCGTCTCGCAATGGTGGCTGTCGGAGCAGACGAACATGCGGCCGCCGCGGTCGTCCGTGATGACTTCGTCGAGATAGGAATCGGTCGCGCCGCAGAGCCCGCAGGGCTCGTTCCAGCTCTGGATGCGGAAGGGATGGTCCTCGAAGTCGAGGCTGCGCACGCTGGTATAGGGCGGCACCGCATAGATGCGCTTCTCGCGGCCGGCTCCGAAGAGCTGGAGCGAGGGCGACATATGCATCTTCGGATTGTCGAATTTCGGGATCGGCGAGGGCGCCATCACATAGCGGCCATTGACGTCGACCGGATAGTCATAGGTCGTCGTCACCTCGCCGAAGCGGGCGATATTCTCGTAGAGCTTGACCTGCATCAGCCCGTATTCGGCCCAGGCGTGCATCTTCCGGGTCTCGGCCTCGCGCGGCTCGAGCTTCCGCAGGGGTTCGGGCTGCGGCACCTGGTAGACCATGATCTGCCCGGCCTTCAGCGGCGCTTCCGGGATGCGGTGGCGGGTCTGGATGATGGTGGCCTCGTCCGTCGCCTCGGTCGTGTTCGCATCCGCCGTACGCTCGAAGAAGCGGCGGATCGAGACGGCGTTGGTGGTGTCGTCCGCGCCCTGGTCGATGACCTTCAGCACATCGTCGGGGCCAATGATCGCGGCGGTGATCTGGATGCCGCCGGTGCCCCAGCCGCGCGCCAACGGCATTTCGCGCGAGCCGAACGGCACCTGATAGCCGGGCACCGCGACCGCCTTGAGCAGGGCGCGGCGGATCATCCGCTTGGTCTGCTCGTCGAGATAGGCATAATTATAAGCCGGCTTTGTATCTTCGCCGGGGACGATCTGATGCAGGGTCATTCCGCGGCCTCCGGCAGGGTGTCTTGCGTCTCTTGGACCTGGGTCTCTTGGGTCTCGCCCGCCAGGCGCTGCTCGCGCTCGCGGCGGATGCGGCGGATCAGTTCGAGCTCACCCTGGAAGTCGACATAATGCGGCAGCTTGAGATGCTCGACGAAGCCGGCCGCCTCGACATTGTCGGAGTGGTAGAGCACGAATTCGTCCTGCTGCGCGGGATACTCTGCCGCCTCGCCGAACTCGCGTGCCTTGAGCGCACGGTCGACCAGCGACATCGACATCGCCTTGCGCTCGGCATGGCCGAAGGCGAGGCCATAGCCGCGTGTGAACTGCGGCGGCACGTCCTTGGTGCCGTTGAACTGGTTGACCATCTGGCATTCGGTCAGCGTGATCTCGCCGAGATCGACGGCGAAGCCGAGTTCCTCGGGCACGAATTCGACGCTGACTTCGCCCACCCGGACCTCGCCGACGAAGGGGTGCGAATTGCCGTATCCGCGCTGCACGGAATAGCCGAGGCCGAGCATGAAGCCCTCATCGCCGCGCGCCATGGCCTGGAGCCGGACATCACGGTCGGCGGGGAAGGAGACCGGCTCGCGGGTGAGGTCGAAGGGACGCGGATCGCCCTCGGGCGGCTCTTCGGCTTCCATCAGGCCTTCGGCACCGAGAATGTCGGGCACGCGCGGCATGGTGGCGTCGAGCGGGTCGGCCGCCGCCGCTGGTACTGCGACAGGCGAGGCGCCATCCATCAGCGCGAAATCGAACAGGCGGTGGGTGTAGTCATAGGTCGGGCCAAGCACCTGGCCACCCGGCAGATCCTTGTAGGTGGCGGATACGCGGCGGCGGATCGCCATCTGCGCCGTGTCGACCGGCTCCGACGAGCCGAAGCGCGGCAAGGTCGTGCGATAGGCCCGCATCAGGAAGGCGGCCTCGATCGCGTCGCCCTGCGCCTGCTTCAGCGCCAGCGCCGCGAGATCGGGATCGTAGAGCGAGCCTTCGTTCATGACGCGGGCGCAGGCGAGCCCCATCTGCTCGCGGATCTGCGCGACGGCCAATTCGGGCACGGCCTCGTTGCCGCGGCGGGCTTCCGCGATGAGATCATGTGTGGCGAGGATGGCGGCCTCGCCCCCCTTGACGGCGACATACATCAGCGGGCCTCCAGGATCTGCGTCGAGCGCGGCAGGCCGATGATCGCCTCGCCATGGCTGAGGATAAGGTCGATGCCGAGGGGGTAGCGCGCGGCATTGGCCGTGACCTCGGTCCAGAAGCCGGGGCGCAGTCCCTTCGGTGCAATCTCGTGGCTGTCAGCAATGCCCGGGCCGGCCAGCGTCACGGCGTCGCCACCTGCGAGGCTGGCGCATTGTACGATCACGCTGGTCGAGCGATCCGGAAACTGGTCGGTGCCGGGGCTGAAGGCGGACAGCGCCGGAGCGATATCGGTGCCGTTCAGCACGGCGAAGGCGGCTTCATCAGGGCTTTCGACCAATGTCGCGCCGCAATGGAAGCGCAGCCAGGCGCCGGCGGGGCCGGCCCGCAGATCGGCCGGCAGCCAGATCGGCGTCTCGTAATCGGCAAGGGTCAGCAGGGCGATGGCGGTTGCCGGTTCCAGTCCTGCCGGCGCAGCAAAGCCGGTTGCGACGTCCTGGACGAGACCTGGCTCCGACAAGGCGGCGAGCAGGGCGCGGAAGGCGGCCTGGGACTGGAAGACCGGGTCGGAAAGGCCGGCGCCAATGAGTGTGTCGTTCTGCATCACGCGCCCCGGACCAGAGTGAAGAAATCGACCTTGGTGGCTGCAGCCTTGCGGGAGGCGAGGGTGCGCGCCGCCTGCTGGCGATCTGCGAGTTCGGCGACGCCGCTGCGGAGCGGCCCAGCCTCGCCTTCGCCCTGCAACAGCCCGTCGATCACGGCTGCGAGCCGCGCCTTGCGGCCATCGCGACCGAGAGCGTAGGAAAAGCCCATGGTGCCGTCGCCGAGGCGTACGACGCAGCGCGTCACGGTGGCTTCGCCGAGGTTGAAGCGGCGTCCCGCGCCGCCGGCGCGGCCCTCGACCATGACGGTCCCGGTTTCGGGCGCCTTCAGCACGTCATGGTCGGGCAGGGCGCCGAGCCCGCCGGCGAGACTCTCGATCTCGGCGCGTGAGGCTCGGGCGAGGATTGCCAGCCATTGCTGTCGTGGAGTGGTCCCGCTCATCTCAGGTCGCTCTCTGGTCAGGGCCTAATGTCTAGACTACGATAAGGTCGTCACGGGGAAAGGTCTATACATTTTGGATGAAGCTTTGATGACGGATGCCCATGCAGCCAGCCAGGCCGGCGAAGCCGCCACGGCATGGCGGCGTATCGCGGACGAGATCGAAGCGGCGATCGGGCGCGGCGAATATGAGACGGGCGCCACATTGCCCTCTTCGCTCGCGCTGGCTGAGCGCTATGGCGTGCACCGGCATACGGTTCGCCAGGCCTTTCGGCATCTCGCCGATCGTGGGCTGGTCAGCGTCTCTCGCGGCCGCGGGACGCAGGTCACGGCGCCGCGCTTCCCCTATCGCATCGGCCGGCGCGTCAGCATGCGGACCAATTTTGGTGCGGCCGGCATCACCGTGGCAGGCTCGATCCTGGGCGCCGAGATCGTCAAGGGCGAGGCGGAGGCCTGCGCGGCGCTGCGATTGGAGGACGGGGCGCCGCTCTGGCGGATCGAGACGCTGAGCCTTGCCGGTGGCGTGCCGGTGAGCACCGGCGTGCATCTCCTTTCGGCCGAGCGCTTCCCGGATTTCGACAAGATGCTGAGCCGGGCCGGCTCGTCGATCTCGGCAGCCTTCGCCGCCTGCGGCATCCCGGATTATGTGCGACTCTCGACACGGCTTTCGGCGCGGCTCGCCAGCGAGCGCGAGGCGTTGCTGCTCAGGATCGAGCCCGGCGCCGCGGTCATGCTCTCCGCGGCTGTCGACGCGCTGCCTGACCTGACCCCGATCCATCTGGTCGACGGCATCTTTGCCGGCGAGCGGATGGAAATGGTGGTCGAGCCGTTCACGGAGTGAGGGCAGCCGCTCGTGCTCCCGGCGAGGTGCGAATGGTCGGGGCAGGCCCGGGCCATATGACGAGCCAGTCCGTCAGATGGCCCTTTTGCCGATGATAGCGAAGCGCAGCTTGCTGGACAGGAAGTCGATCGCGGTCACGGCGGCAAGCACGAGCAGGATCAGGAACGAGACCTGTTGCCATTCCAGGGTGCGGATGGTCTCGGCGAGATAGAGGCCGATGCCGCCGGCGCCGACAATGCCGATGATGGTCGAGGAGCGGGTGTTCGACTCGATATAGTAGAGCACCTGGCTGGCGATGACCGGCAACACCTGCGGGATCAGGCCGAAGCGGATCTCGTGGAGCTTGCCGCCGCCGGAGGAGGTCACGCCCTCGACGGGCTTGCGGTCGGCGGATTCGATCGCTTCCGAATAGAGCTTGCCGAAGGCGCCGAGATCGCTGGTCATGATTGCGAGCATGCCGGCGAAGGGGCCGAGGCCTACGACATTGACCCAGATCAGGGCCCAGATCAGGGCATCGACGCCGCGCACGGTGTCGAGCGAGCGGCGCGCCAGGAAATGGATGACGCGGTTGGCGACGACGTTCTTGGCTGCGAGGAAGCCGAGCGGGAAGGCGAGGATCGCGGCGAGGATGGTGCCGAGAAAGGCGATGGCGATGGTCTCGAACAGCGCTTTCACGAAGATCACGGCGCGGGCCGCAGAGCCGGGATCCGGCGGCAGCATCAGCACGACGAATGTGCCGAGATTGCCGATGCCGGTGATGATCTTCCAGAACGAGACTTCCAGTGTGGTCAGGCCATAGAGGAAGAGGCCGAGCAGGGCGGCAACGACCGCGATGGTGGTCAGGCGTGTCTTCAGCGAGCCGTCGATGGCGCCTTGATGGCGACGGACGAGATCGGCGCGCTCGGTGGCGTTGAGGGCGAGGCTCATGAGCGGTGCTCCAGGCTGAGCAGGGCGTGGCGCAGACGCTCGGTGCCGTAGTCGATCAGCATGACGGTGACGATGATCAGCAGCAGGATGGCGCTGACATCGGTGAAGTAGAATTTGCGGATGGCCTCGATCAGATCCTGGCCAATGCCACCGGCCCCGACGAAGCCCATGATCGAGGCGCCGCGGACATTGATCTCGAAACGCAGCAGCGCGTAGCTGGCGAAATTGGAGAGCACCTGCGGGACGACGGCGAAGCGGATCGTCTGCCACCAGCCCGCGCCCGTCGCGGTGAGGCCGTCGACCGGCTTCATGTCGATGTTCTCGACCACCTCGGAGAAGAGCTTGCCCATTGCGCCCATGGTGTGGATCGCGATGGCGAGCACGCCCGGCAGCGGGCCGAGGCCGAAGGCGATGACGAAGATCAGCGCGAAGACGATCTCCGGCACGGTGCGGCAGAATTCGAGGAATCGGCGGGTGGCCCAGCGCAGCCAGCCGGCACGGCCGAGATTGGCGGCGGCGGAAAAGCAGAGCAGGAAGCCGCCGACGGCGCCCAGCACGGTGCCGACATAGGCAATCAACAGGGTTTGCCAGAGCAGTTTCAGCCAGCCGTTCAGGCCCCAGTACCATTCCTTGAGATCGGCACCGAGCGTGGCGAGGTGCAGGGTCGGCAGGGTCTCGAGGATGTATTTCGGGAAACGCCAGGCGTTTGCGGCGAATTTCGCGAGATCGACCTCCGAGCCGATCGCGGAGAGGGTGACGCAGGCGATGAAGATGGCGGCGCCGAGCAGGGCCTGGCGGCGCTTTGCGCCCATCTCGCGCCGATAGAGATCGGCATGGCCGCGAATGGTGGGGTCGTTGCGATCGATCGTCAGGGGCATGTTGGTTCCGTCGCGGGGTTCGCCAGTCGCGGCGGGACGCCACTCCGTCATGGCCGGGACAAACCTGGCCATGACGGTCGGCGGGTAAGCGCTTACGAAGACTTCTTCTTGCGGAGCGCGTCGACGAACTTGTTCAGTTCGATGATCGGGTCGTAGGCCTTGTTGTCGACCGCGACGAGCGGGCCCTGCTTGCCTTCATAGATCTTGTCGAAGGCGACCTTGTCCTTGGTGGCGAGGTTGAGGACGGCGTCGCGGATCGAGGCCTTGAGCGGCTCCGGCAGGTCGGAAAGATAGGCCATCGGCGAGTTCACGATCTGCTCGGACTTGTAGATGATCCGGAAATCGTCGGCCTTGACCATGTTCTTGCGGGCCATGCGCTGCAGGTTGGATTCCTGCTCGTCGTTCCACCAGTTGGCGGCGATGTCGACGGTGCCCTGGCCGAGCGCGATGACCGCGTTCTCGTGGCTGCCGGTATAGACGACCTTGCCGAAGAAGGTCTCGGGCTCGATCTTCATGCCGTCGAGCACGAAGCGCGGCACATTGTTGCCAGAGGTGGAATTGGGATCGACGAGGCCGAGATTCTTGCCCTTCAGGTCCTCGACCTTCTGATAGGGCGAGTCCTTCTTCACGTAGAAGACGGAGTGGTAGCCCTTGGTGCCGTCGAGATTGGTCTCGATCGCGAAGGCATCGACCTTGGCGCCGGTCATGCGGGCGCGGGCGAAGGAGGCGGGGCCGTACATGCCGATATGGATGTTGCCGGCGCGCTGGCCTTCGATGATCGCGGCATAGTCGTTGGCGATGCGCAGCGTCACCTTGGTGCCGAGTTCCTTCGCGAGGTAGTTGACGAAGGGGGTGTAGCGCTCGACGACGCCAGACGCGTTCTCGGACGGGATGATGGCGAAGATCAGCTCCGGATACTTGGCTTTCCAGTCCTGCGCGAAGGCGGGAGCGGCGAGCGTCGCGGCCAGGCCGGCGGCGGCGAGCGTGAGGGTATGACGACGGGTTAGCATGGTTTGCTCCTGTTGAAGGCTGTTGGCGGTCTTTTCAGGTGTGAGCGGTCCTGGCCGGGCTTGAACCCGGCTCAGGCCGCGGTCTGCTTGGCGCGCTTGGCTTCGGCGATGGCGATGGCATCGAGCGCGTCGAGCGCCTCGGCGCCGGCATCCTTGGCCTCGATGCCGTAAAGTTCGGCCGCGATCTCGCGGGTCAGCGCCTGCGGCACGTCGTCGAACACGACCTTGCCTGCGGCCATGCCGATCAGTCGGTCGCAATATTTCGCCGCGATATCGAGATCATGCAGATTGCAGATCACGGTGATGCCGTCCTCGCGATTAATGCGGAAGAGCGCATCCATCACGACCTGGGTGTTGCGCGGATCGAGCGAAGCGATCGGCTCGTCGGCGAGAATGACCTTCGGCTCCTGGACCAGGGCGCGGGCGATCGCGACGCGCTGCTGCTGGCCGCCCGAGAGGGTCTCGGCGCGCTGGGCCAGAAGATGGCCCATGTCGAGACGCTCGAGTGCGGCGATGGCGCGGATCTTGTCGTCCGGCGAGAAGCTCTTCACCAGCGTCAGGAAGGCCGAGCGGTGATTGAGCCGGCCAAGCAGGACATTGGTCAGCACGTCGAGGCGGCCGACGAGATTGAACTGCTGGAAGATCATCGCGGTGTCGCGACGCCAGGCGCGCAGTTCGGCGCCCTTCAATGCGGTGACATCGCGCTCGTCGCTGATCAGGCGGCCGGAACTCGGCTCCGCCAAGCGGTTGATCATGCGCAGCAGGGTCGACTTGCCGGCGCCGGAGCGGCCGATGACGCCGACCATTTCGCCCTTCGGGATCGACAGCGAGACATTGTCCACGGCGGCTTTGCCGCTGAAGCGCTTGGTCAGGCCTTCGATACGCAGCATGAACGGTCTTCCCATCGAGGAGCGAGCATGGCGACATCCGGACATGGGCGAGGCGCAGTCCGGAGCTCATGCTCTCTTGCAGTGCGCAAACCGGTATCGGCGACAGATGACAGGGCCGTGACAGCAGGATCGGGGGCTATGGGGCGGGGCGTCACGGAGGCTGTTGACTCGTCTGAGGCGGCGGAGTCATAAAGAACAAAATAGGAACATTTGGAGTGCCAAGACGTGAGCGATCATGCCGTCGCCGCGCTGCGGCGAAGCATTGCCGGTTTGGAAAGCGTCTCCGTCTCGCTGGGCGGGGAGGCGAGCTTCAGCCTTGGCCACGCGGCGGCCGATGCGGCGCTGGGGCCGCTGCGCCGCCATGCCCTGCACGAGATCGTGGCTGCGGCGCATCAGGCTCCGGCGGCGACGGGCTTCGTCGCCGGGCTGATCGCGCGGCTGGAGCGGCGGCCGGTCGTCTGGCTGCGGCAGGATTCCGCCGGCGCGGAAGGGGGCGAACTCTATGCGCCGGGGCTTGCAGCGTTCGGGCTCGATCCCGACCGGGTGCTTGCGGTGCGGGGGCGCGATCCGCTTGCCGTGCTGAAGGCGGCGGGCGACGCCTTTCCGCGCGGCAATGACCCGCGCTCGGGTATCGGCGCGGTGGTGATCGAGCTCGAAGGTGCGCCGGCCTGCCTCGATCTCACGGCCAGCCGGCGTCTCGTCCTGGCGGCGCGGGATGCCGGCGCGACGGCTTTTCTCCTGCGGCTGGGAAGCAGTCCTGCTCCAAGCGCGGCGACGATCCGCTGGTCGGTTTCGGCGGCGCCTTCGGAGGGGCGGATGAGAGCGCATGGGCCGGGCCGGCCGAGTTTTGCGGTCACGGTGCTGCGCAACCGGCATGGGGCGACAGGGCAGTGGGTGATGGAGTGGGACAGTCATGCGTATAGCTTCCGCGAGCCGCTTCCTGTCGCTCTGGTTCCCGCGCCTGCCCATCGACCGGATCAGACGCAGCCAGGGCGCATCCGTTCGGGCAATATCGCAGAGGCCTGGCCCGCAGCCCGGCGGGCCAGCGGATGATCCTGGTCCTCTTGTTGTGGTGGGCAAGGCGAAGGGCGCCTTCCGGCTGACGAGCCTCGATGCCGAAGCCGAACGTCTCGGCCTTCATGCGACCATGGCGCTGGCCGATGCGCGGGCGATGATCCCGCGGCTGGTCGTGGTCGAGGAGGACAGGGCGGCCGATGCGGCCCTGCTCTACGCCGTTGCCGACTGGTGCGACCGCTATACACCGCTGGTCGCGCTCGATGGCGAGGATGGATTGCTGCTCGATATCTCGGGCTGCACCCATCTCTTTGGCGGCGAGGCCGCGCTTGGCCGCGACTGCCTGCTTCGGCTGAAACGACAGGGCTTTACGCTGCGCGCCGCCATTGCCGGGACGGCGCGCGCCGCCTGGGGTGTCGCGCGCTATGGGCGCGGCGGCATCGTGCCGCCGGACGGGGAGAGCGAGGCCCTGTGGCCCTTGCCGACCGCGGCGCTTGGACTGGAGGCGGCACGGCAGCACGGGCTCGCGCGCATGGGCCTCACCCATATCGCCGATCTGGAGACGCGGCCGCGCGCGCCGCTGGCCGCCCGTTTCGGCCGCGACCTGCTCGACAGGCTCGACCAGGCGCTTGGCCGCCTGCCGCAGGCGCTGTCCCCGCGACGACCGCTGCCGGACTGTATGGCGGAGCGGCGTTTTGCCGAGCCGCTGGCGCATGAGGCCGGTATCCGGGCCGCCCTGGCCGGCCTGGAGGAAAGTCTCGCCGGCATGCTGGAAGCGCGGGGCGAAGGCGCAAGACTGTTCGAGGCGAGCTTTTTCCGCAGTGACGGGGCCGTGCGCCGTCTCGGCATCGAGACCGGGATGCCGTTGCGCGATCCGGCTGCGCTCGACCGGCTCTTCGCCCTGAAGCTGGATGCCTTGGCGGACCCGCTCGATCCCGGCTTCGGCTTCGACCTGATCCGGCTCTCGGCCGGTGCGACCGAGCCTTTCGCCGTCGATCAGGGAACGCTCGCCGCCGGGGGGAAGGAGGAGCCCGACGAAGCCGCCGCCGAGCGGGCATTGACGGAGGTCGCCGATGCGATCGCGGCCCGGATCGGCCCGGATCGCGTGCGGCGTTTCCTGGCGCAGGACAGCCATGATCCCGAGCGTGCGGCGCTGGCGGTGCCCGCCCTGCGGCATGGCGAGCTTGTACGGCTCGGCCTTTCCCCAGACTGGCCGGCACCGAGCGCTGCCCCGGAACGGCCCCTGCGGCTGCTGTCGCGGCCTGAGCCGATCGAGGTCCTGGCCGAAATTCCGGACGGACCGCCGACGCGTTTCCGCTGGCGGCGCGTGCTGCATGAGGTCGCCAAGGCGGAGGGGCCGGAGCGGATCGCCGCCGAATGGTGGGCGACGACGGGCAGGATCGCGCCGACCCGCGACTATTTTCGCGTCGAAGAGCCGGGCGGGAGGCGCTTCTGGCTTTATCGCGACGGACTCTATGGCCGCGAGGCCGCGCATCCACCCTGGTTCATGCACGGGCTTTTCGCGTGAGCGGGCTCAATGACAATCGCCTGGTCGAGGCTGCCCCGGGAGGACCAGCCGCGCGCTATGCCGAACTCGCGGTTACCTCCAACTTCTCCTTCCTGCGCGGAGCCTCGAGTCCGGAGGAACTGGTTGGCCGGGCGGCCGAACTCGACCTTGCCGGAATCGGGCTCGCCGACCGCAATTCTCTGGCCGGCGTGGTGCGGGCCCATGCGGCGATGCGCGAGGGGGGTATCGCCACAACGAAGCTGACATTCGCGGTCGGGGTCCGCCTCGTCCTGTCCGATGGCACGCCCGACCTGCTCGCCTATCCCCAGGATCGCGACGCCTATGGCAGGCTCTGCCGCCTGCTGACCCACGGCAAGATGAAGGTCGAGAAGAAGGGCGAATGCATCCTCACGCTCTCCGACCTGCGCGAATTCGCGGAAGGCATGCTGCTGATCCTGATGCCGGACCGGCGGCCGGACAGCGAGATCGCGGCGGCACTCGCGAGCGTTTTCGAATTTGCGCGCGGTCGACTCTGGCTGGGTATCGACATGCCGCATCGCGGCGACGACCGGCGCCGCGCCGATGCATTGGTGCAGCTCGCGACCAGGGCGGGCGTGCCCTGCCTTGCCGTCAACGACGTGCTCTATCATGCGCCCGAGCGGCGGCCCTTGCAGGATGTCGTCAGCTGCATCCGCGAGCATGTCCCGATCGAGCGAGCCGGGCGCATGCTGGAGGCCCATGCCGAGCGCCATCTCAAATCGCCGCGCGAGATGGCCCACCTGTTCCGGCACGCGCCGGAGATGGTGGCGGAGACGGTGCGCTTCCTCGAACGCTGCCGGTTCTCGCTCGACCAGTTGCAATATGAGTATCCGGACGAGCCGGTGCCGCCGGGCAGCACCCCGCAGGAACATCTGGAGCATCTCGCCTGGGAAGGAGCGAACAGGCGCTATCCCGAGGGCATCCCGAGCAAGGTACGCGACCTGCTGCACAAGGAATTCGCACTGATCGCGAAGCTCGATTACGCGCGCTACTTCCTGACGGTCCACGACATCGTGCGCTTCGCCCGTGCACAGGAGCCGCCGATCCTGTGCCAAGGCCGGGGCTCGGCGGCGAATTCGGCGGTCTGCTACTGCCTCTGGGTCACCGCGGTCGACCCGATGGAGGGCAATTCGCTCCTGGCCCGCTTTCTCTCCGAACAGCGCAAGGAGCCGCCCGATATCGATGTCGACTTCGAGCATGAGCGGCGCGAGGAGGTGATGCAGTATATCTATGAGCGCTATGGCCGGCTGCGCGCCGGCATCTGCGCGACGGTGATCTGCTATCGGCCGCGTAGCGCCATTCGCGAGGTCGGCAAGGTGCTCGGCCTGAGCGAGGATGTCACGGCCGCGCTCGCCAACACGGTCTGGGGCAGCTGGGGCGACGGCCTGCCGGAAAACCATGTCCGGCAGGCGGGGCTCGACCCCGCCAATCAGATGATCGCGCGCGCGGCCGCGCTAGCGACCGAGTTGATCGGCTTTCCCCGCCATCTCTCGCAGCATGTCGGCGGCTTCGTGCTGACGCGCGGGCGGCTCGACGAATGCGTGCCGATCGGCTGGGGCGGCATGAAGGACCGCAGCTTCATCGAGTGGGACAAGGACGATATCGACGCGCTCCGGATGATGAAGGTCGATGTGCTCGCGCTCGGCATGCTGACCTGCATCCGCAAGGCGCTCGACCTGATCGCCCTGCACGGGGGAGAACGCCGGGAGCTGGCGACGATCCCATCCAAAGATGGCGAGGTCTACGACATGCTCTGCCGGGCCGATGCGATCGGCGTCTTCCAGGTCGAGAGCCGGGCGCAGATGAACATGCTGCCGCGGCTGAGGCCGAAGGAATTCTACGATCTCGTCATCGAGGTCGCGATCGTCCGGCCGGGCCCGATCCAGGGCAATATGGTCCACCCCTATCTGCGGCGACGGAACGGAGCCGAGGAGGTGCATTACCCTTCGCCTGCGCCGGAACATGGGTTTCCCGACGAGCTGGAGTTGGTTCTGAAAAAGACGCTCGGCGTGCCGCTGTTCCAGGAGCAGGCGATGCGCATCGCCATCGAGGCGGCGAAGTTCAGCGAGGATGAGGCCAATGGTTTGCGGCGTGCCATGGCGACCTTCCGCCATGTCGGCACGATCCAGAATTTCGAGACGATGATGGTCGAGCGCATGGTCGCGCGCGGCTATGACCGCGCCTTCGCGTCCGCTTGTTTCAACCAGATCAAGGGCTTTGGCGAATACGGCTTTCCGGAGAGCCACGCGGCCTCCTTCGCCCTGCTGGTCTACGCTTCGGCCTGGCTCAAGTGTCATCATGCCGCTGCCTTCACCGCGGCGCTTCTGAACTCGCAGCCCATGGGTTTCTATGCTCCGGCGCAGATMATCCGCGCTGCGCAGGACAACAAGGTCGAGATCCGGCCAGCCGACATCAATCTGAGCGATCATGACAACACGCTGGAGCGCCGCGAGGACGGCGCCCTCGCGATGCGGCTCGGCTTGCGCCAGATCGACGGGATCTCGAAGGCTTTTGGCGAGGCGCTCGTGACGGCGCGCGGGCAGGGTTATGACAGCGTCGAGGCCTTGGCGCGGCGCGCGAGGTTGCCCACGCGTGCCCTCGTCGCGCTGGCCGATGCCGATGCTTTCGGCTCACTCGGGCTCAGCCGGCGCGAGGCGCTCTGGGAGGTGCGAAGGCTCCCGGATGACAGGCCGCTGCCGCTTTTTGCGGCGAGCGAGAGCGCCGAACTCGCCCAGGAGCCCGAGACCCTGCTGCCGCGCATGCGGGACTCCGAACAGGTCATCGCGGATTACCAGCATCTTCGCCTGTCGCTGAAGGGGCATCCGATGCAGTTCCTGCGCCCGCTTTTCGCACGTGAGCGGGCCCTGAGCTGCGATCAGGTCCTGACAGCATCCGACGGCACGCGCTGCCGGCTGGCGGGCATCATCACGGTGCGCCAGCGGCCGGGCAGCGCCAAGGGTGTGATGTTCATGACGCTGGAGGACGAGACCGGCATCGCCAATGCGGTGCTCTGGCCAAAGACCTTCGAGCGTTATCGCCGGCAGGCGATGGGCGCGCGGCTCGTCCTGCTCGCCGGCCGGCTGCAACGCAGTCCGGAAGGCATCGTCCATCTCGTGGTCGACAGGATCGAGGATCGCTCGGAGGAACTGGCGCGGCTCGCCGACGGGCTGCTGCACCGCACCCTGGCGCGGGCCGACGAGGTGCAGCACCCGCAATCCGACAGCCGCCTGCCGCCGCGCCAACATACGCACCCGCGCAATGTCAGGGTGCTGCCGCGCTCTCGCGACTTCCACTAAAGGCTTAATTCGGCCACAGGCCCCCGAAATCTGCCGCCAGCAGCCCGTTCCGGACTTGTTTCGTGTCTTGGTTCCGGTCTTGCATGCGAAAAAGCCGGTTGGTTCATTAAACCGTCGCGGCCGTCATGAAACCACACTTACGGATTTGTAATTTGAACTGCATCGTCCAGTCCCATAGGGCTTGCGACGATACCGGAGCACCCTGACCTATGAAGCGGCTTGTCCTTGTCCTCCTGATCGCCGGCGTCGCTGGCGGCGGCTATTACGGCTACCGCAGCTTCAAGGCTGGCGCGCAGCCTGCGCAAGCGCGCGCGGTGGCGAACCCGCAGGCTGCCGGCGTGCCCGTCGAGGTCAGCCGGGTGGAGGCCGTAACGGTCAATGAAGAGGTCCAGGCGCTGGGCACGCTGACCGCGAATGAAACAGTGGTCATCGCTCCCGAGATCGCCGGCCGGGTCGTGGCACTGGGATTCAAGGAAGGTGAGCGCGTCACCAAGGGCCAGGAACTGGTCAAGCTCGACCGGGCGATCCTCGACGCCGAAGTGAAACTGGCCGAGGCGGATCTGCGGCTGGCGCGCGATACCTATGAGCGCAACCGGGCGCTGGTCGACCGTGGCTCGGGCACGCAGGTCGCGCTCGAACAGGCGACGGCGCAACTGGCCTCCAGCGAGGCCCGCCTGCAGCTCGCGACCTCGCGCCGCGCTCTGACCGCCATAAGTGCGCCCTTCACCGGGGTTGTCGGCCTGCGTTCGGTCAGCGTCGGAGACTATGTCTCGGTCGGCAAGGAGCTGATCACGCTCACCGCAACCGACCCGATGAAGGTCGATTTCCGGGTTCCCGAGATTTACCTGACACGGGTCAAGGTCGGGCAGACCATCCAGCTCAAGGTCGATGCGCTGCCCGACACCGGCTTCACCGGCACGATCTTCGCGATCGATCCGATCGTCGATGTGAACGGCCGTGCGATCCGGCTGCGCGCCACCATCCCGAACGGCGACGGCGTCCTGAAGCCCGGCCTGTTCGCGCGGATCAACATCATCGTCGACCAGCGCGAGAACGCGCTCGTCGTGCCGGAGACGGCCGTAGTCCCCGATGGCACCGGCAAGATGATCTTCGTGGTCGAGAACGGCAAGGCGAAGCGCATGCCGGTCGAACTCGGCAAGCGCCTTCCGGGCAAGGTCGAGATCGTGAAGGGGCTGACCCCGACCATGCAGATCGTCACGGCCGGCCAGATGCGCCTGCGTGACGGCTCGGCCGTTGCCGTCAAGAATGCTCCGGCTCCGGTGCAGACGAGCGACGCACGATGAGCCTGTTTGCGCTCTTCGTCCGCCGGCCGGTTCTCTCGACCGTCCTCAGCCTGCTCGTCATCCTCATCGGCATCGTCTCCTATGGCCGGCTGACGGTGCGCGAATACCCGAACATCGACGAGCCGATCGTCTCGGTGAACACGACCTATCGCGGCGCCAGCGCCGAGATCATCGAATCCCAGGTCACGCAGATCCTGGAGAACTCGATCGCGGGCATCGAGGGCATCGAGATCATCACCTCGAACAGCCGTCAGGAGCGCAGCAGCATCTCTGTGCGCTTCCGTCCGGACGTGGATCCGGATGTCGCGGCCTCCGACGTGCGCGACCGCGTCAGCCGCGTGCGTGGGCGCATGCCGGACGAGATCGACGAGCCGATCATCGCCAAGGTCGAGGCCGACGCCCAGCCGGTGATGTATCTGTCGCTGACCAGCACGCGGCACAGCCCGCTGGAGCTGACCGACTTCGCCGACCGCTTCATTGCCGACCGGGTGCAGAACATCACCGGCGTCGCCGAAGTGCGCATTCTCGGCCAACGGCAATATGCGATGCGCATCTGGCTCGATCGGGCCCGCATGGCCGCCTACAATATCACCGTACAGGAGATCGAGGCGGCGCTGCGGGCGCAGAATGTCGAGATCCCGTCCGGCCGCATCGAGAGCAACGACCGTGAGTTCACGGTGCTGTCGCAGACCGGCCTGACCACGCCCGAGCAATTCCAGCAGATCGTGATCAAGGATGTCAGCGCATTTCCGGTGAAGCTGAGCGATGTGGCGAAGGTCGAGCTCGGCGCGCGCGAGGAGCGTAACGCCGCCTGGTTCGCCGGCCGCCCTTCGGTGACGATCGGCATCGTCAAGCAGGCGACGGCCAATCCGCTCGATGTCTCCTCCGGTGTTCGTGCGGCGCTGCCGGAGATCACCGATGATCTGCCCGACGGCATGGCGATCGCGACCTCCTACGACACCTCGATCTTCATCGATCGCTCGATCCAGGCGGTGTACACCACGATCGGCGAGGCGGTCGTCCTCGTCGTGCTGATCATCTTCGTCTTCCTGCGCTCGCTGCGCGCGACGCTGATCCCGCTGGTCACGATTCCGGTCTCGCTGATCGGCTCCTTCGCGCTGATGTATGCGCTCGGCTTCACCGTCAACACGCTGACGCTGCTCTCGATGGTGCTCGCCATCGGCCTCGTCGTCGACGATGCCATCGTCGTGCTGGAGAACGTGCACCGCCATGTCGAGAACGGCATGGAACCAAGCAAGGCGGCGATCCGCGGCATCAACGAGATCGCCTTTGCGGTCGTCGCGATGACGCTGACGCTGGTAGCGGTCTATGCACCGATGGCGTTCTCGACCGGGCGTACCGGAAAGCTCTTCATCGAGTTCGCCCTGACACTGGCAGGTGCGGTGCTCGTCTCCGGCTTCGTCGCGCTGACGCTGACGCCGATGATGTGCGCCAAACTCCTGAAGCCGCACGAGTCGCATGGCTGGCTCTACAACGTGCTGGAGCGCGGTTTCGATGCGCTTTCCCGCGGTTATCGCCGTTCGCTGCGTGGGGCGCTTTCGATGCGCCCGGTCATCGTGCTGCTGGCGCTCAGTGTTGCTGGCGGCAGCTATTACTTCTTCACAAACCTGCGCTCGGAGCTGGCTCCGGTGGAAGACCGTGGCACGATCAACGCCATCGGCGTCTCGCCTGAGGGCGCAACGCTGAGCTTCACGGCGAGCTATGCGCGGCAGGTCGAGGAGTATTTCAAGAATCTTCCCGAAGTCGAGAGCTATCTCGTCATCACCGGCTTCCCCGACGTGACGCGCGCCATCGCATTCGCGCGGCTGAAGCCGTGGGAAGAGCGCCACCGCAAACAGCAGGATCTCGTTGCCGAGATCAATCGCGGGCTGTCGCAGATTCCGGGCATCCGCCTCTTCGCGGTCAATCCGCCCTCGCTTGGCGGCGGCGGAGCCAACAGCAAGCCGATCGAGTTCGTGCTGCGCTCCTCGGATTCCTATGCCGAGATCAAGAACTATGTCGATGCGGTCATCGCGGAGGCGTCCTCCTCGCCGGTGCTGACCAACCTCGAATCCAACCTCATCCTGGACAAGCCGCAGATCAAGGTTTCGATCGATCGGCAGCGCGCCAGCGATCTTGGCGTCGGCGTCGACATCATCGGCCGGACGATGGAGACCTTGCTCGGTGGGCGGCAGGTGACGCGCTTCAACATGAACGGCGAGCAGTATGACGTGATGCTGCAGGTCGCCGGGGAGGATCGCAACACGCCTCAGGCGCTGCAGTCGATCTATCTGCGTGGTCGCAACGGCACGGTGGTACAGCTCTCCAGCCTTGTCAGCATCGAGGAGAACGTCGCGCCCAAGGAGCTGATCCGCTTCAACCAGCTGCGCTCCGCGACGATCACGGCGGTGCCGGCGCCGGGCTATTCGCTCGGCGATGGACTGGCCGTCCTGGAGCAGGCGGCCGCCAAGGTGCTGCCGAAATCGGTGCAGATCGACTATTCCGGCCAGAGCCGCGAGTTCAAGCAGGCTGGCTCCTCGATCGCGATCGTGTTCCTCCTGGCGCTCGGCTTCATCTATCTGGTGCTGGCGGCGCAGTTCGAGAGCTTCATCGACCCGGTGGTGATCATGGTCTCGGTGCCGCTCTCGATCACGGGCGCGCTGGCGGCTTTGTATTTCAGCGGTGGCACGCTCAACGTCTACAGCCAGATCGGCCTGATCACGCTCGTCGGCCTCATCACCAAGCACGGCATCCTGATCCTCGAGTTCACCAACCAGTTGCGCGAGGAGGGCAAGGACCTCGTCGATGCGCTGGTCGAGGCCGCGGAACTGCGCCTGCGGCCGATCCTGATGACGACGGGCGCGATGGTGCTTGGTGCGGTGCCGCTGGCGCTCGCCCATGGCGCCGGTGCCGAAAGCCGCTCTCAGATCGGCTGGGTCATCGTCGGCGGCATGACCTTCGGCACCCTGCTGACGCTCTATGTGGTGCCGGTCGCCTATAGCTATCTGGCGCGGGCGCATCGGCCCGTGCATGGCGAGGACGCGGCGCATGGCCAGACACAGGTCCAGCCCGCGGAATGAACTGTGCGGAAAGGCGATCCAGGCCGCATCGCCGGCGCCTGGATCGCTGAGTCCGCGCTGATGCCTTGCGCTACTGCAGCCTGACCGAGACGCTCTCGCTCGCGCCTGCGCCGTCGATCACCGAAATCCGGACAAAGCCCTTGCCGCCGGGCTGCCAGGCGGTTTCACGGCGGCGGGTCGGTGCGGTCACTGGCGCCCCGTCGACCAGCCAGGTATAGGGCGGGGCGCCCCCGGCGACCTTGAGGTTGAGCAGCGCGTGCCCGTCGACGGCCGACGCCGCGAGATCGATGCGCGCGCCTTCCGGCGGGAAGGCCAGCGTGAGGCCAGGGCGGGCCAGTGCGGTCAGCGTCTTGGGCACGTCCTGCCGGAGATGGCGCAGCGGTGGCGGCAGGTTCGATGTCGAGGATATGATGGCGTTCGGCGGCTGCAGGAATGGCCGCGGATCATGGCCGAGACGTGCGAAGGCATCGAACAGGATCGGTGCCGCGACGACGCGCCCGACGAGCCCCGGCACGGCTCCGTTATCGGCGCGGCCGACCCAGACGCCGATCGTGTGCTTGCGGTCGAAGCCGACGGCCCAGGCATCGCGATAGCCATAGGATGTGCCGGTCTTGTAGGCGATACGCCCTGGTGCGGCATTGAGCGGCGGCGGAGCGCCTAGGAGCGTGTCGGCGACATACCAGGCTGCGACGGGATCGACGAGGCGAGGCGCCTCTCCGGCCGGCTGATCGCCGGCCTTGACCTTGAGCGGCAGCATCTCGCCGCCGCGGGCGAGGCCGACATAGAGCCGCGTCAGGTCGGACAGGGTGATGCCGAGACCACCAAGGCCCACCGCGAGCCCTGGCGCACCGCCCTCTTTCGGCATGGCGATCGCGACGCCGGAATCGCGCAGCCGCGACAGGAAACGTTGCGGGCCGAGTGACGAAAGCAATTCCACGGTCGGGACGTTCAGCGAAAGCTGCAAGGCCTTGCGCGCGCTGACCATGCCCTGGAAGCCGAGATCGAAATTCTCCGGCACATAGAGCCCGTAACGCGCCGGCCGATCCTCCAGCATGGTCTCGGGATGGGCGAGGCCGTTATCGAAGGCGAGCGCATAGATGAAGGGCTTGAGGGCCGAACCCGGCGAGCGCAGGGCACGGGTGAGATCGAGCGAGCCGGCGCGCTCGGCTGCAAAATAATCGACGCCGCCGACCGAGGCACGGATCTCACCGGTCTCGTTGTCGACGGCGAGAACGGCAATCGAGACCTGCGGGGCGAGGCCGAGGCTGCGTTCGCGGGCAAGCTGTTCGAGATTGGCCTGCAGCCTTGCATCGATGGTCAGGTGGTGGCGGCGAACGGTCGGTGCCTCGGCCACGACCTGCTCGGCKACATGCGGCGCCAGATTGGGAAAGGCCCTTCGTGCGGTCGGAACCGGCTCATCACGCGCGGCCGCGACTTCGGACTGCGTCACGAGGCCTGCTGCCTCGATGCGGGCGAGCACCCTGTCGCGCGCCTTGCGGGCGGTCTCGGCGAAGCGGTCGGGACGACGTTGCTCCGGTGCTTGTGGCAGCGCGACGAGCAGGGCGGCTTCGGCCGTGGAAAGACGTTTCGGCTCGCGGCCGAAATAGGCGAAGCTTGCTGCTCGCAGGCCTTCGAGATTGCCGCCGAAGGGCGCGAGCGCCAGGTAGAGATCGAGAATCTGATCCTTGCTGAAGCGGCGTTCCAGCTCAATCGCACGCACGGCCTGGCGCAGCTTGGCGGCAAGCGAGCGCTCCTCGCGCGGTTCGAGCAGCCGCGCGACCTGCATGGTCAGCGTCGAGCCGCCGGAGACGATGCGGCCATTGATCAGCATCTGCCCGGCGGCACGTAGCATCGCGACCGGGTCGATCCCGGAATGGCTGTCGAAGCGCCTGTCCTCGAAGGCCTTCAGCATCGCGAGATAGCGCGGGTCGACATCCTCGACGCCGACCGGGAGCTTCCAGCGACCGTCAGCGGTGAGGAAGGGGCGCAGCAGCTTGCCCTCGCGATCGAGCGCCACGGTCGAGCGGTCATGCGCAGCCGAGACATCGAGTGGGGGGAGGGTCGAGGCGTAGAAGGCAACGGAGCCGGCAGCCAAACCCATGAGCGCAAGCCCGAGCGCTGATGCCAGCGCAACGGGTTTCAGCCAGCGACGTCGACCCCTTCCACCCTGCGAAGGGGAGGGAGGAGGGGTGCCGCTTTGCTCGCCCTGCGTGATCACGAGCCTTCGTGCCCTTACCTGGCCGAGGCGATGTCGACCGTGCCGAAGGCGGTGCGGCCGAAGCGGTCGGGACGGTACATGTCCTCAATGGCGGCTGCGGGCGCGACATAGCGGCCGGGCGAGACGGCGCGCGCGATATAGGCGACCGTGAAGGAGAGCGGCTGGTTGGACGAGCCAGGCCGTTCGAAGGCTGCGACATAGCGATCGTCGCGCGCTTCCGTGTGGACCGGCGTGACGTCCTGCTTCAGCCAGCTCAACCCCTGCGTCGATGCCCCCTCCGTGAGATTGGCATTCTCGATCTCGAGCCCGGCCGGCAGTGGATCGACCAGCAGCAGTCGCCCGTAGCGAACCGAGGGCTCGGTCACCCCCAGCACGACGACGTAGCGCTCGTTCTGGCGCAGACGCGCCGGATCAGCCTTCTCGCCCTTCATGGTGTAATAGGTCCGCTCCAGGGCAAAGCCCTGGTTCAGGGCGGGTTCGGCGGCGGTCGGAATGCCGGCAACGGTGATCACGGCCTGCGCGGAGGCGGCGCCGGGATTGGCGATGACGAGCGGCTTTGCTTCCAGCGCCTCATCCGAAAGCGTGCGGTAGAAGGCGCCCTTGCGCTCGGTGCCGTCGACGGTCAGCGCCATGCCCTCGGCCTCCTTGGCCATGGCCTGAGCCGCCAGCACCATCCACATGTTCTCCTGGGTCGAGGTGTAGCGGGCGGAGCCGCGGGCGCTCTCGACGATTGCGGAAGCGCGGGCGATGTCGGCACGCTCGCCATTGGTTTCTGCGATCAGGGTCAGGACCGCCGTGCCGTCGCGCAGGCGCGAGCCGTAGTCGGGCCGTGACAGGCCGTCGTCACGCGCCTCCTGGAGGCCAGCAAGCGCGCTGGTGAAGGCGGCGCGACCGCGACCGCGATCGCCGAGCAGCGAGAGTGCCGCTCCAATCTGCGCGCGTGCCAGCGGCGAGGCGAACTCGGCCAGCTTGTTGTCGGCGAGATAGCGCAGGTCGCCCATCACGGGCCGGCCGTTGCGCGCGAGCACATAGAGCGCATAGGCGATGCCGGCGGCTTCTTCCTTGTTGATCTCGCTGGTGTTGACGACCTGATTGCGCAGCCGGTCGAGCGCGAGATTGAAGGCGATCTGCGGAACGTTGAACTGGCGCTCGCGGGCGCGGGTCAGGAAGTCCGTAACGAAGGCATCGAGCCAGAGGTCTTCGCCGCCGACACCCCAGAGCCCGAAGGAGCCGTTGCCGCCCTGGCGGGTGAGCACGCGCTCGATTGCGCCGTTGACGCGCTCGTCGGCGTTGGCATCGAGCGCGAGCTGCTCGAGACTGGCCAGCCGGTTGACATGCAGCAGCGGCAAGGCGCGGCTGACGGTCTGCTCGGTGCAGCCATAAGGGTAGCGGTCAAGCGCCTTCAGGATCGCCGGCACGTCGAGCGCGGCCAGCGGCGAGACGGAGACAGAGACCTGGCCGGAGCGCGGTACGAGATCGGCCAGGAGGTCCGACGACACGGTGATAGAGCCGCCATTGCCCGGGATCGGCCGGACGATGCGGCGGGCGATCGTGTTGGCCGAGGGCTGCACGCGCACCGCGAGGTTCTGCACGGTACCGACGCCGTTCGGGCCGCTGATCCGGACATCGAACTCGGCGCGGCCGAGACCCGCCGCCGTGACCGGGATCGTCATCTGGCTCTTGGCGCCGGCCGCGAGCGTCAGCGTGCGCCGTGTTGCATCGGCGGCAACGAGGACGGGCCCCTTCACGTCGAGATCGACGAGATAGGGGCCCGCGGGTCCCTCGACATTGTCGATCTGGAGATGGAAGCGCGACTGGTCGCCGATCGCGAGGAAGCGCGGCAGCGTCGCCTGGGCGACGATCTGGTCGCGCACGATGACGTCGGTGCTGGTTTGGCCGGTGCGGCCTTGCGACCAGGCGACAGCCATGACGCGGACCGAACCGTTGAAGGCGGGCAGTTCGAAATCGATCTTCGCAGTGCCGTCCTGGCCGAGCTTGACCACCCCGGAATAGCGCGCGAGCGGCTCCTGCGTAGGCGCCTCGCCCTGCAATGCAGGGGCTGCGTCACCGCCGGAGCGGATGGTGCCGCGCACGCCCTGCATGCCGTCGATCAGATAGCCGTAAAGATCACGGAGTTMATGGCCGATCTGGCGCTGGCCGAAGAAGTACTTGCTGGCGTCCGGGCTTTCGAAGCGGGTGAGATTGAGGATGCCGACATCGACYGCCGCAACCGTGACGAAAGCCTCCTCGCCGGCGCGTGCCCCGCTGACCTTGACCGGCAGGGACAGCGTMGAGAGCGGGCGCACCAGATTGGGCGCTCCGAGGTCGACCTGGAGCGTGCGCTGTTCCTTGCCGATCGAGAACCAGGACAGGCCGATGGCGCGCCCGGGCAGGCGCTGGGCGGCGGTATCCATCGGGCGGTGGGCCAACGCGACGAGATAGGCGCTCGCACCCCATTCCGCCTTGACCGGGATCGAGGCCGTGCTGCCGCCGGGAGCGATGTCGATCGTCTGGATCTMGTTCAGCTTGTCGCCGACGACGGCGAGCGTTGCCTTGCCCGCGAAGCGCGGCGAGAGCCTGACCTGCATGGTCTCGCCAATCGCATAGGACGGCTTGTCGAGCGCGACCTCCAGCACATCGGGCGTGTCGGCGGTCTTGTCGCTCTCATAGCCGACGGTGAAGGAGACGCTGGTCTCGGTCGCGTCGGAGCCATCGGAGGCGACGTCGAGCCGGTAATTGCCCCATTGAACCGGGGCAGCGATGCGGGCCGCGGCCGTCTCGCTGACGGCGACCTCGCCATCGGCGACGCGGCGCGTCGTCTTCACTCCCTCATAGTTCCAGCGACCATCCTGGAAGAACCACTGATAGTTGCGATTGACCTTGGACAGCGTCCATTTCACGCCCGGCTTGGCAAGGCGGCGGCCGTCGCCATTGGCCATGATGACGTCGAAACTCGCCGTTTGGCCATTGCCGAGCTCGCCATCTTTGAACAGGGGCTTCACGCCGATGGCGGCGCCCTTCGGCACGATCGGCAAGGTGACGGAGCGGGCGATGGCGCGGCCGCCCGGCTCACCGACGCGCAAGGTGATCTCGACCTCGAGCGGGCGGTTGGTCTCGGGCTGCTGCACGCCGGCCGAGATCGTGGCCTTGCCTGCGGCGTCGGTGGTGGCGCTCTCCTCGAGGTCGCTCTGGATCGACTCGAAGGCCTCGTCGGTGAGGCCGACCTGAAACTCGGCGAAGCCCGGGATGGCGGATTTCGCGGCGGCGCGGATCGTGGTCGAGCCGTTGACGTCGAGCTCGGAGCCCGGCGCGCCGTAGAGATAGTGTGCATTGACATCGATCTCGGCCGGTTCGCCGGCCTGGAGCACGGGTGATTTCGGCGCGAGCGTCAGCTCGAGGCGCTCGGGCACGTAATCCTCGACGAGGAAGGAAACCTCGCCGATGGCTGCGCCCTTCGGGTCGGCATAGGCCTGGACGCGCCAGGTGCCTGTCTGCGCGCCGGAGATCAGCGGGATGGAATGAGCCCGCCCGCCGGCACCCTGATCCTCGACCTGACGGCGGCGGTACTCGACACCGTCCGGTCGCTTCACCACCAGAGTCAGCGGCAGGCCGGTGACGGCAGCGCCGGCGGAATCCCGCAGCAGGCTGGTGAGATAGACGGTCTCGCCGGAGCGATAAACGCCGCGCTCGGTATAGAGATAGGCGTCGAGGCCGGCCGGGGCGACGCGGCCCTTCACGCCACGATCGGAGAGATCGAAGGCAGTCTGCTTCAGGTCAAGGAAGCCATAATCCTCGTCGAGCAGGGCGGTGACGAGGCCCGGCGCATTGCCGCCCTGGCCCTTGGCAAGGCCGGCATCGAAGCGGGCATAGCCCTTCGCATCCGTGCGGGCGGTGGCGAGCACCTCGTTGTTGCGGGCGATGAGGCGCAGCACCGCATTCGGGATCGGCGCTGCGTTGGCGAGCGAGCGCGCCAGCACATGCACGCCATCGGGACCGGAGAAGGAGGTCAGGCCGAGATCGGAGACGACAAACCATTGTGTCGCGCGGGTCGAGCCGTCGTCATAGTCGCCGTCGCCCGAGGGCTGCGCGGCCTGTCCGCCCGTCGGCTTGGCAAACATCACGTAGACCCCGGGCTTGAGTTGCCCGACCGCTTCCAGCACCGGGAAGGCGGTGATCACATCCTTGTTGAGCTCGGACTTGACGTCCATCGCGCCGGCCCAGACGCGCTGGCCCTTGTCGGACGCGATCTGGCCCGCGTTGTAGCTGCCGAGCTGGCTGAGGAAATCGTCGGAATGGACGGAGTTGATCAGGTTGCGGTCGCCGATGCGCATGACTTCGAGGTCGAGCTTGTCGGCATTCACGGAGACGACCGGGATGCCCTGCTGACCGGTGCGCGGCAGCACATAGTTCTTGCCGGTGAAGCGCACTGACGGTGTGCGATCGCGGACATAGACCTCATAATCGGCGGATTTCAGCAGCTTCTCGTCGGGGAGTGCGGAAGGCACACCCTGGCGAATGACGAACGCGTAGCGTTCGCCGTGGCGCAGGCCGTCGACGCAGATCTGGCGCTCCTCGGCGCTGACGGCGAAATCGCCCTTGCCGCCGGAAATCGCGACATAGGGCGCGAAATCGATGCGCCCGCGGGCGAGCGGCTCGGAGAATTCGAAGCAGGCGCGCGGGCTCGCCGCATCGGCATCGACCTTGTTGGAGAGCAAGCGGAAGCCGCGCTTCTCGCGCAGGCCTTCATAGGCGGTGCGCAGTTGCGCATTGTCCTGGAGATCGAGGCTGAGACGATAGGCGGTCAGGGCCGGGCGCCAGAGTTCGTTGCGCTCGAAGGTGCGGGCGAGCACCGCGAGCGAGGCTGCTTCGTCCGGGCGGGAGGTTGCGCGCTGATAGGCGAGGTAGGCTGCACTGATCGCGCGTTCGCGCAGTTCCCAGCGCTCACGATAGTCACGCGGCTCGATCGCATTGGCGGCGCGTGCCATCAGGCGCCAGCCGGCGGAATTCTGGGGATCGGCGACGACGGCGGCATTGGCCTGGGGCAGGGCGGCACGGGCATCGCCTCGGGAGAGCGCAGCTTCGCCGTCACGCAGCGCGACCGCCGCGGGGCGTGTGCTGGCCGAGACGTCGCGCTTCAGGCGTTCCTCGAGCCTTTGCCCATCAGCCTGGAGATCGTTGCGGATATAGGCCTTCTGGGCGAGTGCCGGGGTGGCGGCGAGGGCAAGACCGAGAATCAGCGCGAGCCGGGAGAGCAAGGTCATGATCAGTCCCTTCGGCCGGTCCGGCCTGTCGTCATCGATAGTGCTGCGCAGTCGCAAGGGCGGCACGGTATCACCAAAGGCTAGCATCCGTGCTCGCCGGTGCAACGTGAAAGCTGATGACGGAGTGTCTGCAGCATAGGCGGAGCCAGCCGCGCATCCGCTGCCTGAGGCTCTGAACCGGCACGCATGGCGGGCCTCCTTGAAAGCACGCGTCCTGCGCCTCAATTGGTGCGGATGCGTTCCGCCGGGCTCATCTCGGCACAATCTCCCTCGACCGTAGCCAGCCTGAACGGACATGTGCATGACACAGCCTCTCGAACTGGGCCTGGACACGTTTGGCGATGTCACCTCCGGGGCGGACGGCCAGCCGTTGCCGCACGCAGAGGTCATCCGCAACCTGATCGACGAGGCCGTGCTGGCCGATCAGGTCGGGGTCGATTTCTTCGGTGTCGGCGAGCATCATCGCGCGGATTTCGCCATTTCCTCGCCGGAGGTCGTGCTTGCGGCGATAGCCGGGCGCACAGAGCGGATCCGCCTCGGCTCAGCCGTTACGGTGCTGAGCTCCGACGATCCGATCCGGGTGTTCCAGCGTTTCTCGACGCTCAACGCGGCGTCGGGCGGACGGGCAGAGGTCATTCTCGGCCGTGGCTCCTTCACCGAGTCCTTCCCGCTCTTCGGTTATGAGCTGCGCGATTACGAAACCCTGTTCGAGGAGAAGCTCGAAATCTTCGCGGCACTGATCAGCCAGGATGCGGTGACGTGGTCGGGCACGACGCGGCCGCCGCTCAAGAACCAGCGCGTCTTTCCCTCGTTGGAAACCGGGGTGCTGAAGACCTGGATCGGGGTTGGCGGGAGTCCCGAATCCGTCGTTCGTGCCGCCCGCTACGGCCTGCCGCTGATGCTCGCGATCATTGGCGGCGAGCCGGCGCGCTTCCGGCCCTATGTCGATCTCTATCACCGCGCCTTTGCGCAACTGGGGAAACCGGTGCCGCCGGTCGGGGTGCATTCGCCGGGCTATGTGGCGGAAACGGACGAGCGGGCGCGCGAGGAGTTCTTCACGGACTACAAGCGGATGCGCGACCGGATCGGCGGTGAGCGCGGCTGGCCGCCTATGAATCGCGCCGAGTTCGATCAGGAGATCGATTTCGGCTCGCTTTATGTCGGGTCGCCGGAGACGGTCGCGCGCAAGATCGCCGCGACGGTCAAGGCGCTCGATGCGGCGCGCTTCCAGATGAAATACAGCGCCGGGCCTCTTAGCCATGACAGGCTCATGGGCTGCATCGAGCTCTATGGACGCAGGGTCGTGCCTCTGGTCCACGAAATGCTTGCCTGACGAGACCAGTTGCGGATGCGCCGGCAATGACGCTTCAATGCTGCCGATTGCAGGGGAGCGCGTGATGGCGACGGGGTTGAGGTCTTCGCTTGGGACAAGGGGGCTGCTCGTCGCTGCCGGGCTGCTGTTCTTGCCGGCGCTCGCGCAAGCCCAGCCGCAACCTGCGGCGAATCCGCAACTTGCCGCGGCGCAGGCTGCCTTCGACGCCTTGCCCGAGCTCGAACGCAAGGCGATCCAGAACGACCTGATCTGGGCGGGACATTTCAACGGCGCGGTCAGCGGCTCCTACGGGCCGCTGACCTTTCGTGGCATCAACGCGCTGAAGGCCGGCTCGCGCGGCATGCCGGACGGCATCCTGACGCCCGTCGAGCGCCGGGCATTGGCGCAGGCGGCGGGGGCGGCGCGCGAGGCGGCGGGCTTCCGCGTCATCACCGACGAACGCACCGGTATCCGCATCGGCATTCCGACCAAGCTGCTGCCGCGCCGCGAGGCGACCGCGACCGGCGGCGGCCGCTGGCAGAGCGAGGATGGCAGGGTGACGCTCGACACGAGCACGGCACCGGCAGGGGATACTGTCGAGGCGCTGTTCGAGAAGGCCACGAGCGCGGCCGTTCCAGGGCGGAAAATCACATACAAGCTGCTCCGGCCGGATTTCTTCGTAGTCACTGGCGAGACGCCGTCGGGGCGGTTCTACCGGCGCCTGTCGTCGGGGCCGGGCGGCCTGCGCGGCTTCTCGATCGGCTACGACAAGGCTCTCGCGCCGAGCATCGACAAGCTCGTCATCGCTATTGCCAGCAGCTTCGAACCCTTTCCGACCGGGCCTGCGCCTGCGACGGCGGGTCCTGCGGTCGCGAGCGTGCCGACACCAGGCGCGGCGCCTCCGGTCGTGGTCGCGGCGAGGCCGACGGAGCGCTTCGGTGTCGGCCTCGCTGTCTCGGACAAGCTCGTCCTGACGGCGACGGCGGCGATCGACCCCTGCAAATCGCTCAAGGTTTCCGGTCGGCCGGCGCGGCTGCGCATCAAGGACGATGCGAGCGGCCTTGCCTTGCTGGATGTCGACGGCACTGCGGCCGGAGCTCCCCCAGGCCTTCGGAGTGGGGCGCTGGTGGCGCAGGAGAGCGTCGTGCTGATGGCTTTCGGCGATTCCGGCGGGCAGCGCACGGCGATGGCCCTGCCGGGACAATCCGTGCGCCTCGGCGCCGGCGAGGCGGTGTTCGCGCCGCTGCAACCCGGCCAGGCGGGCAGCCCGGTCTTCGATCGCCAGGGTCGTCTTGCCGGGTTGGTGACGTCCAACCCCTCGGACAGGGTGCTGATTGCAGGGGTCGCGCCGCAGCGCGCCTACGCGATTGCCGCCGGGGCTGCCATGCAGGCGCTGCTGGGCAAGGCAGGCGTAACGCTTCAAGCCGCGACGTCGGGGCCGGAGATCAGCACCGGGGCGGTGGTCGAGAAGGTCGGAAAGGCTGCATTGCCCGTCGCATGCGGACTGTGAACCCGTCTTCAAAGAGCAGTTGTTTCCGTTACGACAATCGGCTCAGATAGCGTCGGACTGACAAGGGAGCCCCGCATCCGCGGAGAAGCATCCCGGACCTAAATCGATTAAGCGGAGGGAACACGGGAATGACGGACGGCATCAACAGACGTAAGCTTTTGAAGGGTGCGGCAGCGGCAGGCGCGGCAAGTCTGATCGTCAAGCCGGCAATCGCGCAGGCACAATGGCCGAGCCGCCCCCTGACGATGATCTGCCCCTGGGGCGCAGGTGGCGGCACGGACGCGACGGCGCGCATCGTCGCTTCGCTCCTGGAGAAGGATCTCGGCCAGCCCTGCAACGTCGTCAACCGCACCGGCGGCTCGGGCGTCGTCGGCCATTCGGCGATCGCGACGGCGGCTCCCGACGGCTACAATATCGGCATGCTGACGGTCGAGATCTCGATGATGCATCATCAGGGTCTCACCGATCTCACGCCGGCAAGCTATACCGCGCTGGCGCTGATGAACGAGGATCCGCCAGGCGTGCAGGTCAGCGCCTCGAGCCCGCACAAGGACATCAAGGCTCTTGCCGAAGCCATCAAGGCTGCGCCTCCCGGCAAGCTCAAGGCCTCGGGAACAGGCCAGGGCGGTATCTGGCACCTCGCGCTGGTMGGCTGGCTGGTGGCGATGGGGCTGAAGCCCGATCATGTCGCCTGGGTGCCGTCGAATGGCGCAGCACCCGGCATGCAGGACCTCGCAGCCGGCGGCATCGACATCGTCACCTGCTCGGTGCCCGAAGCCCGGGCCATGATCGATGCCGGCAAGGCGAAGTCGCTCGCCATCATGGCGACCGAGCGCAATCCGCAGTTCAAAGACGTTCCGACGCTGAACGAGACACTCGGCGTCAACTACTCGGTCGGCGCCTGGCGTGGCATCGGCGCGCCCAAGGGGCTGCCGGCCGATATCCAGGGCAAGCTCGCCGCCGCGCTGAAAAAGGCCTTCGACTCCAAGGAATACAAGGACTTCATGAACGCCCGGGGCTTCGGCATGAAGTTCGCCGACCCGGCAGGCTTTGCTTCATTCATGGCCGAAGGTGACAAGGCCATGGCGTCCGCGATGAAGGCGGCGGGCCTGGCCAAGGCCTGAGGCGGCAAACGGTTGGCGGAAGGGTGAGGCAGCTTCATCCTTCCGCCGCTTCTCGATCTTTCAGACTGTGCCTGAAATGAGTGCGGGAGATGCGGTCGCTCGCGCTCATGGCGCCGCCCCGGCACGGATCAGCGGACGTTTCGCGATGCTTCTATCCGACAAGATAACCGGGGGCGTGATGGTGGCGCTCGGCGCCACTGCCTTCCTCTATGGATCCACACTTCCGCCGGTCCCTGGCCAGCAGGTCGGCCCCTCCGCCTTTCCAATGGCCGTCGGGGCTGCCCTCGTCCTCTGCGGCACGCTGATCGCCTTCGGTATCGGGCGGCATTTCGAAGAAGTGGCCGAGGCGGATGTCGCGAGCCATAGTGCGCCGGAACTGCTCGAGCCCTTGCCGGCCTGGCGGAACTGGCTTGCATTGCTGCCGCCGGCTCTGCTCGCCTTCTATGCGCTTGCGTCCGAGGCAATGGGCTTTCTGCCGACGGCAGGGATCATGGTTGTGATCGCGAGCTTCGCCTTCGGGGCGCGGCCGAAGCTCGCGGTGCCGTTGGCGCTGATCGCGCCTTTCGTCATCAACCTGATTTTCCTGAAGCTGCTGCGCGTGCCCTTGCCCGGCGGCCTTCTGCCTTTCCCGTGGTGAGCCGATGAATACCGTCATCCAGGCCTTCGGACTGGTCTTCCAGACCGATGTGATGATCGCGATCGTCGCCTCGGCCTTCTATGGCCTGACGGTCGGCGCGTTGCCGGGGCTCTCGGCCACGATGGCGACGGCACTCCTGGTGCCGATCACCTTCTATCTGTCACCGATCGCGGCCATCGCCACCATCATCACCGCATCGGCGATGGCGATCTTCTCGGGCGATATTCCGGGCTGCCTGCTGCGCATTCCCGGGACGCCGGCTTCCGCGGCCTACACGGACGAAGCCTATGCAATGACCCGCAAGGGCCAAGCCGAGACGGCACTCGGCATCTGCCTGTGGTTCTCGGCGCTCGGCGGCATCGCCGGCACGCTGTCGCTGATGCTGATCGCACCGTTGCTGGCCGAGTTTGCGCTGTCCTTCTCGACCTACGAGAATTTCTGGCTCGCCATGCTGGGGCTGATGTGCTCGACGCTGGTCGCCCGCTCCTCGCCGATCAAGGCTATCGCCGCGATGCTGCTTGGCCTGCTCATCACCTGCATCGGTATCGACAATCCCGGCGGCGTCCCGCGCTTCACCTTCGGCTCKACCGATCTTCTTGGCGGCATCGAGCCGATACCGGCGCTGGTCGGCGTCTTTGCGCTTGCCGAGGTGATGCGCGCCCTGACCGAGCGCGAGCCGCCGAAGCTGGAGCACCGCCGGCTCGGCAGCATCCTCAAGGGGCAGATCGAGCTGACCAAGAAATATCCGAAGCAGCAGACGCGCGGGAACATCGTCGGCATCATCATCGGCGTCCTGCCCGGTGCCGGTGCCGACATGGCTGCCTGGGTCAGCTATGCGATGTCCAAGCGCTTCTCAAAGACCCCGGAGAAATTCGGGACCGGCCATCCCGAAGGTTTGATCGAGGCTGGCGCAAGCAATAACGCCTCGCTCGCGTCGGGTTGGGTTCCGGCGCTGCTCTTCGGCATTCCCGGCGACACGATCACGGCGATCGCCATCGGCGTGCTTTACATGAAGGGGCTCAATCCGGGCCCGACGCTGTTCACCGAGCAGGCGTCGAGCATGTATGCGCTCTACATCATCTTCCTGCTCGGCAACATCATCATGATCCCGTTCGGCATCATCATGATCAGGCTGGCGAGCCGTGTCGTCGGGGCTCCGCGCTCGGCGGTCATGCCGGTGATCATGATCTTTTGTGCGGTCGGGGCCTTCTCAACGGCGGGCAACAACCTGTTTGCGGTCTGGTGCGTCGCGATCTTCGGCCTGCTCGGCTTTGTGATGGAGAAGAACGGCTATCCCGTTGCTGCCATGGTGCTCGGCATCGTCATGGGCACGATGGTGGAGCAGAGCTTCGTCACCTCGTTGATCAAGTCGGACGGTTCCATCCTGCCCTTCTTCAGCCGCCCGGTCTCGATGGTGCTGTCTTCGATGACGATCGCGGCACTGCTCTGGCCGGTCTTCATGTGGTCCCTGGAGAAACTGCGGTCGAGACGGGCGGTCGCCGCGTAGTTGCGGCGGGCGCGCGGCGTCAGGCTATTACGTCGCGCGCCTTCAATGCGTCCAGACGCTCGGCAGGCAGACCGAGTTCGTCCGCGAGGACTGCCCAGGTGTCATGGCCCAGCGCCGGCGGCATATGGCGCACCGGCAGCCGTTCGCCATCGAGGCGGTAGGGCGGAGCGAGTACGGCGGGTGCGCCGGCATTGTCCCCGTCCTCCACCAGCATGCCGGCCCGCCCAGCCCGCTCCGAGCGCAAGGCGCGGTTGAGGCCGAGCACCTCGCCGCTGGGAATGCCGTTCGCCGCCAGTTTCGTGAGCAGTTCGGCGCGCGGGCGGGCGCGCAGCTCCGCCTCGATGAGCGGCAACAGTTCGGAGCGGTGGGTGGTGCGCTGGAGATTTGTGGCGTAGCGCGGGTTCTCAGCAAGGTCGACCCGGTCGATCACCGAACGGCAGAAACGATCATATTGAGCGTTGTTCCCGACCGTGAGGACGAGCGCGCCGTCCGCCGCATCGAACACGCCATAGGGTACGATCGAGGGATGGGCGTTGCCGTAGCGCGGCGGGTCCCCGCCGAGCGCCAGGGCCTCCAGCCCGTAATAGGAGGTGACCGAGAGGCCGCAATCGAACAGCGCCATCTCGACATGCCTGCCCTTGCCGGTGCGTCCGCGCTGGACGAGAGCCGCGAGCACGGCCTGCGCCGCATATTGGCCGGTGAAGAGATCGGCAATCGCGACACCGAATTTCAGCGGGGGCTGGTCGTCATTGCCGTTCATGGCCATGAGGCCGGATTCGCCCTGGATGACGAGATCGTAGCCGGGTCGTGCGGCCTCCGGTCCATCGGAGCCGTAGCCGGCAATGGAGCAGTAGATCAGGCCGGGGTTCCCGGCGCTGAGCGCGGCATAGCCAAGGCCGAGCTTGTCGGCGCCGCCGGTTTTGAAATTCTGGATCAGCACGTCGCTCTTGCGCGCGAGCTCAAGGATGATGGCGAGGCCCTCGGGCTGGCCGAGATCGATGCCGATCGAGCGCTTGTTGCGGTTGACGCTGTTGAAATAGCAGGTGTTGCGCTCTCCGAGCCGCATGCCCCAGTCGCGCGTATCGTCGCCGCGCTGGGGATGCTCGACCTTGATGACATCGGCGCCGAGATCGGCCAGGACCTGGCCGCACCAGGGGCCGGCGAGGATGCGCGAGAGATCGAGAACGCGAATGCCGGCGAGGGGAAGGTCGGATGCGATCACGAACCCATCACTCCTTCAAGACTGGCTGCCAGCGCGATCAGGCGCGGCCGGACGTCCTCGAGCAAGAAACCGGGATCGAGGATGACGGTCGGCGCGCCGCAATTGATCGTCATCGGCGGCAGGCCTCCACCGGGGTGGAAGGCCACTGCGATCGCGCTCACCGTCGGCTGCCAGTCGCCGAAGGAGCGGACGCAACCTGTCATGCGATACTCCTCGAGCGCCTGTTCAATGCCCTCGCGCAGACTCGGCCAGGCAGCGTCGTCGACGGAGCGGAAATCGTCCATGATGGCCTGGCGCTCGGCCGGGTCGCAGGCGGCGAGATAGGCCCGGCCCATGGCGCTGCGTGCCATCGAGATGCGCGAGCCGGTATCGATGTTGAGGGCGATCGCGACCTCGCCCCGGCAGCACTCGATATAGCGCATGCTCAGCCGGTCGCGGACGCCGAGGCCGACCGAGGCCTTGGCGAAGTCGGCGAGTTCCTGCATGCCGGGCCGTGCGATCTGGCGCACATCGAGCCCGGCAAGCGCGGTGGCGCCGAGTGCGATCAGCGCGGTGCCAAGCCGGTATGCTCCGCTATGCGGGACATGATGGAGATAGCCCAGCTTGGTCAGCGTATAGGTCAGCCGCGAAACGGTGGAACGGGCAAGTCCGCAGCGTGCTGCGATTTCCGAGTTGGCGAGCGCATCCTCGTTGCGCTTGAAACAGGCGAGCACATCGAGCCCACGCGCCAGGGCGGTGACGAAATGCCGGTCTTCCTTCGGCCCGGCTCGTTCGCCGCGTTCGGGGGCGTCCGACAGCTGCGCCGCCATGGCCTCAGCGTTTCATCAGGAACGCGGCGAAGGCGGCCTGCGCCTCGGCCGAGACCAGGCGCTCGCCGAAATGCCTGGCTTCGAGCGCGATCGTTTCGGCCACGGCGGCGGCATTGCCGCGCTTCAGCAGCATCTTCGTCAGGGCGACCGATTGCGGCGGCAGGGCAGCGAGCGCCCGCGCCTTGTCGAGCGCGATCGAGAGCGCTTCGCCTTCCGCCACCACGGCATTGACGAGGCCCGCTTCGGCTGCCGTCTCGGGAGGGAACGCCTCGCCCAGCAGCAGCAGTTCCGCGGCGCGCTTGCTGCCGGCAATCATCGGCAGCAGATGGCTCGATCCGCCTTCGGGGCAGAGCCCGAGCGTAACGAAGGGCAGGCGGAAGCTGGCGCTACGCCCGGCGAAGGCAAGGTCGCAATGCAACAGCATGGTGGTGCCGATGCCGACGGCAAAGCCTTCGACCGCGGCGACGATCGGCTTCTTCGCCGTCGAGATCGTCGTCAGGAAATCGATGGCGATGCGCGCACCGTCGCCCGAGGCCGCGGCGAAATCCTTGATGTCGTTACCGCTGGTGAAGCACCCGGCCGCGCCGGTGAGCACCAGCGCGCGGACAGCCTCATCAGCTTCGCCTGCGGTGATGGCCGCGATCAATCCGCCATAGGTTGCGCGGTCGAGCGCGTTGCGCCGGTCGGGGCGATTGATGGTGATCTGGAGGACGCCGGGAAAGGGGCTTTGAGTCAGAACGGTCGCGGTCATCCCTTGCCTATCCCCTGTCGATCTTCACGCAATCCCAGCAGCGCTGTTCTGCCTGTCGGAAGGATGCGCCGTGATACTGGATTCGCAGGAACGATCCGTCCTAGCGTCGATCCGTGCAAGGCATGACATGCAGCTTCCGGAGCGGTCAAGTTGTGGGCGTTCATTCTGCAATGCAGTTCCCGCTTGTGGCGCCGCCGGAGCCGTCCTGCCCATTCTTGACAAGCCGTGGCCAGTCGCCTCTCTAGTCCGAGAAATGCAGCATTCAATTCTGCAGTGCAGACTGAAAGCGTGAGGAACATGCCCATGGAGACCGTCCGGCTCTCGCAGCGCGGCCCGGTGGCGATCGCGACCATCGATAATCCTCCTGTGAATGCCCTGAGTGCGAGCCTGCGGGCCGCTCTCGTCGATGCGCTTTCGCGCGCGGCTGCCGATCCGGCGGTCGAGTCTATCGTGATCGCGGCCGCCGGGCGGGCCTTCATCGCCGGTGCCGATATCAGCGAGTTCGGCAGGCCGCCGGTCGAACCGACCTTGCCTGGCGTGCTCGCGATCATCGAAGGCTCCGCGAAGCCGGTGGTGGCTGCCATTCAGGGCGTCGCGCTGGGCGGGGGGCTGGAACTGGCGCTCGCCTGCCATGGCCGTGTGGCGGCACCAGCGGCAAAGCTCGGCCTGCCCGAGATCAAGCTCGGCATCATTCCGGGTGCCGGCGGAACCCAACGCCTGCCGCGCGTGATCGGTGCGGCGAAGGCCTTTCCCCTGATGCTGAGCGGAGAGGCGATCTCTGCGGAGAAGGCGGCCGCACTCGGCCTCGTCGACCGGGTCGTCGAGGGCGACCTCGTCGCTGCGGCCATTGCGCTGGCGCAGGAGCTTGCGGCCAAGGGGGCGCCCGTGAAGACCGGCGAGCGCGCGGACATGCTGACATCATCCGACCGCGAGGCGTTCGAGGCTTTGGCCAAGGATGCGGCAGCCAGGTCGGGCGACATGCCGAATGCGCTGGCGCTGATCGAGGCGGTGCGCGGCGTCTTCACCCTGCCATTTGGCGAGGGGCTTGCTGCCGAGCGCGCGCTGTTCCTCAAGCTGGTCGTCGATGACCGTTCCAAGGCCCTGCGCTACGCCTTCTTTGCCGAGCGCGAGGCGGCCAAGGTCCCGGGCATCGACGAGGGCAAGGGGACGCGTCAGATCCGGCAGGCGGCCGTCATTGGCGCCGGCACGATGGGTGGCGGGATCGCGATGTGTTTCGCCAATGCCGGCATCCCAGTGACCGTGATCGAGACGACGCGGGAGCAGCTCGACAAGGGCTATGCCCGCATCCGCGACACCTACGGCTTCTCGGTCAAGCGCGGTTCGCTGACGGAGGCCGCGCGTGACCAGCGCATGGCGCTGATCACGCCGAAGCTCGGGCTCGAGGCGGCAGCGGAGGCGGATATCGTGATCGAAGCCGCCTTCGAGGAGATGGGCGTCAAGCAGGAGATCTTCGGCGCGCTCGATGGGATTGCGAAGCAAGGCGCAATCCTGGCCTCGAACACCTCCTATCTCGACCTCGCGACGATCGCCATGGCAACGAAGCGGCCGCAGGATGTGATCGGGATGCATTTCTTCAGCCCGGCCAATGTCATGAAGCTGCTTGAAATCGTGCGGCCAGCCGGCGTTGCGGATGATGCGGTGGGCACTGCGATTTCGCTCGGACGCAGGCTCGGCAAGGTGCCGGTCGTGGTCGGGAACTGCTTCGGCTTCGTTGGCAACCGCATGCTGGAACAGCGCACGCGGGCCGCCGAGCGGCTGCTGATCGCCGGTGCGCTGCCGCATGAGGTCGACGCGGCGCTGACCGGTTTCGGCTTCAAGATGGGGCCATTCGCGATGTCGGATCTCGCGGGCAACGATATCGGCTGGCGCACGCGCAAGTCGCGCGGCAAAACCGCAGCGGTCGCGGACGCGATCTGCGAGCGCGGCTGGTTTGGTCAGAAGACCGGGCGTGGCTACTATCTCTATCCGGAGGGCGCGCGCGCCGGGCAACGCGACCCGGAGGTCGAGGCGCTGATTGCGCAGGTTTCCAAGGAGCAGGGCGTTGAGCGCCGGGCGATGAAGCCGGACGAAATCCTGGCGCGCCTGCTCGATCCGATGGTCAATGAGGGTGCGAAGATCCTCGCGGAGGGGATTGCTGCGCGGCCGGGCGATATCGATACGATCTGGATCAACGGCTATAACTGGCCGGCCTGGCGCGGTGGGCCGATGCACTGGGCTGACTCTGTCGGGCTCGACGTGATCGTCAAGCGTCTGGAAAGGCTCGCAGCGGAAAGCGGTGATGCCGCGCTCGAACCGGCGCCGCTGCTGCGCGAGCTCGCGGCCGAGGGCAAGGGCTTCGCGGACCTGAAGGCCAGGGCGGCGTGATCCAGGCAGCGCGCCCGATCTGGCAGGAGCGCTTTCCGCAGGCCTGCGACTGGGACGCGGCAGTGGAAACCGGTACGGTGCCGGATCTGCTCGTGCCGGCCGTCGCGGCGCGGCCGGACGCGGTGGCCATCGCGTTCCGCGAGAGCGAGCTGAGCTATGGCGAACTCGACAGGCTGGCCACCCGGCTCGCGGCGGGGTTGATCGCCGATGGCGTCAGGCAGGGCGACCGGGTGGCGCTGTTCCTTCCCAATACGCTCTGGCATCCCGTCGCGTTCTTCGCGGTCGCGCGCTGCGGCGCGACCGTCGTGCATCTCAGCGCGCTCGATGCCTTGCGGGAGCTTGAGCACAAGCTCGTGGCGACGCAGCCGGTCCGCCTGATCACCACGAACCTTCCAGGCTTCCTGCCGCAGGTGCAGGCGTTGCGTGCGGCGGGCTTCGTCGATCGCGTATTGGTCGGCGAGGATGCGCGCTGGGGACCGGGGGAGGCCGAGCCGCAGGATCTGCCGCCTGGTGGCGGCTTCGCCTGGCTCGACGACCTGATGACGGCGCCTGACCCGGCGAACTGGCCGGTGCTTTCACCCGACGATGTGATGCTGCTGCAGTTCACCGGCGGCACGACAGGGGCGCCGAAGGCAGCGATGCTGACGCATGGCAATCTTGTCTCGGCGGTGAACATCTACCGTCTCTGGACTGATGGCGAACCGTTGGAAGCCGGAGCGCAGACCGCGATCGCGGTGCTGCCGCTGTTCCATATCTACGCGCTGACCACGATCCTGCTGCGCCATTTGCGGGACGGCAACCGCATCCTGCTGCGCCAGCGCTTCGATGTCGAAACCCTGATCGAGGATATCGCGATCCGTCGCGCGACGATGTTCTCCGGTGTGCCGACGATGTGGTTTGCCCTGCTCAACCGCAAGGGCGTCGAGACGGTCGATTTTTCGTCGTTGCGCTCCTGCGTCTCGGGCGGCGCGCCCCTGCCCTTCGAGGTCCAGACCCGACTCGAAGGCATATTGGGCGTCAGGCTGAACAATGGCTGGGGCATGACCGAGACCGCGCCCGCCGGCTCGCGCCTGCCGAAGCAGGCGAAACCTCGGCCGGGCGTGATCGGCGTACCGCTGCCAGGCCTCGAGATGAAGATCGTCTCGCTCGACGTCGGGCGTGCCGATTGCCCGCCCGACGAAATCGGTGAGATCGCCATTCGCGGCCCCAATGTCTTCAAGGGTTATTGGAACGAGGCGGAGGCGACGCGCGATGCCTTCCACGAGGGCTGGTTCCTGACCGGGGATCTCGGCCGGATGGACGCCGACGGGCTGTTCCAGATCGTCGACCGGCGCAAGAACATGATCATCTCGAGCGGCTTCAACGTCTATCCGGTGGCGATCGAGAATGCGATCTACGAGCATCCGGCGGTGCAGGAAGTGCTGGTGATCGGCATCGACGACGATTATCGCGGCCAGGCGGCGAAGGCCTTCGTCGTGCTCAAGGCCGGCATGCCTGCCTTTACGCTCGACGAATTGCTGCACTTCCTCAAGGATCGCCTCGGCCGGCACGAGACGCCGCGCGCGCTGGAATTTCGCGAGAGCCTGCCGCGCAGCGCTGCCGGGAAGCTGCTGGCGAAGGTGTTGATCGCCGAAGAACAAGAGAAGCGGGCCAAGCCCGCTTCGCCCGAATCCGCTGCATAGGACCTGAGAAAATCCATGACCGAAGCCGTCATCGTCTCCACCGCCCGCACGCCGATCGGCAAGGCCTATCGCGGTGCCTTCAACCAGACCCGCGGTGCCGATCTTGCGGCGCACGCGATCAAGGCAGCCTATGAGAAGGCCGGGATCGAGCCGGCGGCGATCGAGGAGATCGTGCTCGGCTGCGGCTATCCGGAGGCTGCGACCGGCGGCAATGTCGCCCGTCATGCCGCGCTGGTCGCCGGCATCCCGGTCGCGTCTGCCGGTGTCACCGTCAGCCGCTTCTGCGCTTCGGGCCTCGAGGCGATCGCGCATGCGGCGCGGCGCATTGTCATGGACGGCGTGCCGGTCGCGATCGGCGGAGGCGTCGAGTCGATCAGCCTGGTGCAGCCGGTGGTGCGGCGCGAACTCACCCAGAACGACTGGCTGATGAAGCACAAGCCCGAGATCTACACGACGATGATCGAGACCGCCGACAACGTCGCCGAGCGCTACGGCATCTCGCGCGAGGTGCAGGATCTGTTCTCGCTGGAAAGCCAGCGCCGCACCGCCGCGGCCCAGCAGCGCCTGCTGTTCGACGACGAGATCGTGCCGATGAGCGCAGTGATGTCCGTCACCGACAAGGCGAGCGGCGAAACGCGGAACGAGCAGGTCACGCTCGCCAAGGACGAGGGCAACCGGCCGGACACTACGCTGGAGGGACTTGCGAAGCTGAAGCCGGTGCGCGGCGAGGACAAGTTCATCACCGCCGGCAATGCCAGCCAGCTCTCGGACGGTGCGGCTGCGAGCGTCGTGATGTCGGCGAAGGAGGCTGCGCGGCGGGGCCTGTCGCCGCTCGGCATCTTCCGTGGCTTCGCCTCGGCCGGCTGCGAGCCGGACGAGATGGGCATCGGCCCGGTCTTCGCCGTGCCGCGCCTGCTCGAGCGCAATGGCCTGAAGGTTTCGGATATCGATCTCTGGGAACTCAACGAGGCCTTCGCCTCCCAGTCGATCTATTGCCGCGACACGCTCGGCATCGATCCCGAGAAGGTCAACGTCAATGGCGGCGCGATCTCGGTCGGCCATCCCTTCGGGATGAGCGGGGCGCGGCTGGTTGGCCATGCATTGCTGGAGGGGCGCCGCCGCAAGGCGCGCTATGCCGTCGTCACCATGTGCGTCGCCGGCGGCATGGGCTGCGCGGGGCTGTTCGAGATCAATCAGGGCTAGCCATCATGGACCTGCGCTTCACGCCCGAGGAAATCGCCTTCCGCGATGAGGTGAGGCAGTTCTTCCGCACCGAGATCCCGGCTTCTATCCGCAGGAAGGTCTCCGAAGGCCTCGGGCTGGCGCGGGAGGATTATGTCACCTCGCAGCGGGTCATGAACGCGCGCGGCTGGGCCGTACCGCATTGGCCGAGCGAATGGGGCGGGCAGGATTGGAGCCCGATCCAGCGCTATATCTTCACTGAGGAGATGCTGCTCGCCGCCGTGCCGCTGCCGCAGCAGTTCAATTGCTACATGGTCGGGCCGGTGATCGCGGCCTTCGGCTCCCAGAGCCAGAAGGAGAAGCACCTCGCGCGTATCGCCAATCTCGACGAATGGTGGTGCCAGGGCTTTTCCGAGCCCGGCGCGGGTTCGGACCTCGCCTCGCTGAAGACGCGGGCCGTCCGCGATGGCAATCATTACGTCGTCAACGGCCAGAAGACCTGGACCACGCTCGGGCAGCACGCAGACTGGATCTTCTGCCTCGTGCGCACCGACCCCGCGGCGAAGAAGCAGGCCGGGATCTCTTTCATCCTGATCGACATGAAGACGCCCGGCATCACCCTGCGCCCGATCATCACGCTCGAGGGCCGGCACGAGGTCAACGAGGTTTTCTTCGACGATGTCCGCGTGCCCGTCGAAAACCTCGTCGGCGAGGAGAACAGAGGCTGGGACTATGCCAAGTTCCTCCTTGCCAACGAGCGTGTCGGCATCGCCCGGATCGGCCTCTCCAAGGAACGTCTTGCCCGGATCAAACGGCTGGCGAAGGAGATGCCGGCCGGCGACGGTGTGCTGTGGGATGACGCCGATTTCCGCGAACGGTTTGCGCTGGTCGAGATCGAACTGAAGGCGCTGGAAATCACCCAGATGCGGGTGGTCGCAGCACAGGGCAGGCGCGATCCCAACAAACCCGATCCTGCCTCCTCGATCCTCAAGATCAAGGGCTCCCAATTGCAGCAGGCGACGACGGAACTGCTGCTGGAGGTKGCCGGGCCATTCGCGCTTGCCGCGCCGCTGCGGACGGGCGACCTCACCAATGACTGGCCCTTCGAGCATGACTGGGCCGATGCGGCTGCAGCGAGCTATTTCAACAACCGCAAGGTCTCGATCTATGGCGGCTCGAACGAAATCCAGAAGAACATCATCGCCAAGGCGGTGCTGGGGCTTTGACGATGAGGCTTGGCGCCCTGCCGCGTCCTGGCCGGGCTTGTCCCGGCCACCCCCGTCTTCCCTTCACGCGCGTCGCAGGACGCAAGAGCTCGCCACAAGGGCGAGCATGACGCGGTGGCTAGCGCCCCGCCAGGCTGGATGAAACCCGATGGATTTCGACCTCTCCTCCGAACAGGCCCAGCTCAAGGACAGTGTCGAGCGGCTGATCGGCGCGGCCTATGGCACGCTCGACGCGCGGCAGGCCTTGGCGAAGGAGCCGCTCGGCTTCTCCGAGAAGGGTTGGGCGCAGCTTGCGGAGCTGGGCCTCACCGGCATCCCGTTTTCTGAGGAGGAGGGCGGTTTCGGCGGCGGTCCTGTCGAGACCATGGTGGTGATGGAGGCGCTGGGCAAGGGACTGGCGCTTGAGCCCTATCTTGCGAGCATTGTGCTGGGTGGCGGCGCCGTCCGGTTCGGCGGTTCGGCTGAACAGAAGGCGCGGATCATTCCGGGCATCGTTGACGGCACCCTGCGCCTGGCGCTGGGCTTCACCGAGAAGCAGTCACGCTACGATCTCTTCGACGTGGCGACGAGCGCGCAGCGCACGGAGACAGGGTTCGTGCTCGATGGCGCCAAGAGCGTCGTGATCAATGGCGACAGCGCGCACCGGATCGTGGTGAGCGCCAGGACAGATGGCGGCCGGCGCGACCGGACCGGTATCAGCCTCTTCCTCGTCGATGCGGCGGCGCCCGGCGTGAGAACCCGAGGCTACCCGACACAGGATGGCGGACGCGCTGCGGAGATCGCCTTCTCCGGCGTCGTGCTCGGCCAGGAGGCTCTGCTGGGATCGCTCGGCGCAGGGCTGCCGATCCTCGAGCGTGTCGCTGACCACGCCATTGCTGCGCTCGCCGCCGAAGCTGTCGGCATCATGGATGCGCTGCACGGCCTGACCGTCGACTATCTCAAGACGCGCCAGCAGTTCGGCGTCGCGATCGGCCAGTTCCAGGTGCTGCAGCATCGCGCCGTCGACATGCTGATGGCGCTCGAACAAGCCCGCTCGATGGCGCTCTATGCCGCGATGATGGTCGGCCATCCCGATGCGGGCGAGCGGACCGCCGCGTTGTCGGCTGTGAAGGTCCAGATCAATCGCTCCTGCCGGCTGGTGGGGCAGGAGGCGGTGCAGCTCCATGGCGGCATCGGCATGACGATGGAATATCTCGGCGCGCATTATTTCAAGCGCCTGACCATGATCGAGAGCCTGTTCGGCGATACCCCCCATCATCTGCGGCGGGTCGGGCAGGCTGGCGGGCTGGTCGCTGCCTCCTGAGGCGACTTGCCGGACGGAGGCGCCCCTTGTCATCTTCGGGGCCGCGTCGTTGACTGGTTTGGCCCAGTGCGTGTCCCCGGAGGTGCGATCGTGAGTTCCGGCCTTGTCGCCCTGCTCGACGATATCGCGGCGCTTGCGAAGGTCGCTGCGGCGTCCCTCGACGATGCCGCGAGCCAGGCGGCGAAGGCGAGTGCCAAGGCTGCCGGCATCGTCATCGACGATACGGCCGTGACGCCGCGCTATGCCGTCGGGTTCAGCGCGGATCGGGAACTTCCGATCATCGGGCGGATCGCGCTGGGCTCATTGCGGAACAAGCTGGTATTCCTGCTGCCGGCGGCGCTCCTGCTGGCGCTGTTCGCACCCTGGGCAATCACGCCGCTGCTGATGCTGGGCAGCCTCTATCTCTGCTTCGAGGGAGCCGAGAAGGTCCTGGAACTGGTCCGGCCTCATGGCGCTGATGTCGAAGGCGAGGGCGCCTCGGCGGGGATCGACGCCACCCAGTTCGAGAACCAGAGGATCAGCGGTGCAGTGAGGACCGACTTCATCCTCTCGGCGGAGATCATGGCGATCACGCTCGCAAGCGTGTCTCAGTCCTCGTTCTGGACGCAGGCGCTGGTCCTGGCCATCGTCGGCATCGGGATGACCGCCTTCGTCTACGGTCTCGTCGCGCTGATCGTGAAGGCCGATGATGCCGGCGTTGCTCTGGCGCAGAACGATCACCCCATCTCAAACCTGCTTCACCTTGGGCGTGGCAAACGCCCCGCCGAAGCCGAGCCCAGCACCGTCGACCGCCTGCTGCGGCCCCTGTCCAAGGGATTCGGGCGGGGGCTCGTGGTGAGCATGCCCGTGCTGCTCTCGATCCTCAGCGCTGTCGGGACCGTCGCCATGCTCTGGGTCGGCGGCGGCATCCTGATCCACGGTTTCGAGGGCTATGGCTTCAGTGCGGTGGGGCACCTCATTCACGATGCCGCCGTGGCATCGGGCCGCCCCGTCCCCGGCCTGGGCGCGGTTGTCGAATGGCTGGTGACGGCGGCGCTGTCGGCGGTCGTCGGGCTGGCCGCGGGCGTGGCAACGATGATCGGCGTTCACTTCGCCGTTGCGCCAGTGCTGAAGCTGTTCGGCAAGAGCAAGCCGAAGCTGGTGTAGCTCCTGCCTTCAGTCGAGCCAGGCGGTGAAGGTCTCGACCGGCTCGCGCTCCGGCACGAGCCGGTTCGCAGCTGCGTCAGGGTCGGCATGGCCGATCGCGATGCCGCAGACGACGACCTCGCTCTCGGGGATCGCCAACGCATCGCGCACGACCGGATGAAAGCGGGCAAAAATCGCCTGCGGGCAGGTATCGAGGCCATGCGCCTGGGCAGCGATCAGCAGATTCTGGATGAACATGCCGAGATCGAGCCAGGAGCCGATTTCGAGGTCGCGGTCGATCGTCACCATCAGCGCGACCGGCGCGCCGAAAAAGCGCAGGTTATAAGCCGTCTGCCGCTTCATACCCTCATGGTCACCCCTGGTGACGCCGAGCAGGCCATAGAGGTCCCAGCCGACCTTGCGGCGGCGCGACTGATAGGGCTCGGTGAAGGTCTGCGGGTAGTAGCGGTACTCCTCCGCCGGTTTGAAGTCGGGATCGTCGAGCGCAGCGAGCAACCCGGCTTCCAGCCGTGCCCGGCTCTTGGGGCCGAGCACACGCGCCTTCCAGGGCTGCATATTGGTCCCGCTCGGCGCTTGGGCGGCGAGTTCGAGCAGGAGCCGCACCAGCGCAGGATCGACCGGATCCGGCAGAAAGGCACGCACCGCGCGGCGACTGCGGATGGCCTGTTCGACCATATCCGGTGCAAGCGCGGTGCGTTTGTTCATCCCCGTGCCGCCTCACGCGCCTTCAGGAAGGCGTGGTGCTCGGCGAGCAGGTCGCCGGCGAGCGCCTTGGCGATCAGCGCGCGGGTGTTCTCGATGCCGTAGATCGCGGCGAAGGAGCCGAAGCGCGGGCCTTTGGGCTCACCGAGCAGGATCTCGTAGAGCGTGTTGAACCAGGCGAGCGAGACGCCGGCCGAGCCGTCCTTCTGCACGGTCTTGTAAGGATCGCGTCGGCCGATATCGTAGACCGCGTCCTGGATCGTGCCGGCATCGGTGACGCCTGCAGCCGAGAGTTCGCCGAGCCTGGCTGAGAGATCCTGCAGGGCCTGCCGCTCCTCCAGCGTCGCCGGACGGTATTGTTTGGCTGGCTTCACGAAATCCTGGAAATAGCGGATCGCGTAGCCGACCAGCGCGTCGAGACGCGGATGGGTCGCAGGCGAGGCACCCGGCGCATAGCGGCGCAGGAAGCCCCAGAGCACATCCTTGTCCTCAGCATTGGCGACGGCGACGAGGTTCATCAGCAGCCCGAAGGTGACCTGCGTCTTGGCGGCGTTATCGCCTTCGCCCGAGGCGATCACCTCCGGCGCCGGCGGGTTGCCGTTATGGATATGCCAGACGGGATTGCCGAGCCGGTTCTTCCAATCCTGCCGCTCGTAGCCGCCGAGGAACTGCAGATATTCGTCAGCCGCACGCGGAATGACGTCGAAATGCAGCTTCTTGGCCTCGCGCGGACGCGAGTACATGAAGAGCGCCAGGCTCTCCTGCGAGCCATAGGAGAGCCATTGCTCGATGGTCAGGCCGTTGCCCTTCGACTTCGAGATCTTCTGGCCCTGCTCATCGAGGAAGAGCTCGTAGTTGAAGCCGTCCGGCGGCGTCGCATCGAGGGCGCGCGCGATGGCCGACGAGACCTTGACGGAATCGATCAGGTCCTTGCCGGCCATCTCGTAGTCGATGCCGAGCGCGACCCAGCGCATCGCCCAATCCGGCTTCCATTGCAGCTTGGCATGGCCGCCGGTGATAGGGGTCTCGAAACGCTCGCCGCTCTCCGGGTCGGTCCAGGTGATGGTCCCCTTCTCGACATCGCGCGCCTCGATCGGCACCTGCATGACAATGCGGGTCCTGGGATGGATCGGCAGGAAGGGCGAATAGGTCGCGGCGCGCTCCTCGCGGAGCGTTGGCAGCATGATCTTCATCACCGCGTCGTAGCGCGCCAGCAGCTTCAGCAGGGTCGCGTCGAACTCGCCCGCCCGATAGCTGTCGGTCGAGGACTTGAACTCGTAATCGAAGCCGAACTGGTCGAGGAAGGCACGCAGGCGGGCGTTGTTATGCCGGCCGAACGAGTCATGCGTGCCGAAAGGATCGGGGACCTCGGTCAGCGGCCGTCCGAGATGCTTCGCCAGCAATTCCTTGTTCGGGACGTTGTCCGGCACCTTGCGCAGGCCGTCGAGATCGTCGGAGAAGGCGATCAGCCGCGTCGGCACCGTGTCGTCGGTGAGCACGCGGAAGGCGTGGCGCACCATCGAGGTGCGCGCGACCTCGCCAAAGGTGCCGATATGCGGCAGGCCCGAGGGGCCGTATCCGGTCTCGAAGAGCACCTCTTTCTTGCCCGATTTCTCGATCCGGGCCACGAGCTTGCGTGCTTCCTCGAACGGCCAGGCGGCCGAACGCTGGGCGGCATCCACGAGCGTGGGATCGAAAGCGGACATTTGCGGCGGGTCCTCGTCTGTCTCAAGGTTTTCGGAAGCTCCGGCTTTGACAGATGAGAACGGGCGGCGTCAATCGGTGCCGGCTGTCCTGGGGCGTTGCCTGCCCTGCACCGCATTCATTGCCTGCCCGGGTCGCGTTCGGTCGAATTGCTCTTGCGGCGCATGCGTATAGGCTCCGCTCCGCGATTGGCTCTGTATCGGATACCTCATGGATCACGCTCTCCTCGAAACGCTCAAGACGTGGCGACGACATCTCCACGCGCATCCCGAACTCTCGCTGAAGGAGAGCGCGACGGCTGCCTTCGTTCAGGAGAAGCTGACCGAACTCGGCATTCCCTTTACCGCCGGCATTGGTGGTCACGGCGTCGTCGCGACGCTGAAGCGCGGCAACTCGGACCGCAGCGTCGGATTGCGGGCCGATATGGACGCCTTGCCGATTCTCGAGGCGAATGACCTGCCCTATGTCTCCACGAACAAGGGCGTGATGCACGCTTGCGGCCATGATGGCCACACGACCTCCCTGCTCGGAGCCGCCGCCCTGCTGGCGCGCGACGAAAGCTGGAGCGGGACGGTCCATCTGCTGTTCCAGCCTTCGGAGGAGAATGGTGCCGGCGCCCGGGCGATGATCGCCGACGGTCTGTTCGAACGCTTCCCGATGGAGCGCGTCTTCGGATTCCATAACTGGCCCGGCCTGGAAGCCGGCACGGTGGCGGTTCATCACGGACCGGTTATGGCCGAACCCGGCCGATTCCGGATCACCCTGCACGGCACGGCCGGCCATGCCGCCAAGCCCGACCTGACGCGCGATCCGATCGTTGCGATGAGCCATCTGATCGTGGCTCTGCAGACGATCGTCGCCCGCAATGTCGATCCGCTCGACAGCGCGGTCGTCTCGGTCGGCATGGTGCATGGCGGCCAGGCGCCGAACCAGATCCCGTCCAGCGTCACCATCGACGGCACTTTCCGGACCTATCGGCCGGCGGTGCGCGATCGCGTGATCGGGAGCCTCAAGCGCATTGCCAACAGCACGGCCGAGGCCTTCGAGATGCGGGCCGAGATCGAGATCATCACTGGCGGTCGCGCCACGGCGAATACCGAACTGGAGGAAGAGATCTCGGTCGCGGCAGCGAAGCAGGCTGGTCTGACTGTTCGGCGCGACGTGCCGCCGAGCACCGCGAGCGAGGATTTCTGCCATTTCATGGCGGACAGGCCGGGCGCCTATGTCTGGATCGGCAATGGCCCGGTGACCGACGGTGGCGAGCTCCACAACGAGCGCTACAACTTCAATGACGATATCCTGCCCGCCACGGCTGGCTGGATGGCAAGCGCGGCCCGCCTGGCGCTCGAGGGCGAGCTCTCCAATACGCGCCCCGCGCGATGAAACGGGAGGGAGGCGGGTCCACGGGCTCACCTCCCTCCTGATTCTGCGTGGGGCAACCGAACCTGACGAGATTGGGGCGGCAGCGAGCCTTCGGGGAACCGGGTAGGCCGGGCGCCGATTGCGAGCGCTCCGGACACGAGATCGGCGAGGAGCCTGGGTTGGCTTCCCTTCAGAACGGGCTCACCGGAAAGAACCGCAGATAGAGCCTGGCATAGGTGCCGTCGTCCCAGAGCGATTGGAGCGCATAGTCGATTGCGCGTATGAGGGTCGGGTCATCCTTGCGCGTGAGGAAGCTGACCCCCTCGCCGAAATAGCGGCTTTCCAGGAAGGGGCCGCCGCTGAAGGCGAGCTCGCCGCCGTTGCGGCCGGCGAGCGTGAGTGCAAGCGCGACGCCGTCCCCGAAGACATATTCAACCTCGCCGCTGCGCAATGCGGCAATCGCTGCCGTCAGGCTGGGGGCTTCACGGCGCTGGGCGAAGGGCATCAGACGTTCGAGGAAGGCCTGATGCGCGGAGCCGCTGATGACGGCGATCCGCTTGCCCTGCAACTCGCGGCTGTCGAGTTCCGGCTGAGCACTGCCGCGGGTCGTGACGAAACGGGCAGGGGAACGGAAATAGAGATGGCTGGCGCTGAAACGGGCGCGGATCTGCGGCGTCACCGCCATCGCCGCCGCCAGGACGTCGCCGCGCCCTTCGGCCAGGGAATCGAGCAGCGTGTCGAAGCGGCGGGCCTGAACCGTGCAGGTCCACAGCATCCTCTCGCAGACCGCACGGGCGAGCTCGACCGAGAAACCGGTCAGCGCGCCGTCCGGCGCAGCAAAATGTAGCGGCGGATAGTCGTCGTCGGTCAGGAAACGAACCACGCGTGGGGGCCCGGGCTCCGGCCGATCGAGCCTGATCTTGCCGTCCCAGAAATTGGGGACGGTCGCGGGAGATTGCGCCGCAGCTGTGCCGGCTATCAGGAGGCCAAGGCAGAATGTGGGGGCAAGGAGGGCGAGCCGCTTCATGGCCGCATCTGGCGACAGGGGGCGAGCCTGATCAAGAGGTTTCGCTATTCGCATGTGGAACCCTGTCCCTGCAGGAGAGGGTTCCACATGCGCTGTTGCTTTCCGGGCTTCGGCCTCAGGCCGCCAGCGCCGCCGCCGTTGCCTTCGCGCCCTGCGAGAACAGGCTATCGAGCTGCCGGGCGACAGCCTTGGTGAAGGCCGTCTCGCGCGGCAGATCGCTACCGAAGATCGCTTCGATGCCGAGAAGGCCGCTGCTCAGCGCCTGCGCATTCCGGCCCGCCTGCGTCGCGATGCGGGCGAATTCGCCCGCCAGCGGGTCGCGGACATCGATGACGGTGCCCGTCTCGTCCGTGCCGGTGACGTAACGCATCCAGGCCGCGACGCCGAGCGCAAGGTGATCGATCGGCGCACCGGCCTTGAGGCGTTCGCGGATCGTGCCGAGCAGACGCTGCGGCAGCTTCTGCGAGCCGTCCATGGCGATCTGCCAGGTACGGTGGCGAATGGCGGGGTTGTGGAAGCGGGTGAGCAGCGCGCCGGCATAGTCGGTGAGATCGACGCCTTGCGGAGCGGGCACGGTCGGGATGATCTCGGCCCAGAGCCCCTGCAGGAAGCGGGCGAGCACCGGATCGCCGCTCGCCTCGGCCACGGTCTCGTGGCCGGAGAGATAGCCGAGATAGGCGAGGCTGGAATGGGCACCATTGAGCATGCGCAGCTTCATGAACTCGAAGGGCGCGACCTCGGAGACCATCTGGGCGCCGACTTCGTCCCATGCGGGCCTGCCACTGGCAAAACGATCCTCGACCGCCCATTGCCGGAAGGGTTCTCCGATCACCGGTGCGGCGTCTTCGACACCGAGCAGGCCGGCGGCCTCCGCGATGTCGGCGTCGGTGGTGGCGGGCACGATGCGGTCGACCATCGTCGCCGGGAAGGCTCCATTCGCTTCGATCCAGGCTGCAAGCGTATCGTCCTGCAGAGCTGCGAAGTCGCGCACCAGGCCGCGCAGGACCTTGCCGTTATGCGGAAGGTTGTCGCAGCTCAGCGCGGTAAAGGGAGCGAGGCCTTCGGCCTTTCGCAGCTTCAGGGCGGCGACGATCAGGCCAATGGCCGAGCGCGGGGCATCGGGATGTTCCAGATCGTGAACAATGTCGGGATGATCCTGCCGCAGTCGGCCGGTGGCCGGGTCGTGGCAATAGCCCTTCTCGGTCACGGTCAGCGAGACGATGCGCGTTTCGGCGGCGGCGAGACGTGTGACGAGAGCGGCGGGATTCTCGGGCGCGACGAGCACATCGAGCACGGAACCGATGATGCGCATCTGCGGGCCGTCTGGAGCCCGCTTCAGGAAGCTGTAGAGACCGCCTTGTGGCTTCAGCCTGTCGCGCTGGTCGGGGCGCTGCAGGCTGGCGCCGATGATACCCCAGGCGCCGAAAGCGTGCTCGAGCGCATCATCCGTATATTCGCAGAGATGGGCGCGGGCGAAGGCGCCGAGCCCGAGATGCACGATGCCGGGCTTCAGACCTGCGCGCTCATAGGATGGACGGCGGACAGTCTTGGGCAGGCTGCCAAGGGTTTGCGGCGACAGTCTGGTCAATGGAACACTCTTGGCAGCCAGAGGGAGATTGCAGGGACATAGGTCACCAGCAGGAGTACGGCAACGCTGGCGCCGTAGAAGGGCCAGATCGTCCGCATCGATTCCCCGATCGAGACGCGCCCGATGGCACAGGCGACGAACTGTACCGATCCGACCGGCGGCGTGTTCAGGCCGATGCCGGCGTTCAGGATCAGGATCACGCCGAAATGCACGGGGTCGACGCCAAAGGCCTTCACAACCGGCAGAAAGATCGGCGTGCAGATGATGATCATCGGCGCCATGTCCATGAACGTGCCGAGCACGAGCAGGATGAGATTGATCATCAGCAGGATGACGAGCGGGTTGTCCGAGACCGCCTTCATCGCGCCGATMGTCGCTTGCGGCACCTGCAGGAAGGCCATCAGCCAGCCGAAGGCGCCGGCCGTCCCGATCACCAGCAGTACCATAGCCGTGGTGCGAACCGCGCCAAGGGTCGCTTCGACAAAGGCCGTCCAGGTGAGCTGGCGATAGACGAAGATGGTGACGAGGACGGCGTAGACGACAGCCACGCAGGAGGATTCCGTTGCGGTGAAAACGCCGGACCGGACCCCGCCGAAGATGATGAAGATCAGCAGGATGCCGGGCAGCGCCAGCACCATGTAGCGGCCCACCGCAGCAAATCCCGGAAACGCCTCGCGCGGATAGCCGCGCCGGACCGCGACGGCCCAGGCCGCAACCATCAGCGCAGCACAAAGCATCAGCCCGGGGATGATGCCGGCGGTAAACAGATCGGCGATCGAGATGTTTCCGCCCGCCGAGAGCGAATAGATGATCATGTTGTGCGAGGGCGGGATCAGCAGCGCGATGATCGCCGCATTGGCCGTGACATTGACCGCATAGTCCGCGTCGTAGCCGCGTTTGACCATTTGCGGGATCATCAGGCCGCCGACGGCGGATGCATCCGCGACGGCCGAGCCGGAAATGCCGCCGAACAGCGTGCAGGTGACGACATTGACCTGCCCCAGGCCGCCGCGCAGATGGCCGACGAGACTCGAGGCCATCTGGATCAGGCGCTCGGCGATGCCGCCGCGGATCATCAGGTCGCCGGCATAGATGAAAAACGGAATCGCCATCATGGCGAAGGCGTTCATGCCGGAATTCATCTGCTGGAAGACGACGACCGGCGGCAGGCCCATATAGACGACGGTGGCGATCGACGACATGCCCAGGCAGAAAGCCACGGGCACGCCGATGAGGAGAAGCAGCGCGAAGGTACCAAAGAGGATCCAGAGTTCCATCGCTCAGACTTCCTGTGCGCTGCCGAAATGCGTGAAGCCGAGCGGGGCGGATTTCGCCTTGGTGAGAAAGAGCATGAGCTTTTCGAAGGAGAAGAGGGCGATCAAGGCGCCGCCGACCGCGATGGGGACATAGTCCCAGCCGCGCGAGATGCCGATGATCGGCAGGCGGTCGCTCCAGGTCCCGATGGCGAGCTGCGCGCCATAGACCAGCATGGCGAGGCCGAAGGCCATCACCAGAAGCTCGGTCAGGATGATCAGCCCGTTGCGCAGCGGCGGCGGCGACATGGCGAGGCCGACCTCGAAGCCGAGATGATCGCTCTCGCGCACGCCGACTGCGGCGCCGAGCAGGATGAACCAGGACATCAGGAAGAGGGCGCTGGCCTCGACCCAGATCGGCGTGTCGTTCAGCACATAACGCCCGAAGACGCCCCATGCGACGATCACGGTCATGGCGACAAGACCTGCCCCGGCGATGACCAGTGCAATGAGGCAGAGCTTGGCGCCCAGCCGGGTCAGGATTTGTGCAAGGAGAAGCATCAAGACGCTCCGGCGCCGCGTGAGGCGCTTTTTCCCGGGTGATGCTGGCTTGTTCCAGTTTCGCCGGCGGTGAAAACCGCCTGCGAAGCGGGATCGTCAGAACCGCTCCACCCGGGGAAGGCCGAAAAGGAGACGCAAGTGACTGGGCGCGGCCGGAAGGGCCGCGCCGGCCTTCACTTCACCGCCTGGATGGCAGCCACCATCTCCTTGAGCTTCGGATCGGTGACGAACTTGTCGTAGACGGGCTTCATCGCATCGATGAAGGGCTGCTTCTCGACCGTGTTGATCTGTGCGCCGCCAGCTTTGACCTTGGCTTCCGACTCCTTCTCGCGCGCATCCCAGAGCTCGCGCATCTTGGCGACGGATTCCTTGGCTGCGGTCTTGATCAGCGCCTGGTCCGCCGCGTTGAACTTGTCGAAGCTGCGCTTCGACATCACGAGCACCTCCGGCGAGAGCGAGTGCTCGGTGGTCGAATAGAACTTCGAGACCTCGAAATGGCGGGTCGACTCGTAGGACGGCCAGTTGTTCTCGGCGCCGTCGATGACGCCGGTCTGCAGCGCCGAATAGACTTCGCCGAACGGCATCGGGGTGGCATTGGCGCCGAGCGCCGAGACCAGAGCCACGAACATGTCGGACTGCTGGACGCGAATCTTCATGCCCTTCATGTCGGCTGGCGAGCCGATCGGGCGCTTGCCGTTATAGAAGGAGCGCGAGCCGGAATCGTAGAAGGCGAGGCCGATCAGGTCGTGCTTCTCAAAATCCTTGAGCAGGTTGTCGCCGATCGGGCCGTCCATGACTTTCCGCATATGATCGACCGAGCGGAAGATGAAGKGCAGCGAGGGTATGTTGGTCGCCGGGATCAGGTTGTTGAACGGCGCCATGTTGATGCGGTTCATGTCGATGACGCCAAAGCGCGTCTGATCGATCGTATCCTTCTCCTGGCCGAGCTGGGCGGAGTGGAAGACGTTGATCTTGATGCGTCCATTGGTCCGCTGATCCAGCAGCTGGCCCATGTATTTGACCGCTTCGATGGTCGGATAGCCGTCAGGGTGGATGTCGGTGGAGCGCAGGGTGACGTTCTGCGCCTGAGCCGCGCCGACGGTCGCTGCGATGAAAGCCGCGCCGACGAGCGCGGAGACTGTCCGTCTTGTAAGCATGTTCCTGTTCCTCCCGTTTGAATAGATCGCCGGATTTTCCCGGTCGTTCTTGCCCCGTGTTCGGGAGCCGTGCCGCCCCATGCCGGCTTCGGCCTTAGAGAAATTCCCTCCGCATCGGCGTGAAGGAATCGATCAACTGCCCGGCCTCGATGGCGACGACGCCATGGACGAGGTTTTCGGGCACGAAGAAGCTGTCGCCGGCCGCTAGCCTGCTGGTCCTGCCGTCAATCGTGACGTCGAAGACGCCGCTCTCGACATAGGACGCCTGACGATGCGGGTGCTGGTGCGCCTTGCCGATGGCTCCGGCCTCGAAGACGACGCGGACGATCATCAGGTCGGGCCCATAGGCCATGATCTTGCGCTTCACGCCGGGCTCGGTCGCCTGCCAGGCGAAGTCGCGCTCATGCTGGAAGAAGGAGTTGAGACGCTCGCTCATCGTGCCAGCCAGCCTCCATCGACGGGGATGATCGCACCATGCACGTAGGCCGCCGCGTCGCTTGCAAGGAAGACGGCAGCCCCGCCGATATCCGAAGGCTTGCCCCAACGACCAGCCGGGATGCGGGCAAGGATGGCGGCGTTACGGTCGGCATCCTCGCGCAGGGCCTGCGTGTTGTTGCTCTCGACATAGCCGGGGGCGATCGCGTTCACATTGATGCCCTTGCCCGCCCATTCGCAGGCCAACAGCCGGGTCAGGCCGGCAAGCCCGCTCTTGCTCGCGGTATAGGAGGCGACGCGGATACCGCCCTGGAAGGAGAGCAGCGAGGCGATGTTGACGATGCGCCCGCTGCGGCCGGCCGCGAGCGCTGCCTTCGCAAAGGCCTGGGACAGGAAGAAACTCGCCTTGAGGTTCACGTTCATGACCTCGTCCCAGTCGCTCTCGCTGAAATCGAGAGCGTCGGCGCGGCGGATGATACCGGCATTGTTGACGAGAATATCGAGCGGACCGGCGGCTTCGCTGGCTCTGGTGACGGCCTCGGCTGCGATCCCGGGTTGCTGCAGATCGACGGCGAGCGGCAGGCAGCGTCCGCCGGCACTGGTGATCATTGCCACCGTCTCGGTCATGGACGAGCGGCCGGCGGCGACGACCGTGGCTCCGGCCTCAGCCAGCGACAGCGCAATGCCCTGGCCGATGCCGGTATTGGCGCCTGTGACGAGCGCCGTGCGCCCGACGAGATCGAAGGGCGCACGCGCAACCATCAGCGCAGCATCTCGACGGGCGCGGCGTCCATGTCGGTGAACTCGACATTGTCGCCGGCCATGGCCCAGACGAAGGCGTAGTTCGAGGTGCCGCAGCCGCAATGGATCGACCAGTTCGGCGAAATCACGGCCTGCTCGTTGGCGACGAGCAGATGCCGGGTTTCGGTCGGTTCGCCCATGAAATGGAAGACGCGATGGGCCGGGTCGAGGTTGAAATAGAGATAGGCTTCCATCCGCCGCGTATGGGTGTGGCAGGGCATGGAGTTCCAGACCGAGCCGGGCTCGAGTGCCGTCATGCCCATGACGAGCTGGTTGGTGCCGGTCGTGTTCGGCATGATGTATTGCCGGATGGTGCGCTTGTTCGAGGTCTCGGCCGAGCCGAGATGCAGCGTATTGGCATCCGACTGGCGGATGAGCTGATGCGGCGCCTCGCGATGGGCGGGGGCGCTGGTCAGGTAGAACTTGGCGGGGTTGGCCGGATCGGCGCTGGAGAAGCTGACCTCCTTCGCGCCCAGTCCGACATAGAGCGCGTCGAGGTTCGGCAGTGCGAACTGCTTGCCGTCGACGGTGACCGTGCCGGCGCCGCCGATATTGATTACCCCGAGTTCGCGGCGCGCCAGGTAGAAGGGCGTGCCGGTCGGAGCGAAGGGATCGAGCGTCAGCGGCTTGCTCACCGGGGTGGCGCCGCCGACGATCATGCGGTCGTAATGGCTGTAGGTCCGCGTCAGCTCACCCGGCACGAAGATGCGCTCGACCAGGAAGTCCTGACGCAGTGCCTCGGTGTCGTAGCGCTTCACATCGCGTGGATGCGCGGCCTGGCGTTCGTCGATCGAGCTCGCTGCGCTGGTCACAGGCGGTAGGCCTCCTTGGCCAGGCGATAGGCGAGGTCGTAGGCCACCTCCGCCGCCTCGTCCTCGCCGAGGCGATGCTCGGCGACGAGCTTGGCGAGATAGGTGCAGTCGCAGCGGCGAGCGACGTCGTGACGGGCCGGAATCGAGAGATAGGCGCGCGTGTCGTCGTTGAAGCCGACGGTATTGTAGAAGCCTGCGGTCTCCGTCGTGAGCTCGCGGAAGCGCAGCATGGCTTCCGGCGCGTCGAGGAACCACCAGCCGGGTCCGAGCTTCAAAGCGGGATAATGTCCGGCGAGCGGCGCGAGTTCGCGGGAATAGACGGTCTCGTCGAGCGTGAAGGCGATGACCGTCAGGTTGGGTTCGTTGCCCACCGCATCGAGCAGCGGCTTCAGTGCCGAAACGTAATCCACGCCGCGCGGGATATCGCAGCCCATATCGCGGCCGAAGGTTTCGAACAGCATCGGGTTATGGTTGCGGACGGAGCCGGGGTGGATCTGCAGGACGAAGCCGTCATCGAGGCTCATCTTCGCCATCTCGGTGAGCATCTGACCGCGGAACAGGTCGGCATCCTCGGCCGAGAACTTGCCCTTCAGGATCTTGGCGAAGAGCTTCTCGCTTTCGGCCTGCGAGAGATTTGCCGTGCGCGCGGTGGCGTGGCCATGGTCCGAGGAGGTCGCGCCGCGCTGTTTGAAATAGGCCCGGCGAGCGCGGTGGGCCGCGAGATAGCCGGTCCAGTTCGTGACATCTTCGCCGGTCAGCTCGCCGAACTGTGCGAGATTGTCCTTGAAGCCCTCGAATTCGGGGTCGACGACGCTGTCCGGCCGATAGGCCGTGACGACCTTGCCGCCCCAGCCGGATTCCCGGATCATGTCGTGCCATTTCAGGTCGTCGAGCGCGCCCTCGGTGGTCGCGATCGCCTCGATGTTGAAGCGCTCGAACAGGGCGCGGGGACGAAACTCCGGCTGCTCTAGCTTTTCGGCGATGCGGTCGTAGATGCGGTCCGCATTCTCCGGGCTCAGGCGCTCGTTGATGCCGAAGACCCCGGACAGGGCATGCTCGAACCAGAGCCGGGTCGGCGTGCCGCGGAACAGCCGCCAATGGCTGGCGAAGAGCCGCCAGATCGCGCGGGTATCGGTCTCGACCGGGCCGCCATCCTTGCGGGCGATGCCGAGCTGCTCGAGCCTGACGCCCTGCGAGTAGAGCATCCGGAAGATGTAATGGTCGGGCTTGACCAGCAGCGTCGCCGGATCCGGGAACGGCTTGTCCTCGGCGAACCAGCGCGGGTCGGTATGGCCGTGTGGCGAGATGATCGGGAGATCGCGAATCCCGGCATAGAGACGGCGCGCGATGCCTCGCGTCACCGGATCGGCAGGAAACAGGCGATCATCGTGCAGCAACATCAGCAATCTGTCCCGATAGGCCCGCGACTGTACGGGCGAGAAGCGTATCGGATCAATATACTAATATACTAGTATGTCAAAAGTGATTGTGGTAGCGCCTAAGGAGGGTGGCGCTCACAGGGCTTAGGCCGGAGCGTTCGGGAGACATGGGTGGCTGGGACGGGACGATGAACGAGCTCGCAGGCGGCCGCGGCCATGCGGCGGATAATCGACGCGAGCGCCGCCCCCTGGGGCGGGCCGTGGCTCCCGCCGGGCGCTCGACGGCCGCTTCACTGGTTCAGGACGATCTCCGACGCGCCATCCTCGCCATGGAGCTGAGGCCCGGCGTGCCGCTCTCCGAGAAGGAGCTGACGGCGCGCTTCGGCGTCAGCCGTACCCCGGTCCGCGAAGCGCTGATCTGTCTCAAGGAAGAGGGGCTGGTCGAGATCTTTCCGCAGGCGGGGACTTTCGTTGCGCGCATCCCGACCGGGGCTATTCCCGAAGCGGTCTTCATCCGGCAGGCGCTGGAATGCGCGACCGTGGAATTGCTTGCCCGCATCGCGACGCCGGAGGCCATCGCCCGACTTGATGCCACGGTCGCGCGCCTGCACGAAGCCTTCGATATCGGCGATCAGGAGAATTTCCATCTCGCGGACGAAGCCTTTCACGAGACGCTGGCCGATGCCGCCGGGTATCCCGGTATCTGGAAAATCGCACAGGCGGCGAAAAGCCAGATCGACCGCTGCCGACGCATGACCCTGCCGGTGCCCGGGCGCATGGCGATGGTGATCMGCGAGCACCTGTCGATCGTCGATGCCATCCGCAAGGGCCGCGCCACCGAGGCGGTTGCGGCGATGCGCACCCATCTMGGCACGCTCCTGCCCGATCTCGTGCATCTTCAGGCAAAGCATCCAGATTACTTCGTCTGACGCGATCGGTCTGTCGCGTGGACGAAACGGAAGAGCCGTCTTGCGCCGGGCCCATCTCCCGCGCCATCTTGCGCCGCGACATGCATGGGAGTGGCTGATGACGACGCGGCGTGACCTTCTTGCCGGAGCAGGCGCAGCCGCGCTGGCGGCCCAGTTGCCTTTCGTTGCTCTGGCGCAGGCCAAGGACAGCGTCATCATTGCGATGACGCTGGAACCGCCGACGCTCGACCCGACCTCGGGCGCGGCGCAGGCGATCCGCGAAGTTACCTTGCAGAACATCTTCGAAGGCCTGGTCAAGATGGACCGGACCGGCAAGATCGTGCCCTGCCTCGCCGAAAGCTGGGAGATCGCACCCGACAATATCACCTACAGCTTCAAGCTGCGGCGGGGCGCGACGTTCCATGACGGCACCCCGTTCAGCTCCGAACAGGTCAGGTTCTCGTTCGAGCGGGCCGTGGCTCCGGAATCGACCAACGCCCAGCGCCAGCTGTTCACGCCGATCGCGGAGATCGCGACGCCTGATCCGGCGTCCGTGGTCATCAGGCTGAAACAGCCGACGGCGAATTTCCTCTACGGTCTCGCCTGGGGCGATGCGGTGATCGTGGCGCCAGCGAGCGCCGCCAACAACAAGACCAATCCGGTTGGCACCGGCCCGTTCAAGTTCGTGCGCTGGAATCGTGGCGACAGGCTCGAGCTCGAACGCTTCGACGGCTATTGGGGGGAGAAGCCGACACTCGCCAAGGCGACCTTCCGCTTTATCGCCGATCCGCAGGCGCAGGTCGCCGCGTTGCGGGCCGGGGATGTCCACGCGCAAACCAATCTGGCGGCCCCTGAAGCCGTGCCGCAGCTCAAGGCTGATCCCAAGCTCAAGGTCAGTTTCGGCAAGACGGAGGGCGAGGTCATCCTCGCCATCAACAATGCCAAGGCGCCGTTCAACGATCTGCGCGTGCGTCAGGCGATCGCTCATGTGCTCGACCGCAAGACGATCGCGCTCGGGGTCTACGGCTTCGATGTCGACCTGATCGGCAGTCATTTCTCACCATTGCATCCGGCCTATATAGACCTGACCGGCACCTATCCGGTCGATATCCCCAAGGCCAAGGCGCTGCTGGCCGCGGCCGGCTTCCCGAACGGCTTCTCCTGCACGCTGAAACTGCCGCCGCCGACCTATGCCCGGCGTTCGGGCGAGATCATTGCGGCGCTGCTTGCGCAGATCGGCATCAACGCCTCGATCGAGCCGCTCGAATTCCCGCAATGGCTGGAGCGCGTCTTCCGCGGCAAGGATTTCGACCTGAGCGTGATCGCCCATACCGAACCGCTCGACATCAATATCTATGCCCGCGACGACTACTACTTCCAGTACAAGAACCCCGAGTTCAAGGCACTGATGGCGAAGATCGACGTCACCCTCGACGAGGGCCAACGCAATGAGATGTACAGGCAAGCCCAGCGCATCCTGGCGCGCGATGCGGTCAACGGCTTCCTCTTCATCCTGCCGAAGATCACGGTGACGGCGGCCGGGCTGGACGGGATGTGGACGGATTGGCCGCTCCCGATCACGCCGCTCGCCGAGGTGCGCTGGCGCTAGGTCGTGCTGTCGTTCCTGGCGCGCCGGTGCGTGGCGCTTGTCGCCACTCTGCTTGGTGCGGCGCTGGTGATCTTCATCGCGCTCGAGGTGCTGCCGGGCGATCCGGCTGCCGTGACGCTTGGGCTCAATGCGGCTCCCGAGGCGCTGGCGGCCCTGCGCCTGGAGATGGGGCTCGACAAGCCGGCACTGGTCCGTTTTCTCGCCTGGATTTCGGGCCTCCTGACCGGCGATCTCGGCCTGAGCTACACCTATCGTGTGCCGGTGGCCCAGCTGATCGGCGAGCGGATGGCTGTCACCCTGCCATTGGCGCTGGGGGCGATCATGCTGGCTACATCGATTGGCGTTCCACTTGGCTTGCTCGCCGCAGCCAATCATAATCGGCCGACCGATGCGGCCGTGATGGTCTTCGCGCAGCTCGGGCTGGCTGTTCCGAATTTCTGGTTCGGCCTCTTGCTCGTGCTGCTTTTCGCGATCGGGCTCGGCTGGTTTCCGGCCGGCGGTTTCCCGGGCTGGCAGGCCGGGCCGGCTGCTGCCGTGAAGGCGCTGCTGCTGCCGGCCCTCGCGCTCGCCCTGCCGCAGGCGGCGATCCTGGCCAGGGTGACGCGCTCCTCGATGCTCGACACGCTGCAGGAGGATTTCGTCCGTACCGCTCGCGCCAAGGGACTGGCAGAACCGGTCACGGTGGTCAGGCATGCACTGCGCAACGCCTTGATTCCGGTCGTTACCATCATGGGGCTGCAATTCTCGGTGCTGATCGCCGGCGCGATCATCATCGAGAATGTCTTTGCGCTGCCGGGGCTCGGGCGCCTCGTCTTCCAGTCGATCACCCAGCATGACCTGATCGTCGTGAAGGATCTGGTGATGCTGTTTGCCGGCCTCGCCATCCTGGTGAATTTTGCGGTCGAGCTCGTCTATGGGCTCATCGACCCGCGCCTGAGGGAGGCGTCGTGACACCGGCCGGTGCGTCGGCCCCGGTCTCGGCGAAACGCTGGTGGACGGGCCCCTCCTTCCTGATCGGTTTCGCGCTGACCGGGATCATCGTTGCGGGGGCGCTGCTGTCCTATGTCTGGACGCCCTATCCGCCGACGCAGATGATGATCCTGAATCGCCTGAAGCCMCCTTCGGCGACGAACTGGTTCGGGACCGACCAATTCGGTCGCGACGTCTTCTCGATGATCATGGTGGGCGCCCGCAACTCGCTGGCGGTCGGGCTCGGCGCGGTCGGGTTCGGTCTGGTGCTCGGCACAACGCTCGGTCTGCTGGCGGCGATCCGGCGCGACGGCTTCCTCGACAACCTGATCATGCGCACGGCCGACTTCACCCATGCCTTCCCGGCGGTGCTGACGGCGATCATGATCACGGCGATCGCCGGGCCGGGCATGCTCAACGCCATCGTCGCGATCGGCATCCTGAACCTGCCTTATTTCGCGCGCCTGGCGCGCGGGGTGGCGATTCAGGTCTGGACGCGGGATTATATCCAGGCGGCGCGGGCGGCCGGGCTCGACAATGTGCAGATCAGCGTCCGCCATGTCCTGCCGAATGTTGCTGGCGTCATCGTCGTACAGGCGACGATCCAGTTCGCACTGGCGATCCTGGCGGAGGCGGGGCTGTCCTATCTCGGGCTCGGCACGCAGCCGCCGAATCCGTCCTGGGGACGCATGCTGAACGAGGCGCAGACCTTCATGGCGGTGCAGCCATGGCTCGCTATCTTTCCCGGCGCGGCGATTGCCATCGCGGTGCTCGGCTTCAATCTGCTCGGCGACGGCCTGCGCGATGCCATCGACCCGCGCCTGCGCCGAAGCCGCTGAGTGACGATGAGGATGAGACGATGACCGATCTTGCCGATCTGAGCGCGACGGAGCTTCTCGCCGGCTATGCCGCACGGACATTCTCGCCGGTCGAGGCGACCGAGGCGGTGATCGCACGGATTACCGCATGGGAGCCGCAGCTCAAGGCGCTCTATGCCTATGATCCCGCCGCGGCGCGAGCGATGGCGAAGGCCTCCGAGATGCGCTGGCTGAAGGGGGAGGCGCTGGCTCTCGACGGGGTGCCCGGCACGATCAAGGAGAACATCGCGACCAAGGGCGTGCCGGTGCCGCTCGGCACGGCCGCGCGCGATCTCGAGCCGGCATCGGCGGACGCACCGCCGGCGGCGCGGTTGAGGGAGGCCGGCTGCGTCATCCTCGCCAAGACGACGATGCCGGATTACGGCATGCTCTCCTCGGGTTTGTCGAGCTTTCACGAACTCGCCTGCAACCCCTGGGACCTGACCAAGAATCCTGGCGGCTCCTCGGCTGGGGCGGGTGCGGCGGGAGCTGCGGGCTATGGGCCGCTTCATGTCGGCACCGATATCGGTGGCTCGATCCGCCTGCCGGCCGGCTGGTGCGGCTTGGTCGGCCTCAAGCCGAGCTTTGGCCGCGTGCCGATCGACCCGACCTATTACGGCCGCGTCGCCGGGCCGATGACCCGCTCGGTCGCGGATGCGGCGCTGATGATGCGGGAACTGTCCCGGCCGGACAGGCGCGATGGCATGAGCCTGCCGCCACAGGAGATCGACTGGCTGGCGCTGGAGTTTGACGTCAAGGGCTTGCGGCTGGGGCTCCAGGTCGATGCCGGAGTCGGGCTTGCCGTCGAGCCGCATACCCGGGCTGCGATCGAGGCGGCGGCCAGGGCCTTTGTGGCGGCTGGCGCGATTGTCGAGCCGGTTGCGCCCTTCCTGACCCGCGAAATGCTGGACGGGCTTGATGATTTCTGGCGGCAGCGCGCCTGGGTCGACATTGGCGGCCTGTCGGATGCCAGGCAGGGACGGGTTCTGCCCTATATCTACGCCTGGGCCGAGGGCGGCCGGAATCTGAGTGGCGAAAGAGTCTATCGCGGGATGAGCCAGATGCTGGCGATGCGCGATGCGGCGCTGAAAGCCTGTGCACCGTTCGATTTCGTGCTGTCGCCGGTTTCCCCTGTGCCGGCCTATGCGGCTGAGCTGGCCTCGCCCATCCACGACCCTGAGCGGCCCTTCGAGCACATCGCGTTCACGGTCTCAGCGAACATGTCGGATCAGCCGGCGGTCTCGGTCCATGCCGGGCTTACTCCCGAGGGGTTGCCGATCGGCTTGCAGATCACCGGGCGGCGGTTCGACGATCTCGGCGTGTTGAGAATGGCGCGGGCCTGGGAAATTCTACGCGGCAGCGAGGTGCCATGGCCTGCGCCGCCACAGACCGTGTGAGGGTTCAGAACAGCGCGGTCGGCGCGAACTGCGCCACCAGCATCAGGGCGAAACTGATCACGCCAAGGCCGGCGCCGGTGAGGGCCAGCATCGTCACGCCGGTGATGATCGCGGCCGAGGAAATCACGATCGCGATCTGAAGCAGGCCTGAGACGATGTCGTATTTGTCGTCGCGGGCCGCTGCGATGTCACGCACGGCCTCGGCCGTCTTGGCGCGCGCGACCAGTTCCTTGCGGCCTTCATTGGTCTCGGGCTCCGAATCATAGCGCGCAATCGTCTGCTTCCAGCCGTCGATGCGCTTCTGCATGCGCTCGCGGGTGGCGGGGTCCGTCGCGGCTGCGAGATCGATCTCCATCGCCTCCGCGGCCGTGCGCAGTGTGGTGCCGCGGATCGTCTTGGCCTGGAAGAATGACCAGAGATTCGAAGCCTCGATGTTCTTGGCGATCGATTCCTGCTCGGCGTTCTTGCCGCCGATTTCTGAGAAGGCCAGCATCAGGGCGAGCATCGCGATGAGCAGGGCGATGCGCTTGTTGCTGCCGCTGGTGGCGGTTTCGGTGACGTCGGCTGCTGGCGAAGACATGCGATTCTGGTTCCCCCCGGAGACGGCGGGCAATGGCCGGGTTCCGCGGCGGAATCAAGGGGGCTCGCTCGCCTTGGGCTCTCATCGTTGGGCGCGGGGATGGGCCGCATCATAAGCCGCCATCAAACGGGCCGAATCGATGCGGGTATAGATTTGCGTCGTCGAGAGGGACGCGTGCCCGAGTAGCTCCTGGATGGCCCTTAAATCGCCGCCACGCCCGAGCAGATGGGTCGCGAAGGAATGGCGCAGGCTATGCGGGGTCGCAGACGAGGGCAGGCCGAGCGCGCCGCGCAGGCCCTCGACCGCGAGCTGGATGATGCGGGGCGAGAGCGGTCCACCCTTGGCGCCGAGGAAGAGCGGGCCCTCCGGCGGCAATCGCCAGGGGCAGAGCGAGAGATACTCCTCGATCGCGGTGACCACGACCGGCAGAACAGGCACCATGCGGGTCTTCTGGCCCTTGCCGATCACGGTCAGCGTATCCGATGCGCTCCTTGGTGCCTGCGCGCGCGACAACCCAAGCGCCTCGGAGATGCGCAGGCCGCAGCCATAGAGCAGGGCGAGCACGGCTGCGTCTCGTGCCAGGATCCAGGTTTCGCGGTCCTCGCCGGCGCGGATATCGGCCTGCATCACGGCCTTTGCGGCCTTGGCATCAAGCGGGCGCGGCAGCGATTTTCCAATGCGCGGCCCGCGCGTCGCGGCAAAGGCCGAGGCCGTGAGCTTGCCGGTGCGTTCTCCGAAGCGGGCAAAGGAGCGCAGCGAGGCAAGCTGGCGCATCAGTGTGCGGTTGCCGACGCCGTCACGCCGACGCTGGCCGAGAAAGGCTCGCAAGTCGAGCGGCTTCAGCGCTGCCAGATTCTCGAGGGTCGGCTTGCCGCCGAAATGGCCGTCGAGAAAGGTGGAGAACTGCGCAAGGTCGCGGCCATAGGCCTCGAGCGTCTTGGGTGAAAGACGGCGCTCGCTGGCGAGATGGACGAGCCAGTTTTGGCGCAGGGTCTCGAAATCGGTCATCGGCGTCCCCTGTGGTCTGAGCCGAGCATGACGCCCCTGCCTTAACAGGGACCGAATCGATGCTAGACACGGGCGCATGAGCGAGGTTGAGACAGGCATCGAAACAGGCGGCACGGTCGACGTGCTGATCCCGCTCGCGCTCGATCAGGCGTATAGTTATGCGGTTCCAGACGGGCTCGCGCTCAAACCCGGCGATATCGTGCAGGTGCCGCTGGGCCCGCGCGAGACTGTGGGCGTCGTCTGGAGCCTGGGCTCGGGGCGTGGTGGCAACCTGAAGCGCGTCAGCGCCAAAATGGACATGCCGCCGCTCGATCCGGCCCTGATGAAGCTGGTCGACTGGGTCGCTTGGTACACGCTTGCGGCCAAGGGTTCGGTGCTGGCGCTTGCGCTGCGGCGCCCGCCCGATGATACGCCGGAACGACCGAAGATGGGCGTCCGACTCGTCGGGCCGCCGCCCCAGCGCATGACGCCGGCCCGGGCGCGAGCCATCGCGGCGGCGGAGGGCGGCCTGCTGATCGCGAAATCGGCGCTGGCCGAGACGGCCTCGGTGAGTGGGGCGGTGATCGATTCGCTCGTCGATGCGGGGACTTTTGCCATCGAGGCGCTGCCGCGCGGTGAGGTCGTCGACATTCCCGACCCGGATCACGCGCGACCGGCCCTGTCGGCGGGACAGGCCGCGGCGGCGACGGCACTGGTTGCGTCCGTCAAGGCGGCGGCCTCCGGCGTGACCCTGCTCGAGGGCGTCACGGGGTCGGGCAAGACGGAGGTCTATTTCGAAGCTGTGGCGGAGGCGATCCGGCTCGGTCGCCAGAGCCTGATCCTGATGCCGGAAATCGCGCTGACGGCGCAGTTTATCGACCGCTTCGAGGCCCGGTTTGGCGTGCGGCCCGGGCTTTGGCACTCGGCAGTCTCGGGGCGGCGGCGGGAGCGGCTGCAGGCGGCGATCGCAAGCGGCGAGGCGAGAGTGGTGGCGGGCGCGCGCTCGGCCCTGTTCTTGCCCTACCGTGATCTCGGGCTGATCGTGGTCGATGAAGAGCACGAGGCCGCCTACAAGCAGGAGGACGGCGTCAGCTATCACGCCCGCGACATGGCGGTGGTGCGCGGCATGATCGAGAAGGCGCCGGTCATCCTCACCTCTGCGACGCCATCGCTGGAAACGCGCGTCAATGCCGAGCGCGGGCGCTATGCCTATCTGAAACTGCCGGAACGTTTTGGCGGGCGGGAACTGCCGACGCTCGATCTCGTGGATCTCAAGCGCGACAAGCCTGAACGCGGGCGCTGGATTTCGGGCGCGCTCGTCAAGGCCATCACGACCAATCTGGAGGCGAAGGAGCAGTCGCTGCTGTTCCTCAACCGCCGCGGCTACGCACCGCTGACGCTCTGCCGTGATTGCGGTCACCGGTTCCAGTGCCCGAACTGCTCGACCTGGCTGGTCGATCATCGCTTTCGGCGGGCGCTGGTCTGCCATCATTGCGGCCATGTCGAACGCCGGCCGCACGAGTGCCCGGCCTGTCATGCGCCGGAAAGCCTCGCGGCCTGTGGACCCGGTGTCGAACGGCTTGCGGAAGAGGTCGCGACGCTGTTCCCCGATGCGCGTTCGATCGTGCTCTCCAGCGATTTCCCCGGTGGTACCGAACGGCTGAAGCAGGAACTGATGGCAGTGGCGGAGGGGGAGTTCGATATCGTCATCGGTACCCAGCTCGTCGCCAAGGGGCATAATTTTCCGGGGATGACACTGGTCGGCGTCGTCGATGCCGATCTCGGCCTGACCTCGGGCGATCCCCGCGCGGCCGAGCGAACCTTCCAGGTCCTGCGTCAGGTGACGGGGAGGGCAGGCCGGGGCGAGAAGCCGGGCCGAGCTCTGCTCCAGACCCATGATCCCAGCCATCCCGTGCTCAAGGCGCTGGTCTCGGGCGACCCGGAGCGGTTTTATGCCGCAGAGGCGGCGTCTCGTGAGGCTGCCGGCCTGCCGCCCTTTGGGCGTCTGGCCGGACTGATCGTCTCCGCCAACAGCCAGGCGGAGGCCGAAAATCATGCCCGTGCACTGGCGCGCTGCGCGGCACCGCCGGACGGAGTCGTCGTTCTGGGGCCCGCAGAAGCCCCTCTTGCGGTGCTACGGGGGCGGCATCGCATGCGTTTGATCGTGAAAACGGCACGTGAGGTCAATCTGCAGGATTACCTGCGTGCCTGGCTGAAGAGCGCTCCGCGAGCGAAGGGTTCCGTCCGGGTTCAGGTCGATGTCGACCCGCAAAGCTTCCTGTGAGTGCAGGGCCCGGCTGCGGAAAACGGCCCTGTTGATCGCGATCTACGGATTGCGCCCCCCAAAGCCTCATGTTAGTGCACCGCCACATTTCGGACGCAAGGTGCGCACTCGCGCGGCTTTCGTCTGTCTGAAACATCGCAGCGCCAGGACGATGCACTCCACCTTCATCAAGAAGGTCGCCGGTGCAGTCCATTGAACGAGAGATGTGAGCGTGGCTGAAGGCGGATCGCAGGATCAGACATTGGTGTCGGGCGTAGCCGGGCGCTATGCCACGGCGCTATTCGAACTGGCTTCGGAGGCCAGTGCGATCGACGCCGTTTCGGCCGATCTCGACGCATTCAGCGCGATGATCGCCGAGAGCGACGATCTGAAGCGGCTGATCAGCAGCCCGGTCTTCACGGCCGAGGAGCAGGTCTCTGCAATCACCGCCCTGCTGGCCAAGGCGGGCATCGGCGGTATCGCCGGCAATTTCATCGGTTTCGTCGCCAGCAAGCGCCGCCTGTTCGCGCTGTCGGGCATGATCCGCGGTTATCGTGCGCTCGTCGCCGAAGCCAAGGGCATCGTCAGTGCCGAAGTCACGGTCGCCGAGGAGCCGTCGGCCAAGCGCCTCGACGAGATCCGCGCGACGCTCAAGGATGTGGCGGGCAAGGATGTTGCCGTCGCTATCAAGGTCGATCCGGCCATCATTGGCGGTCTCGTCGTCAAGATGGGTTCGCGGATGGTCGACGCCTCGCTGAAAACCAAACTCAATTCAATTCGTCTTGCCATGAAAGAGGTCGGCTGATGGAAATCCGCCCCGCTGAAATCTCCGCGATCCTGAAGGCTCAGATCAGCAATTTCGGGTCGGAAGCCTCCGTCACCGAAGTCGGTCAGGTTCTCTCCGTCGGCGACGGCATCGCCCGCGTCTACGGCCTCGACAAGGTCCAGGCCGGTGAGATGGTCGAGTTCGAGAGTGGCGTGCGCGGCATGGCGCTCAACCTCGAGAGCGACAATGTCGGCGTCGTCATCTTCGGCTCCGACCGAGAGATCAAGGAAGGCCAGACCGTCAAGCGCACCGGCGCGATCGTTGACGTGCCGGTCGGCAAGGAGCTGCTCGGCCGCGTCGTCGACGCGCTCGGCAACCCGATCGACGGCAAGGGCCCGATCAAGGCAAAGATCCGTTCGCGCGTCGACGTGAAGGCGCCCGGCATCATTCCGCGCAAGTCCGTGCATGAGCCGATGGCGACTGGCCTCAAGGCGATCGACGCCCTGATCCCGATCGGCCGTGGCCAGCGCGAGCTGATCATCGGCGACCGCCAGACCGGCAAGACCGCCGTGGCGCTCGACACGATCCTCAACCAGAAGGCCCTGAACGAAGGCACGGACGAGAGCCAGAAGCTCTACTGCGTCTATGTCGCCATCGGTCAGAAGCGTTCCACCGTCGCGCAGTTCGTGAAGGTGCTCGAGGAGCGCGGTGCGCTCGAATACTCGATCGTCGTGGCGGCCACGGCCTCCGATCCGGCCCCGATGCAGTTCCTGGCTCCGTTCGCCGGCTGCGCCATGGGCGAGTATTTCCGCGACAACGGCATGCACGCCGTCATCATCTATGACGACCTGTCGAAGCAGGCCGTCGCCTACCGCCAGATGTCGCTCCTGCTGCGCCGCCCGCCGGGCCGCGAAGCCTATCCGGGCGACGTGTTCTATCTCCACTCCCGCCTGCTCGAGCGCGCCGCCAAGATGGGCGACGAGGCCGGCAAGGGCTCGCTGACGGCGCTGCCGGTCATCGAAACCCAGGCCAACGACGTGTCGGCCTACATCCCGACCAACGTGATCTCGATCACCGACGGCCAGATCTTCCTCGAGACCGACCTGTTCTACCAGGGCATCCGCCCGGCCGTGAACGTCGGCCTCTCGGTGTCGCGCGTCGGTTCGGCCGCGCAGACCAAGGCGACCAAGAAGGTTGCCGGCAAGATCAAGGGCGAGCTCGCGCAGTATCGCGAGATGGCTGCCTTCGCGCAGTTCGGTTCGGATCTCGACGCGGTCACGCAGCGCCTGCTCAACCGCGGCGCCCGCCTGACCGAGCTCCTGAAGCAGGGGCAGTTCTCGCCGCTGAAGATGGAAGAGCAGACGGTCGTGATCTATGCCGGCGTGAACGGCTATCTCGACCCGCTGCCGGTCAACAAGGTTCGCGCTTTCGAGGACGGCCTGCTCGCGCTGGTGCGCGGCAAGCATATCGCCCTACTCAACGAAATCCGCGACACCAAGGATCTTTCGGACGCGAATGCCGCGAAGCTGAAAGAGATCGTCGCTGATTACGCCAAGTCGTTCGCTTGAGGTCGACCGGGGTTTCATCACCCCGGCAATATGAGGATCGTCGATGCCTTCATTGAAGGATCTGCGAAATCGTATCGCCTCAGTGAAGGCGACGCAGAAGATCACCAAGGCCATGCAGATGGTCGCGGCTGCCAAGCTGCGCCGCGCCCAGAGCGCGGCGGAAGCGGCGCGTCCCTATGCCGAGCGCATGGAGACGGTGCTTGCCAGTCTGGCTGCTGGTGTCGCCGGTGACGGCGCTCCAAGGCTGATTGGCGGCACGGGCTCGGACAAGGTCCATCTGCTCGTCGTCTGCACGGCCGAGCGCGGCCTGTGCGGCGCCTTCAACTCTTCGATCGCGCGTCTGGCGCGTGACAAGGCGCAGGCGCTGAAGGCCGAGGGCAAGACGGTCAAGATCATCTGCGTCGGCAAGAAGGGCTATGACATCCTGCGCCGGCAGTTCGAGCAGGACATCATCGAGTTGGTCGACCTGCGCGGCTTCAAGCAAGTCGGCTTCGTCAATGCCGAGACAATCGCGCAGAACGTCCTGGCACGCTTCGACGCCGGCGAGTTCGATGTCGCGACGCTGTTCTTCTCGAAGTTCAGGTCGGTGATCTCGCAGATCCCGACGGCCCAGCGCATCATTCCGGCCGAAATCCCGGCGGGGACCAAGACGACCGACGCCGTCTATGAGTACGAGCCCGACGAGGGCGAAATTCTCGACGTTCTGCTGCCACGCAACCTGACTGTCCAGGTGCTGCGGGCGCTTCTCGAGAATGCCGCTTCCGAGCAGGGCGCGCGCATGTCGGCGATGGATTCCGCCACGCGTAACGCCGGTGAGATGATCAAGAAGCAGACGCAGCTCTACAACCGCTCGCGTCAGGCAATGATCACCAAGGAACTCATCGAAATCATCTCCGGAGCGGAAGCGCTCTAACGCCTGAAGGGCCTGCGCGGCGCTTAAGCCCGCAGGCTTGTCCGTAAAGCTGAACGCTCATCGAGGTTCGACCATGGCCAAAGCCGCAACCAAGACCACCAAGACCAAGACCGAGAAGTCCGCCAATACCGGTACGGGCCGCGTCGCTCAGGTCATCGGCGCCGTCGTCGACGTGCAGTTCGATGGCGAGCTGCCGGCGATCCTGAACGCGCTCGAGACCACGAACCTGGGCAACCGCCTGGTTCTCGAGGTTGCGCAGCACCTCGGCGAGAACACCGTGCGCTGCATCGCGATGGATTCGAGCGAAGGTCTGGTCCGTGGCCAGGAAGTGAGCGACACCGGCGCGCCGATCGCGGTTCCGGTTGGCGACGAGTGCCTCGGCCGCATCATGAACGTCATCGGCGAGCCGGTCGACGAGGCTGGCCCGATCAAGACCTCCACCACTCGCGGCATCCACCAGCCTGCGCCGAGCTATGCCGAGCAGGCCACGGAAGCGCAGATCCTGGTCACCGGCATCAAGGTCGTCGACCTGCTGGCTCCCTACGCGAAGGGCGGCAAGATCGGCCTGTTCGGCGGCGCCGGCGTCGGCAAGACCGTTCTGATCATGGAGCTGATCAACAACGTCGCCAAGGCCCATGGCGGCTACTCGGTGTTCGCCGGCGTCGGTGAGCGCACCCGCGAGGGTAACGACCTCTATCACGAGATGATCGAGTCGGGCGTGAACAAGAAGGGCGGCGGCGAAGGCTCGAAATGCGCCCTCGTCTATGGCCAGATGAACGAGCCCCCGGGCGCCCGCATGCGCGTCGCTCTCTCGGGCCTGACCGTCGCCGAGGATTTCCGCGACCGCGGCCAGGACGTGCTGTTCTTCGTCGACAACATCTTCCGCTTCACGCAGGCCGGCTCGGAAGTGTCCGCGCTGCTCGGCCGTATTCCGTCGGCGGTGGGCTATCAGCCGACGCTGGCGACCGACATGGGCAACCTGCAGGAGCGCATCACCACCACCAACAAGGGCTCGATCACCTCGGTGCAGGCGATCTACGTGCCGGCGGACGATCTGACCGACCCGGCGCCGGCCACCTCCTTCGCCCACTTGGACGCCACGACCGTGCTCTCGCGCTCGATCGCGGAAAAGGGCATCTACCCGGCGGTGGACCCGCTCGACTCGACTTCGCGCATGCTGTCCGCGGCGATCGTCGGTGAAGAGCACTACAACATCGCCCGCCAGGTCCAGCAGATCCTCCAGCGCTACAAGGCGCTGCAGGACATCATCGCGATCCTGGGCATGGACGAGCTCTCGGAAGAGGACAAGATCTCGGTCGCCCGCGCCCGCAAGATCGAGCGCTTCCTGTCGCAGCCCTTCTTCGTCGCCGAAGTCTTCACCGGCTCGCCCGGCAAGCTCGTTGCGCTCGAGGACACCATCAAGGGCTTCAAGGGACTGGTCGAGGGCAAGTACGACCACCTCCCGGAGGCGGCCTTCTACATGGTCGGCTCGATCGACGAAGCAGTCGAGAAGGCCCAGCGCCTGGCTGCCGAAGCGGCGTAATCCGCTGGGGCAACGGCTATCCGGGATGGCGCAAGCCAGCCCGGGAGCCGCGCCCCAGCATCGACGACACAGGCCTTGGCCTGGATCCCGGCTCCACGCTGCGCTCCAGCCGGGATGACTGAAGCAGCGGGAGAGCCCTTGATGGCCACCTTCAAGTTCGAACTCGTCTCGCCGGAGAGCATCCTGTTCTCGGGCGAAGTCGTCAGCGTCATCGTGCCGTCGGTCGAAGGCGAGATGACCATTCTCGCCGGCCACGTGCCGATCGTCGCCGCGCTGAAGCCGGGTATCGTGCTCGCCCAGACGGGGCCGGGCAACGGCAAGGAATTCGTGGTTGGCGGCGGTATCGTCGAAGCCAATCCCACGGCCCTGACGATCCTGACCGAGAAGGCCGGCTTCATCGAGGACGTCGACAATGACGTGCTCGACGCCGAAATCCTCCGGGTCGAAACCCGCCTGGCGGCTGCGCCGACCGAAGACGAACAGCGTCGCCTGCAGGAGCTGCTGATCCAGCTTCATGAGTTCAAGGGCGTCTTCCAGCAGCGCAAGGCTGCGTGAGATCGCGTACCTGCCTTCCGGCATCGAGATGACATAAGGGCCGCGCGAGCGGCCCTTTTTTGTTGCACGTTGCGTCCCGAGATCAGGCCGGTCTGGCGAAATGCCCGAAGGCCTCGGCCACGCGCTCATAGGTCTCGCGCTTGAACGGCGTCACACGGGCCGGCATTTCGGCCAGCGGCAGCCAGGCCCATTCGGTGAACTCCGGTGGGGCGTCCCCGTTCGGGCGGCCGATGTCGATCGCCGCCTCGCTGCCCGTGAAGCGGAATGCGACCCAGCGCTGTTCCTGCCCCGCGAAACGATCGAGCCGGTGCGGCGGCCCGTCATAGGGCGGGAAGTCGTAGCGCCACCACTCCGCGGTGACGCCCAAGAGCGCGGCCTCGCTGATGCCGGTTTCCTCGGCCAGCTCGCGTCGCGCTGCTGCGACGATCTCCTCGGCCGGAGCGATGCCGCCCTGCGGCATCTGCCAGTCATGTCCGGGGTGGACGATCTCCGGGCCGTCGCTCCATGAGCGTCCGGCAAAGACGAGCCCCCGGGCATTGAAGAGCGCAATGCCGACATTGGGCCGATAGGGCTTGTTCACTCGCCCTGCCTTGCTCATTCGCCCATCGCGATCAGGCTGGCATTGCCGCCGGCTGCCGCCGTGTTGACCGTGACCGTCTGCTCCGTCGCGAAACGGGCGAGATAGTGCGGTCCGCCAGCCTTGGGGCCAGTGCCGGACAGGCCGTGACCGCCAAAGGGCTGCACACCGACGACGGCACCGATGATGTTGCGGTTGACGTAGACATTGCCGGTGGAGAGCCGCTCGGCAACCCGCTCGACCGTCGTCTCGATGCGCGAATGCACACCGAGCGTCAGCCCATACCCGGTGGCCTCGATCTGGTTGATGACCTTGTCGAGTTCCCCGGCCTTCCAGCGCACGACATGCAGGATGGGGCCGAAATGCTCCTGGGTGAGGTCGGAGATGTCGTCGAGCTTGACGATATGCGGTGCGACGAAGGTGCCGCCGAGCGCCGGCGTGCTGCCGGCCCATTCGACCCGGCCCTCGGCGCGCATCGCCGCGACATGATTGTCGAGCCGGCTCTTGGCGGCGGCATCGATCACCGGACCGACATGAACGTCGATGGCGCGCGGATCGCCGAGCTTCAACTCCTTCCCGGCACCGACGATCATCTCGAGGATCTTGTCGGCGACATCCTCCTGCACCACCAGGAGGCGCAGCGCCGAGCAGCGCTGCCCGGCCGAGCGGAAGGCCGACATCACGACGTCGTCGGCGACCTGCTCAGGCAGGGCGGTCGCATCGACGATCATGGCGTTGAGGCCGCCTGTCTCTGCGATCAGCGGAACGATCGGCCCATCCTTGGCCGCGAGCGTCCGGTTGATGGCGCGCGCCGTTGCGGTCGAGCCGGTGAAGGCGACGCCGGCCACGGCTGGATGAGCGACGAGCCGGGCGCCGACCTTGCCGTCTCCCGGCACGAGATGGAGGGCGGAAGCTGGAATGCCGGCATCGTGGAGCAGGCGGACCGTAGCGGCGGCGATCAGCGGCGTCTGCGGGGCTGGCTTGGCGACGACGCTATTGCCGGCGACGAGCGCGGCAACGACCTGGCCCGAGAAGATCGCCAGCGGGAAATTCCAGGGCGCGATGCAGACGAACGGCCCGCGCCMACGCAAGATCAGGCGGTTCTCCTCGCCGGTCGGGCCGGGAAGTACCTGCGGCGTGGCGAAATGCGCTTCGGCTTCGGCCGCATAGTAACGGCAGAAATCGACGGCCTCGCGCACCTCCGAAATGGCATCGTCAAGCGTCTTGCCGGCTTCGGCCTGGAGCAGTGCGAGCAGCAGGCCGCGTCGGTCCTCCATCAGGTCCGCAGCCTTGCGCAGGGCGGCAGCGCGCGTCCGGGCGGGGGTGCGGTTCCAGCTGGTGAAGCCGGCCTGGGCCGCCTGGATGGCGCGATCGGCCAGGGCATCATCGGCTTCCAGGACGGTCCCGACCTGCCGGGCATCGATCGGGGACAGGACGGGGCGGGAGACGCCACCGGCCGGCTTGCCGTCGATGATCACCGTCGCCTCGGGGAACGGCTTGGCTGCTGCCTGGCCGATCTCCGACTGAAGCGCGACGAGGCTGGCCTCATGCCCAAGCTCGACGCCGGCCGAGTTCTTGCGCGAGGCGCCAAACATGTCGGCGGGAAGCGGAATTCGGCGATGGCGAGCCGCTGCCGAGGTGCCGATGATGTCGGCAGGGGGTACGAGCAGCTGTGCGACCGGTACGTCAGGGTCGCCGGACACGCTGACGAAGGAGGAGTTCGCGCCGTTCTCGAGCAGACGGCGCACGAGATAGGCAAGCAGATCCTGATGGCCGCCAACCGGGGCGTAGGTGCGGCAGGCGAAGCCGGAATCCTCCTGGAGCAACCTCTCATAGAGCGCCTCGCCCATGCCGTGCAGGCGCTGGAACTCGAAGCCCTGGGAGCCGCCCGCCATCTCGGCGACCGCTGCGACCGTCAATGCGTTGTGGGTGGCGAATTGCGGAATGATGCGTGGACGCAAGGCCAGCAGCTGCGCGGCGCAGGCCTCGTAGTTGAGGTCGGTCATCGCCTTGCGGCTGAACACGGGGTAGTCGGAGAGGCCGCGCTCCTGGGCGCGCTTCAGCTCGGTATCCCAGTAGGCGCCCTTGACCAGGCGCACCATCATGCGGCGGTTGTGGCGCTCGGCCAGGGCCGCGATATGGTCGATCACCGCCGAGGCGCGCTTCTGGTAGGCCTGGATCGCGAGGCCGAAGCCGTCCCAGCCGGCGAGCGTCGGATCTGCCGTCACCGCATCGATGACGTCGAGCGAGAGTTCCAGCCTGTCGGCTTCCTCGGCGTCGATCGTGAAGTTCAGGTCGTAGCCCTTGGCCTGCTGGGCCAGCGTGATGACCTTGGGCACGAGTTCGCTCAGCACGCGCTCGTGGCTGGTGGCCTCATAGCGCGGATGCAGGGCCGACAGCTTGACCGAGATGCCCGGCCTGTTCGGCAGAGGGTCATTGCCGGCCGAGCGGCCGATTGCGTCGATGGCCGCGGCGTAAGAGGCGAAATAGCGGTCGGCATCGGCCTGGGTGCGTGCGCCTTCGCCGAGCATGTCGAAGGAATAGCGATAGAGCTTGCCGGTGCCCGAGCGAGCGCGCTTCAGAGCCTCCTCGATGGTCTGGCCGAGCACGAAATGATTGCCCATGACACGCATCGCCTGGCGGGTGGCGGTGCGGACGGCCGGCAGGCCAAGGCGCTTCGACAGATTGCCGATGATGCTGGTCGGCGTCTCGCCCGGCTGGATGATGCGGGCGGTGATGCCAAGCGCCCAGGACGAAGCCGAGATCAGGAAGGCATCCGATTTGGATTCGTGATGGGCGAAATCGCCCTGGCCGAGCTTGTCCTCGATCAACTGGTCGGCGGTCGTGGAATCCGGCACGCGCAGCAGCGCTTCGGCCAGAACCATCAGCGCAAGTCCCTCCTTGGTCGAGAGCGAGTACTCGCGCAGGAGTTCCTCGATGCCACCCAGGCCGACCTTGCGGGTCCGGATGGCCTCGATCAGCCCGGTCGCGCGCTGGTCGATCCTCGCCTTGGCTGCGGGTTCGCGCCTGGCGCCGGCAAGCAGCCGTGCCGCAATCGTCGTATCGTCTTCGGCATAGGGCGCGCGGAAGGCGTGGCGAGCGGACGGGGCGACCGGACGGGGGGCAGGAGCGGCCATGGTGCGATTCCGAATGAATGACGGGATGATTTCAAGGATCGCGCTTGCGTGGCCGGATATCAATGGCCATTTTCCGTGATAGCCTTTATCTATCTTCGAATATTCCGGAGCTTTTAGAGAATAATCCCGTGCTCGATCGAACCGACCGGCGTATCCTCGCCATGCTGCAATCCGACGGGCGCATCGCCGGCGTCGAACTGGCTGAAAAGGTTGGCCTGTCGCCAACCGCGACCGGTGAGCGACTGAAGCGGCTCTCGCGAGACGGCTACATCACGGGCTATCGCGCGACGCTCGATCCGCTGAAGCTGGGGCTGCATCTGCTGGTCTTCGTCGAGGTCTATCTCGACAAGACGACGCCCGACGCCTTCGAGCGTTTCGCAACCGCGGTGAAACGGGCGCCCGAAGTGCTGGAATGCCACATGGTGGCCGGCGGTTTCGACTATCTCGTGAAGACGCGGGTGGCCGATATGAACGCCTATCGTCGTTTCCTCGGCGAAGTGCTGCTGGCGCTGCCGGCGGTGCGTGAGACGCGGACCTATGCCGTGATGGAGGAGGTCAAGACCGACGGAGCGCTGCCGCTTTAGCCGATCGCKATCGGGCCTGGTGACGTCGCGTTATATTTTAGGCGCAGTGCATGCATTTTCGGCGCTATGCGCTTGACCTTGTTTTGTATTCGGCCAGTTTGAGCATAGGACGCCACGGCATGGGATTTGCTGGTCGCGTTCCGTTCGAACGGGTCCTGCCGACCCGCCTGCATGTGATGATCCGGAGCTGCCGATGTCGACGAACCCGTTCCGCCCCACGATGCTCTCCCGGCGTGGGATGAGCCGTGCGCTGGGCGCCCTGGGGCTCGCCGCAGCCTGCCTGACCGGCGCGGGTCCCTCCTTCGCTCAGACCGCCGTTCGCTTCACGCTCGACTGGCGCTTCGAGGGCCCGGCTGCGCTGTTCCTGATGGCGCAGGAGAAGGGTTATTTCAAAGCCGAGGGCCTCGACGTCACGATCGACACGGGCAACGGCTCGCGCKAGGCGATCCCGCGGGTGGCGTCCGGCACCTACGATGCCGGCTTCGGCGACGTGAATTCGCTGATCCGGTTCCGCGACGAGAATCCCAGCGTCGATCTGAAGGCGGTGATGATGGTCTATGACCGGCCGCCCTTCTCGATCGTCGGCCGCAAGAGCCGGGGCATCAGCGCAGACGTGAAGAGCCTCGAGGGCAAGAAGTTCGGCGCGCCGGCGGCTGACGCGGCCTTTGCGCAATGGCCGATCTTCAAGACCGTCAACAAGCTCGACGACAGCAAGACGCGGATGGAGAATGTCGGCTTCCCCGTGCGTGAGCCGATGTTGGCCTCAGGCGAGGTCGACGCGGTGTTCGGCTTCGCGAACTCCTCCTATATCAACCTGAAATCACGCGGCGTTCCCGTCGACGACATCGTCACTCTGCTGATGTCGGATTACGGCGTCGAGCTCTACGGCAATGTCGTGATGGTCTCGCCGAAATTCGCGGCCGAAAAGCCCGAGGCCGTGCGTGGCCTGCTTCGGGCGATCACCAAAGGCGTTCGCGACACGGTGGCCGACCCGGAACTCGGCGGCAAGCTCGTGATCCAGCGCAACGATGTCGCCAAGCTCGAGGTCGAGGTCGAGCGCCTCAAGATGACGATCGCCCAGAACGTCATGACGCCAGCAGTCAAGGCCGATGGCTTTGGCGGTATCGACAAGGCGCGCTGGGAACGGGCGCTGGACCAGATTGGGCTGACCTTCACGTTCAAGGACAAGGCGAAGGCCGGGGCGGCTTTCGACGACAGCTACCTGCCGCCTGTGGCCGAGCGGAAGTTCTGATGCGCTCGACCTTGCGGGCTCGCGCTTGAGCGCCTTCGTCGAACTCCACGAAGTTACCCATGTCTACGGCGGAGGCGAAAGCACCCCCGCCGTGGACGGGCTTTCGCTGAAGATCCGGGAGGGCGAGTTCGCGGCGATCGTCGGCCCCTCCGGCTGCGGCAAGTCCACGATGATGAAGCTCGCGACCGGCCTGCAGCGGCCCCGGCGCGGCACGGTGATCGTCGCCGGGCAGGGGGTGACGCAGCCGATCAAGATCACCGGCATGGCCTTCCAGAATCCGGTGATGCTGCCCTGGCGCACGACATTGCGGAACCTGTTGCTGCCGCTGGAGATCGTCGAGCCGCATCGTTCGCGCTTGCGTGCCAACAAGTCGGATTATGTCGCGCGGGCCGAGGCTCTGCTCGCCAAGGTCGGACTCGAGGGCATGGGCCAGAAATTCCCCTGGCAGCTGTCCGGCGGCATGCAGCAACGCGCCTCGCTGTGCCGCTCGCTGATCCATGAGCCGAAGCTCCTGATGCTGGATGAGCCCTTCGGTGCGCTCGATGCCTTTACGCGCGAAGAACTCTGGTGCGTGATCCGCGATCTTCATGCCGAGCGCGGCATCACCGTGATCCTGGTGACCCATGATCTGCGCGAGGCCGTTTTCTTGGCCGACCGGGTGTTCTGCATGTCGGCGCGGCCGGGGCGGATCATCGCCGAGCGCGAGATCGATTTTCCGCGCCCGCGTGATCTCGACATCACCTATACGCCTGAATTCGCGTCGGTCGTGCATGAGTTGCGCGGCCATATCCGTACGGCGCGGGAGGCGGCATGAAGCGCTCGCTCTGGCTGAGGCTCGCGCCCTATCTGTTCACGCTTAGCTTCTTCGCGATCTGGGAGATCGCCTGCCGCGCCTTCGCGATCTCCTCCTTCATCCTGCCGCCGCCCTCCGCGATCTGGGCTGCGTTGGTGCAGTATCAAAAGCCGCTCTACACGAACGCCTTTCACACGCTCTGGATGACCACGGCCGGCTTTGTGCTCTCGATCGTGTTCGGTCTGGCGCTCGGCCTGCTCGTCGGCTCGTCCCGGTTGATCTATGCGGGCCTGAACCCGCTGCTTGTCGGCTTCAACTCGATTCCCAAGGTCGCTGTCGTGCCGATCCTGGTGATCTGGTTCGGGGTCKGCTGGCAGCCGCCGGTGCTGACCGCGTTCGTGATTTCGTTCTTCCCGATCGTCGTCAATGTCGCGACCGGGCTGGCCACGATCGAGCCCGAGACCGAGGATGTGCTGAAGGCACTGGGTGCCAGCCGCTACGACATCATGACCAAGGTCGGGATTCCGCGCGCGCTGCCCTATTTCTTCGGGGCGCTGAAGGTTTCGATCACGCTCGCCTATGTCGGCTCGGTGATCGGCGAGCAGAATGCCTCCAATCTCGGCATCGGCAACCTGATCACCCGCGCTTCGGCTGATTTCAACGTGCCGCTGATCTTTGCGGCGCTGATCGTGCTTGCGGTCCTCGGCGTGCTTCTCGTCGCCATCGTCGACCTTGTCGAGAGCCGCATGACGGGCTGGGCCCGGCGTTCGCAGATGGCGAATGGCTGAGCAAGGTGCAGAGCGGATCTGACCTAGCGCCAAGGTGACAGCGCGGCGAGGGCTGCCTATCGTGCCGCGCCATCAACGCCGGACCCTCAATCTTTCATGCTTCCCGATTTGCGCGATTACGGCCGCCTGCGCGAGACCTTCCAGTGGCGGATTCCAGAGCGCTACAACATTGCTGTCGATGTCTGCGATCGCTGGGCCGCGCTGGAGCCCGACCGGCCGGCCATTCTCGACGTCGCCCCTGACTGGACGGTAACGCCGGTCAGCTTCGGCCGGTTGCGAGCGCAATCGAACCGACTGGCGACGGCGCTGTCGATGCGCGGCGTCGGCGTCGGAGATCGGGTCGCGATCCTGCTGCCGCAGGGAGAGGCCGTGCTCACCGCACATCTCGCCGCCTATAAGTTGGGCGCCATCGCGGTGCCGCTGGCCGCGCTCTTCGGGGTCGATGCGCTGGCCTATCGCCTGCGCGATTCCGGCGCGAGCGCGCTCATCTCCAATGCAGCGGGCTTGATGAAGGTTCGGCAGATTGCCGAGCCGCTGCCCGATCTCGACCTGATGGTGTCCACGGATGGCGCCGGGGCGGGTGCTGAGGACTGGGGGCAGTTGCTGGCGGATGCGAGCGAGGATTTCTCAGTTGCGGACACCGGGCCCGACGATCCGGCTCTGATGATCTATACCTCCGGCACCACGGGCAACCCGAAGGGCGCGCTGCATGGCCACAGGGTTCTGCCGGGGCATCTGCCCGGTGTGCAGATGGTGCACGAGTTCCTGCCGATGCCCGGCGACCTCGCCTGGACGCCGGCCGACTGGGCCTGGGCCGGCGGTCTGCTCAATATGCTGCTGCCGGCGCTGCATTTCGGCGTTCCGGTCGTGGCGCGCGCCCATACCCGTTTCGACCCCGAAGACGCCTTTCGGCTGATGGCCGATCTCGGCATCCGCAATGCCTTCATCCCGCCGACAGCGCTCCGGATGCTGCGCAGTGTGGGCAAGCCGCGCGACCGCTTTGACCTGAAACTGCGCACGGTCGCGGCAGCCGGCGAAGCGCTTGGAGCCGAGACGCTGAGCTGGGGCCGCGAGGCGCTGGGGCTGACGATCAACGAGGCTTATGGCCAGACCGAGTGCAATCTCGTGCTGTCGTCCTGCGCGATGATCGGCGTCAGCCGGCCCGGCTTCATCGGCAAGCCGACTCCCGGCCATGAGGTCGCGATCATCCGGCCCGATGGCTCGGAATGCGCGCCGGACGAGGAAGGGCAGATTGCCATCCGGCGGCCGAACCCGGTGATGTTCCTCGGCTATTGGCTCCGGCCGGAGGCGACGGTCGACAAATTCATCGGCGACTGGATGACCACTGGCGATCAGGCCGTGCGGGATGCCGATGGCTATGTCCACTTCGTCGGCCGCGACGACGATGTCATCACCTCATCGGGGTATCGGATCGGGCCGGGGGAGATCGAGGACTGCCTGCTGAAGCATCCGGCGGTTTCGCTGGCGGCGGTCGTCGGCAAGCCGGACGAACTCCGGACCGAGATCGTCAAGGCCTTCGTCGTGCCGAATGCCGGCTTCGCGCCTTCGCAGGATCTGGCCGGTGAACTTCAACGCTTCGTGCGCGAGCGGCTCTCGGCGCACGAATATCCGCGCGAGATCGCCTTTCGCGAGGAACTGCCGCTGACGACGACGGGCAAGATCATCCGGCGGCTGTTGCGCGCGGAGGCGTGAGCGCCGCCGAAGCCTGACCAAGGAAGGCGGCCCAGAGGCGCTGCACCATCGCCTCGTCGAGGTCCTTGACGATGAGGACCAGGCGCGAGCGTTGGTCTGCATCAGGCCAGCTGTCGAGCAGGATCGGGGGATGCAGGATCTGCTGGACCGCATGGACCAGCAGCGGCTGGCCGGCGTGTTCGGCTATGGCGACGAGCCCCTTCAGCCGCAGGAGCTTCGCCCCGTGGGTCGAGCGCAGCAAGGTCCAGAACAGCTCGAAGGTCGCCAGATTGATCGGAGCATCAGCCGAGAGCGAGAAGGCGCGGATGCTCTCGTCATGCCTGTTCACATCATGATGATGATTGTCATGCCCGTGCCCGTGTCCATCGGCGTGATGATCGTGATCGTGATTGTGATGGTGATGGCCGCCCGAGCCGGTCGCCAGAGCCTCGACGGCAAGCCAGTTCCGCAGGGCCTGGGGCCTGTCGGCAAGGTCGTAGAGGCCGGCGCTGATCAAGTCCGCAGCCGGAGCATCCGGCGCGAGAAGGTTGATCCCGGGATTGAGCGCCAGGAGTCGCTGGCGTAGCACCTCGACCGCCTGACCATCCGCGACCAGGTCCGCCTTGGTCAGCACGATCCTGTCGGCCGCGACCACCTGCTTGCGCGCCTCCTCATGGGCGTCGAGCGTCGCCATGCCGTTGACGGCATCGACCAGCGTGACGACGCCGTCGAGCCTGAAGCGCATGGCGAGATAGGGGTGGTTGATCAGCACATTGAGGATCGGTGCCGGGTCGGCAAGGCCGGTGGTCTCGATCACCACGCGTTTGAATGGCGCGATGCGATGGTTGTCGCGGCGGCGCAAGAGGTCTTCCAGCGTGACGATGAGGTCATCGCGGATGGTGCAGCAGAGGCAGCCGGAGGCGAGCAGAACCATGTTCTCCTCGACACCCTCGATCATCAGATGGTCGAGCCCGATCTCGCCGAACTCGTTGACGATCACGAGGGTATCGGCAAGCGCGGGGTCCTTGAGCAGCCGGTTGAGCAGGGTCGTCTTGCCGGCTCCAAGGAAGCCCGTGAGCAAGGTCAACGGGATCGGGATGGGTCTCTGGTCGCTACCGGTCATGTCGGGCATCATCGATCAAGGCTAAGGGCAGGCACGCGTCGCGCCCGATTTTGTTCCAATATTACATTAGCCATGATCGCGACGACGACAAGGGCGCCGCCCGCATATTGCAGCGCGCCGACCCGCTCGCCGAGCATCACGGCGGCTATCCCGACGGCAAAGACCGGCTCGGCACAAAAGGTGAGGGCAGCGGGGCCTGGCGCGACACGGGCCAATGCCATCACCTGGAACAGGAAGCCGACGAGATAGCCGCCAATGGTGATCGCGACGGCCATCGGTGCCAAGGCCAGCGCGCTCGGAAGGGCAAAGCCGCCAACGAAAGCGAGAATGCCCGCTGTCACCGGCAGGATGAGCAGATGCGACCACAACAGTTTTGGCGCGAGCGGCGTCGCGGCGCAGGCGGAGCCCGCGAAAAACTGTGCCGCGGCCGCGAGGCTGGCTGCGAGCGCGAGCGCAAGCCCGCGCGGATCGAGCCCATGCAGATCGGGCCCGACGACCATGCCGACACCGAGAAAGGCGGTCAGCGCCACCGCAAGTCGGTCGAGGCTGAAGCGCGCAGGCGTCAGCAGCGGCTCGGCCAGGACGATGATAACCGGGTAGGTGTAGAAAATGACGGCGGCGACGGTCACGGGCAGGAAGGCGACCGAGGACAGGTAAGCCGAGCCGACGAGAGCGCTGGTCAGGCCGAAGGCCAGCAGCGCCCGGTATTGGTGCCGCGGAACCCTGAAGTTTGCCCGCAGAAGCCAGGCGGCTCCGGCCACCAGCGCGAGCATGATGAAAACCCGGTAGAAAACCAGCAGCGGCCCGCTCAGGCCGGCCTGGCCCGCGAGCTGGGCCGAGACGATGTTGCTGCCATAGGCGGCAGCCGAGGCAAACGCCAGGGCGATGCCGTGTCGACTGGCGGTGCGGGCTGTCTCGGCGCGCACCCTCCAGGACTCAGGCGTCGTCGTTCACTTTGGCTTTCGGCTTGACGGGGGGCTTCACGGCGCCTGTGCGGGCCGGCTGAGGCTTGGGTTCGCTCTGCCCCGGCTTGGTCTTGGCCTTTGCCGCCGCTTCCGGCTTGGCCTTCGCCGCCGCGTCGGGCTTGGCGGGGGCCGGCCTTACTGGCGGGCGGGCGGCCTGTTTGATGCCTGCGGCCGAGCCTGGGCGCAGGCTGGACGCCGCCGCCGCGCCGGGCCGGATCGCGCCCTGCAGCTTCATGGGGCCGCTCTGGAAGGCATTCGACGGAGGCTGGACATCCTCGCTGCTCGGAGCGAAGGCCGTCGTCCCGCGCGGAATGGCGCCATTGCTCGAGGCGGTGCGTGTCGATGGGCCGGATGCTACTCCGGCGGACACCGGGGCTCCTGGCGTAATGACCGGCGCGCGATCGCGGGCGAACTGCGTGTCGGGCCGCGCTGTGACATTGGCGGCGAGCGGGGCCGAAGCAGAGCTCGGTGAGCGGCCGAAGGAGACCTGTACCGGTGTCATGGGCGCGCGCGGCCCGAGCGTGATCCGGCCGGAGGGCGTGCGCATCAGCAGGGCGCCTGTGGCGCGAGCCTGCGGCTGCGGTCCGCCGAAGCGCTCGCTCATGGCGTTGTCATTGCCGCTGCCGGATGCGGCATTGGCGGCGATGGGGCCGGACACGTCGGAATCGTCGGCCAAAGCCACGCCGCCGCCTCTGCGGCGAACCTCGTCGCAGATATTGTTGGCGCGTCCACCATTGCCGGAGGGCAGGCTGGCGAGGGTGTAGCCGGAGCCTCCCCATTTCGAGAAGCCGTCATCGAGCAACTGCGCCGCCTTGACGGTGCGTTCGGAGGCGGACAGCGCACCCAGCACGACCGCGACGAGCGTGCGGCCGCCACGCGTCGCCGTCGCCACGACGTTGAAACCCGAGGCACAGACGAAACCGGTCTTCATGCCGGAGATGCCGGAATAGCGTCCGACGAGGCCGTTCGTGTTCTGGAGAACCTGCTTGCCGAGCTGAACCGAGCCGGTGTTCCAGTAATCGGAATAGTCCGGGAATTCGCGCATCAGCGCCATGGCGAGAACCGCGAGGTCGCGGGCGCTGACCTGCTGGTTCGGATCATGCCAGCCATTCGGATTGGTGAAGACCGTGTCATTCATGCCGAGGCGCTGGGCTTCGGCATTCATCATCCCGACGAAGGTCTCGACATCGCCGCCGACGCCCTCGGCGATGACATAGGCGATGTCGTTGGCCGATTTCACCATCATGATGCGCAGGGCGTTGTCGAGCGTGATCTCCTGCCCGGCGCGGATATAGACCTTGACGCGCGGCTGGCTCGCGGCCCGCTTCGAGGCGGGGATCGCCGTTTCAAGCCCGAGCTTGCCGGCCCGCACTGCCTTGAGCGCCAGATAGGCCGTCATCATCTTCGTGGTCGAGGCCGGGTGCCAGGCCTGGCTGGCATTCTCGCTGGAGAGAACGGCGCCACTGGACGCATCGACCACCAGACTCGTGCCGGCGAGGGCCGGAGCGCTGACGGACAGGGCAAGGGCGAGGACAGCGAGACGGGGAGCGTTCATCGGGCGGGTCTTGAGCCTGTCTGGACGAGGGTTGAAGGCGCAGGGTTCAACGCGACGCGTGCGGCATTTTCGAGACGGCGCGACCGATCGGCCCGCCCATGGACGCATACCTACCCCCAGCGGAGCGATTTGCCTAGTCATGTCGGGCGGCCGTAAAGCCTTGGTCACAGTTCCAGCCCCGGATGCCCGCGTGAGCTTTACCCTCTTCTGGATCCCGGCAACGATCGTCGCCTCGCTGCTGCAGACGGCGCGCAACCTCACCCAGCGCTCGCTGACAGAGGTGATCGGCGTCGTCGGCGCGACGCAGGTGCGCTTCCTGTTCGGTCTGCCCTTCGCGCTGCTGTTCCTGCTCCTCGTCTGCCTTGGCCTGGGGCGCCTGCCGCCGCAGATCAGCCTTGCGACGCTCGGCATCACGAGCTGGGGCGCGCTGACCCAGATCGCGGCGACGGCCCTGATGCTGGCGGCGATGAGAGAGCGCTCCTTCGCCGTGACCACCGCCTATACCAAGACGGAGCCAGTCCAGGTGGCGGTCTTCGGAGCGCTGCTGCTGGGGGATGCGCTGAGCCCGGCGAAATTCGCAGCGATCGTGATCGCAACGGCCGGTGTCGTCCTGGTTTCCTGGAAGCCGGGCGAAAAGCTGAGCCGGGCGGGCCTGCGTCCCGCGCTGCTCGGCATCGGCTCAGGCGCCTGCTTCGCGCTGTCGGCCATCGGCTATCGCGGCGCGATCCAGTCTCTGCCGGATGGCGACTTCCTGATCCGGGCGACGACGACCCTTGCTCTGGGGCTGGGCCTGCAGACACTGATCCTGACGCTCTACATGCTGATCGCCAACCGCAAGGCGCTGGTCCTGAGCCTGAAGAACTGGCGCCGTTCGCTGACGGCGGGTTTCCTTGGCGCGGCGGCTTCGCAGTTCTGGTTCATCGGCTTCTCGCTGACGACGGCGGCCAATGTCCGGACCCTGGCTTTGATCGAAGTGCCACTGGCGCAGATCGCCTCGCGCAAGATGTTCTCGGAAGGTACGACGCGGCGCGAACTGCTGGGCATGGCAATGATCGTCTTCGGTGTCGGCCTGCTCCTGATGCTGGCGATTTAGCCGGCCGCCGCTCCACGGAACCGCTTGGGCGACTATCTTGCGGACACGGCCGATCTTGGGTGCCTGACAGGTTCGACCCAGCGCCGATATACGACATGTCCGGTGGTTCCTGTGACCGATCATGGTGCTGCGATAGCACCGCGCTTGACCTACGCATATCTCGGCGGTTATGAGTCAAATCAATAGCCAATGAGTTATGGGTTCCGATGCTGAACGCTCACGACGCGCTCTTCAGGACGCTCGCCGATCCGACGCGGCGGGGCATTTTCGAACGGCTGTGTCGCGAAGGTGAGCAGACGGTCGGGGCACTCACAGCCCAAGCCGGGATCTCGCAGCCGGCCGTTTCAAAGCATCTCGGCATTCTGAAGCAGGCCGGGCTGGTGCGGGATCGCCATGAAGGGCGTCAGACGCATTATAGCGCGCAAATCGGCGCCCTGGGCCCGCTGATCGACTGGACGAACCAAATGGCCGGGTTCTGGCACAGTAAATTCGACGACCTCGAAGACCTGCTGAAGAGGATGGACCAATGAACGAAACGTCGACCGAAACGCTCTCGGTCGTTGTCGAGCGTGAGATAGCCCATCCGCCGGAAAAGCTCTGGCGCGCTCTCACGCAACCGCATCTCATCGAGGAGTGGCTGATGAAGAACAACTTCAAGCCAGATCTGGGCCACCGGTTCAATCTCAGCGCGGACTGGGGCGTCGTCGAGTGTCAAATTCAGGCGATCGAGCCGCACAAGACGCTGACCTACACGTGGAACACCAAGGATCTCGAGAGCGTCGTCACCTGGACGCTCATCCCTACGAGCACCGGGACCTTTCTGCGCATGGAGCAGACGGGGTTCAGGCCGGACCAGCAGCCCTATTACCGGGGAGCAATGGCTGGCTGGCCGCGGTTCTTTGGAAATCTGGAAGAGGTCATGGCGCGGACGGATTGACGTCTGCGTCGCCCGATCCGCTGCACCTTGCCCTCAGAGGAGGTCCCAATGAACTGGAACGACTGGATTCGGCAGATCCACCGCTGGATGTCGATTATCTTTACGGTGGTCGTCATCGCGATCTTCATCGCCTTGGGCCTTGGGAAGCAGCCTGCCGAGTGGGTGTATTTCCTGCCGCTGTTCCCGCTCTTCGTGCTTCTGCCCACCGGTCTCTACATGTTCGCGCTGCCCTATGCCGCCAAATCGGGCGGCGGCCGACGCACCGCGAGACAGCAGTGAAGATGATGACTGGGATGTCCAGAAAGCCGGAGCAGGCCACGGAGAACGAGGCCGCCGAGCCGGTTCTCGAGAAGCGGGCCAGACCGCGCAAATCGGCGCTGAAGGCGCAGCCGGGCGAAGTCGTCCTGCTTTCGGGTGGCAATCCCCAGATTGCCAAGGGCTATGGTGACGCCCCCGTGCAGGCCTATATCGCGGCCATGCCGGGCTGGAAAAGCGACGTCGGACGCCGCCTCGATGCCATCATCGAGCGCACCGTTCCCGGGGCGCGCAAGGCGGTCAAATGGAATTCGCCCTTCTACGGAGTGGAGGGTCAGGACCAAGGCTGGTTCCTCGGCTTTCATTGCCTCACGACATACGTGAAAGTTGCGTTCTTCCGCGGCGCATCGCTGAGCCCTGTTCCGCCCGGTGCGTCCAAGCAGAAGGACGTGCGCTATCTCGATATCCATGAGGGCGAACTCGACGAGGCGCAGTTCGCCGCTTGGGTGAAACAAGCCAGTCAGCTGCCCGGCGAGAAAATGTAGGCCGTCAGTTGGACGTGCCGCGGGCACAGGTGGACGCGGAAAGCTCGACCAGGCAAGCCCAGCACAGTCTCCAGCGTCATGCAGAGAGCCGGCGCAGAATGCGCGAACAGGCTCATCCTCTCCCCTCATGGGCGGCAACGCGCTATATCGTTACGAGCGGGGCTTCGCGGGCAGTCCCCCTTTCTGCGCACGGCCGGATTGCGCTGTTTCCGGCTTGAACGATACCGTGGTCGGGCGCAGATAAGTGTAACTGCACATTACTCTGAGAGGTCGTCATGAGCGCTGCAATCGTCGGCTGGGCCCACACGCCGTTCGGCAAGCAGGATGCCGAAACCATCGAGAGCCTGATCGTCCGCGTGGCGACGGACGCGTTGGTCGATGCCGGCATTACCGCCGAACAGGTCGATGAGATCGTTCTCGGCCACTACAATGCAGGCTTCTCCGCCCAGGATTTCACGGCCTCGCTCGTGCTGCAGGCGGACCCGGCGCTGCGCTTCAAGCCGACGACGCGGGTCGAAAATGCCTGTGCGACCGGCTCGGCCGCCGTGCACCAGGGCGTGCGCGCCATCAAGGCCGGCGATGCCAAGATCGTGCTCGTCGTCGGCGTCGAGCAGATGACCAAGACACCTTCGGCCGATATCGGCAAATTCCTGCTCAAGGCCTCCTATCTGCCGGAAGATGGCGAGACCCCCGGTGGCTTCGCCGGTGTGTTCGGCAAGATTGCCGCCGCCTATTTCCAGCGCCATGGCGATCAGTCGGATGCACTCGCCATGATCGCGGCCAAGAACCACAAGAATGGCGTCGAGAACCCCTATGCGCAGATGCGCAAGGATCTCGGCTTCGCCTTCTGCCGCGAGGAGAGCGAGAAGAACCCCTATGTCGCCGGGCCGCTGAAGCGCACCGATTGTTCGCTGGTCTCGGACGGCGCTGCCGCGCTGGTACTGGCCGATCAGGCGACGGCGATGGAAATGCGCCGGGCCGTCGGCTTCCGTGGCATGGCCCATGTCCAGGACTTCCTGCCGATGTCGAAGCGCGACATCCTCAAATTCGACGGCTGTGCCGAAGCCTGGAAGAAGGCGCTCGCCGATGCCGGCGTCACGCTGGATGATCTCTCCTTCGTCGAGACGCATGACTGCTTCACCGTCGCCGAGCTGATCGAATACGAGGCGATGGGCCTGACGAAAGAAGGCGAGGGCGCCCGCGCCATCAAGGAAGGCTGGACGCAGAAGGGCGGCAAGCTGCCGGTCAATGTCTCCGGCGGCCTGAAGGCCAAGGGCCATCCGATCGGCGCGACCGGCGTCTCGATGCATGTGCTCAGCGCTATGCAGCTCACTGGCGAGGCGCCCGAAGGCATGCAGGTCCAGGACGCACGCCTGGGCGGTATCTTCAACATGGGTGGGGCTGCGGTGGCCAACTATGTCTCGGTGCTCGAGCGGATCAAGTGACCGTCTGACGTGACGATCTTCCTGGCGCTGCTGCCGGCCTATATCCTCTCGATCTTCTACCGATCCTTCCTGAGCGTCATCGCCAGCCCGGTGATGACGGATCTGGGGATCGGGCCGCGCGAGCTGGGATTTCTGGGCGCGGCCTGGTTCATAACCTTCGCCCTGGCGCAGTTCCCGGTCGGCTGGGCGCTCGACCGGCTGGGGCCGCGCCGGACCGTCGCCGTGACGATGGCAATCGGCTCGGCCGGCGCCTTCCTCTTCGCGACGGCGACCCACGCTGTCACCGGCACGCTCGGCATGGCGATGCTCGGGCTTGGCTGCTCGCCGATCTTCATGTCTGCGCTGTTCCTGTTCGCACGCACGCAAGATCCCAAGCGCTTCGGTTTCCTGACCTCGGCCTTTATCGGCCTCGGCTCGATCGGCAATCTCGTCGGCGCGGGCCCGCTGGCGGTCGCGGCTGCCCGCTTCGGCTGGCGGCCGTCGATGCTGGTCGTGGCCGCCTGCTTCCTGGCCGCGACCGTGGTCGCCGCCGCGCTGGTTCGTGATCCGCCCAGGGCCAAGGCGGCCTCAGGCGGTGACGAAGGCCTGCTCAAGGGGCTGCGGAGCATTCTCGCGCTCCGTCCGCTCTGGCTGCTCGCGCCGATCACCCTCACCGGCTACGCGATCATCGCGACGATCCGCGGTCTCTGGATTGCGCCCTTCATGAGCGGCGTGCACGGTTTCGATGCGATCGCCAGCGGCCATGTCGCAACGGCGATGGCGATGACCATGATCGCGGGCGCCTTCCTCTATGGTGGGCTCGAACAGCGGCTCGGCCGCAGCAAGCCGCTGGTCCTGTGGGGGACGGTGCTGACCGCGTTCTGTTTCATCGCCCTGGCACTCTGGGGGGATGCGCATTCGGCGCTGGCCATCGGCCTGTTCGCGCTCATCGGCGCGACGGGGTTCACCTATGCGGTGTTGATGGCGCATGCACGGCTGTTCTTTCCCGAGCACCTGATCGGGCGTGGCATGACCTGCATCAATTTCCTGTTCATTGCAGGCGCAGCGGCGATCCAGTCCGGCTCGGGCTGGTTCATCGCCGAGCAGCGCCAGGCCGGACTCGACGCCGCGACCACCTTTGCCCATCTCCATTGGGGCTTTGCGGCGCTGCTGCTCGTCCCGAGCGCGATCTACGCCTTCATGCCGGAGCGGCCGGGCAAGAGCTGATCGGCCAAGAGCTGATCGGCTCAGGCCTCTCCCGGTGCCTTGGCGACAATCGCCAGCGCATGCACCCGGTCGGCCAGTTCCTGGGCCAACGCCGCGTTGACGAGGCGATGACGCTCCAGCCGGCTCTTGCCGGCAAAGGCGGAGGAAACGAGCTCGACGCGAAAATGCGTCTCGCCGCCCTCGCGCCAGCCACCATGGCCCTGGTGCTGATGCGATTCATCGATGACACGCAGATGCTCCGGCGCCAGTGCCGAATCGAGCTTGCTGGTGATGCGTTCCGCCATGCTGGTCATCTGTCGCCTCGTTCCGCTGGGCCGTCAGCAATCGCGGATTGCTTGTCCGGTCTCCGTCGCCGTTTCATAGTCGCCGCCTGGTGTCAGGTGAATGCGGCATTTCGCTGGAGGTTGGGATGAAGACGAGAACGGCGTTCGCTCTTGGGCTGTTGACGCTGCTCGGAGCCGCTCCCGCTCTGGCGCAGGAGGAGGGCAAGGTCGCCGACTACAAGCAGAGCGAGGCCGTGCTTGCCCGCTACAAATCCGTGCCGATCCCGCTGGCGACGCCGTCGCTGACACGCGGCACGCCCGGGCTGACCACGCAGGCCGAGCTCGACGCCTTCGTTGCCGATCTCGCCGCCAAGGCGCCGGCCCAGGTCGTGCTCGGCTCGCTTGGMACGTCGCAGCAGGGACGTGATCTGCCCTATCTGATCTTCTCCAAGGAAGGCGCCAAGGATGCGGCGGCGCTCAGGGCGTTGGGGCGGCCCATCGTCTGGTTCGTCGGCCAGCAGCACGGCAACGAGCCGGCCGGTGGTGAAGCGATGCTCGCACTCGCCAATGATCTGGCCACGACCGACCTCAAGGCCGTGCTCGATAAGCTGGTGGTGGTGATCGTGCCGCGCACCAACCCTGACGGGGCAGCGGCCGACAAGCGCACCGGTGCCAACGGCTTTGATCTCAACCGTGATCACCTGCTGCTGACCTTGCCGGAGACGAAGGCGCTGCATGCCAAGCTCGCCGAGCTGCCGCCCGACGTCATCGTCGACGTGCATGAGTTCTCAGTCGCCAATCGCTGGCTCGAGAAGTTCGGCGGGCTCAATGCCGCCGATGCTATGATCCTCTACGCGACCAATCCGGCCGTGCCACAGCAGACGACGAAGCTCGCGTCCGAGCTGGTCAAGCCTGCGATGGACAAGGCAATGGCCGAGAACGGGCTCTCCTCCTTCTGGTATTTCACGACGGGCTACAACAAGGACGACAAGGTCGTCTCGATGGGCGGCAATGCGCCCGGCATCGCGCGCAACCTGTTCGGACTTTCGGGCGCGGTCTCCTTTCTGATCGAGACGCGCGGCGTCGGCCTCAAACTCGAGAACCTGGAGCGGCGCATCGCGACGCATTACGTCATTTCCCGGTCGGTTCTCGATACGGTCGCCGCCAATGACAAGGCGGTGCTGCAGGCGGTCGCGGCTGCGCGCGGCGAACTGGCGAAGAACRAAGGCGAGCTGGTCGTCGGCCACCGCATTGCCACCGTCAAGATGGCGATCCCGCTGGTCAATCCCGACACCGCTTCCGACATGCCGACGGAAGTCGATTTCCGCGACTCGCGCCAGGTGACGATCACCGGGCGCCGGGTGCGGCCGGAAGGCTATATCGTGCTGGCCTCGGGCCAGCCTGCGGTTGAAGCCCTGAAGCTGAAGGGCATCGCCGTCTGCGCATTGGGCGGGCCGGCTTCGCTCGATGTCGAGGCCTTCGTCGTCGAGCAGAAGGGGACGGTGAAGAAGGCCGATCGCGAGAACATCAATCCGGACCAGGCGGTGAAGGTCGAGCTCAGGCCGCGCCGGCTGGACGTTCCGGCGACCGCAGTCTTCGTGCCGATGACGCAATCGGGGGCGAATGTCATCGCCGCCTCATTCGAGCCGGATTCTCCGGGCTCTCATGTCGGCGTCGGCTTGGTCGAGGTCGCGGCGGATTCGGGCGAGGCTCCGATCTACCGCGTGCCGCGTGGGGCCAGGCCGATATTGGCTTCGGGCGGTGATCCCGCATGCAGCCGTTGAGACTGGCGCAGCGCGTCATTATCTAGGACGCATTGACGGCCACCCGGATTGCTGGGATTCTGACGCGATCGGGGCCGATCTCTGCAGCGTTTCGAATGTGTCCGCCGCAGGCGCCTGACAGCGCCTGTCGTGCAGAGCTTGTCCGTTTGGCTTTCCGCCCGCATAACCGAGAGACCATGAATTTCAATTCTCGCCTTTTCGACCGGATCAGGATCGGCCCTTCCGAGGCGGAAGAGGTGGTCGAGACTGTGGCTGTGCGCTGCGACCATTCCGGGTGCCAGCGCGCCGGTGAGTTCCGCGCGCCGAAGGGCAGGGGGCGGGAAGGCCAGTTCTTCCAGTTCTGCCTCGAACATGTGAAGGCCTATAACGCGACCTATAACTACTTCTCCGGCATGAATGACGAGGCGCTCGCCGCCTATCAGAAGCAGGAAGAGATCGGCCACCGGCCAACCTGGAAACTCGGCGTCAATTCCAAGGCGGCACGCATGTCGCAGCGCGGACGCGCGGCGGCTGCCGGCGATGCCGGGCCCGAGGTGCAGGACGGTTTCAACATCTTTGGCACGCGCAGGGAGCAGCAGGCTGCAAAGCCGGAGCCCCGCGTCGGCGCCGTGGCGCGCAAGGCGCTCGATGCGCTTGGGCTGGACGACACGGCCGATTCCGTCGCGATCAAGGCGCGCTACAAGGAACTGGTGAAGCGCTTCCACCCCGACGCCAATGGCGGCGACCGCTCGCGCGAAGGCACGCTGCAGGAGATCCTCAAGGCGTATCAGCAGCTGAAGACCACGGGGCTGGTCTGAGACGACCTATCGGGCCCTCCGGGATGATCATGTGACGTAACCTGCTGCGCTGCCGGTGCGCCGGCTCGCCCATCTACCCCCGGCGGGTTTGCCGATGGCGCGCCGAGTGCCCTATTTCTGCGTTTTCGCCGCGAGCCCGGCGACATCCGCGATGATCCCGTCCAAGGCGAAATCCTTCGGCGTATAGACCGCGGCCACGCCCATGTTGCGCAGGGCATTCTCGTCATCGGGCGGGATGATGCCGCCGACCACGACCGGGATCGTCATGCCGGCGACGCGCAGCCGGGCCGTGACATCGCGCACCAATGGCAGATGCGAACCGGAAAGGATCGAGAGGCCGATGATGTCGGCCTTGGTCTCCTGCGCCTGCGTGACGATCTCCTCAGGGGTCTGGCGAATGCCGCCATAGTTCACCGCCATGCCGGCATCGCGGGCGCGGACGGCGATCTGCTCGGCGCCGTTGGAGTGACCGTCGAGGCCAGGCTTGCCGACGAGGAAGCGCGGTGGGCGTCCGAGTTTTTCGGTCGCGCGCGCGACCGCGGCCTTGACGGTCGCAAGGCCGGGATCGTCGCCCCGCTTGCCGGTGTCGACGCCGGTCGGGGCGCGATACTCGCCAAAGATCTCGCGCAGGGCCTGGGCCCATTMGCCGGTAGTGACGCCGGCCTTGGCGCAGGCGATCGAGGCCGGCATGACGTTTCGGACTTCCTTGGCGGCTGCCGAGAGCTCCGCGAGCGCAGCCTGTGCTGCCTTGTMGTCGCGGGCCGAACGCCAGGCCTTGAGCCGGCCGATGGCTTCCATCTCGACGGAATCCGGCACGGTGACGACATTGCCCTCTCCGGCCGAGAGCGGTGAGGGCTCGCTGGTGGTGAACTTGTTGACGCCGACGACGATCTGCTCACCGCGCTCGATCGCCTCGATGCGGCGTGCGCCGTTCTCGACCAGCGCCTGTTTCATGTAGCCGGACTCGACTGCGGCCAGCGCGCCGCCCATGGCATCGATCTTCGCGAGTTCGTCGAGGGCTGCGGCCTTCAACTCCTCGACCTTGGCGTCGATTGCCGCCGAACCGTCGAAGATGTCGCCGAATTCGAGCAGGTCGGTCTCGTAGGCCAGGACCTGTTGCATGCGCAGGGACCATTGCTGGTCGAAGGGGCGGGGCAGCCCCAGGGCCTCGTTCCAGGCCGGAAGCTGAACGGCCCGCGCGCGTGCCTTCTTCGAGAGCGTCACTGCCAGCATCTCGATCAGGATGCGGTAGACATTGTTCTCGGCCTGCGGCTCGGTCAGGCCAAGAGAATTGACCTGCACGCCGTAGCGGAAGCGGCGCATCGCCTCCTCCTGCACGCCATAGCGCTTCAGCGTGATCTCGTCCCAGAGATCGACGAAAGCCCGCATCTTGCAGAGTTCGGTGATGAAGCGCATGCCGGCGTTGACGAAGAACGAAATGCGCCCGACGATTCCCGGAAATTCCGCTTCGCTGACCTCCGGCTGGGCCCGAATCGAGTCGAGCAGCGCGATCGCGGTCGCGAGCGCATAGGAGAGTTCCTGCACCGGCGAGGCGCCCGCTTCCTGCAAATGATAGGAGCAGACGTTCGTCGGGTTCCATTTCGGCAGCTCACGCGCCGTGAACACGACGATATCGGTGGTCAGCTGCATCGAGGGGCGCGGGGGGAACACATAGGTGCCGCGCGACAGGTATTCCTTGACGAGATCGTTCTGGGTCGTGCCTTGCAGCGTCGCGCGCGGCGCGCCCTGCTCATCGGCAACCGCGACGTAAAGCGAGAGCAGCCAGGCGGCGGTCGCGTTGATCGTCATCGAGGTGTTCATCTGCGCCAGCGGGATCTGGTCGAACAGAGCCCGCATGTCGCCGAGATGGCTGATCGGCACACCGACCTTGCCGACCTCGCCGCGCGACAGCACATGGTCGGGATCGTAGCCGGTCTGGGTCGGCAGATCGAAAGCGACGGACAGGCCGGTCTGTCCCTTGGCGAGATTGGTGCGATAGAGCTTGTTCGACTCGGCCGCGTCCGAATGGCCCGCATAGGTGCGGAAAATCCAGGGTTTCTCACGCTGCGCCGGCTTGTCGCCGATTGGGCCGATCGCGTTCATCGCCGCTCCCTTGCCGTTCCACCCTGGACCCAATGCAATCTCAATGTTGCACTGCGGCGAAGATAACGCCAGAGGGCCGCGCAAGTCGTCTCCGACCTTCGGATGAGTCGGCGCTACACGCTGCCGGGCGCATGCCTGGGCTGGCTGAACCGTGGTTTCCTGCCTGGTGCGTGGCTGGCTACCTCCAGGAGCTGGTTGGATTTCTGCGTGTCGAGGATCACCATGGTCGAGGTCTCCGCGACGCAGGGAATCGCCTGCAATGCAGCGCTGATGAAGGTGCGGAGCGCCTCGATATCCCTGACCCAGACGCGCAAGAGATAGTCGACATTGCCGGTGACCAGCAGGCATTCCGTAATCTCGGGCTGGCCCTGGATCGCGGTCATGAACTGGCTTGCCGCATCCGGGCTTTGCTTGGCCAGTTTCACGCTCACCATCACGCAGATGCCGAAACCGAGCGCAGTCGGACTGATCTGCGCCGAGTACCCCTCGATGACGCCGGCGTCTTCGAGCCGCTTGATCCGGCGGCTGCATGGCGTCGGCGAAAGGCCGACTCTCTCGGCGAGTTCGAGAGTTGAAATCCGACCGTTATCCTGAAGTGCGGCCAGGATCCTTCGGTCGATCCGGTCCAATTCGATCATGAGTGATTTTCACTCCGGAATTGCGGGTTAATGGCGATTATCKGCAAAKGAAACGCAGCAGGCCGGAACATCGCACGGATTCTCTCACTTCGCGACTGTTATAGTCGCTMAAAGGACATCGTGCCCGGCTGAAACGAAGGTGGTTCAAGCGTCATGGCGATATCGAATGCCCAGCTGCCGGCAGCACGTCCTGCGCTCTCGCAGTGGTTCAAATCCGGCAATAGCATCACCCAGCAGTTCATGGCGATCGGCGGGCGGGCCGATATCATCAGCCTTGCCGGCGGACTGCCAGCGGCCGAGCTCTACCCGGTGGATGCGATCGCTGCCGCAAGCGAGCGGGCGCTGAAACGCTGGGGCGCCGTCGCGCTCGAATACGGCTCGGTCGAGGGGTTGCCGGCGTTGCGCCAGGCCATCGCCGAGCGCGTCACGGCCAGCACGGGAAGGCGGTTCGGACCGGAGAATGTGCTGCTGACGACAGGGGCGATGCAGGGGCTCGACCTGATCGGCAAGGCGCTGATCGATCCGGGCGACCTGATCGTCAATCAATTCCCGACCTATCTCGGCGCGCTCGATGCCTGGCGACCGCGCCACCCGCGCTATGAGGGGCTGGACTGGAGCCTGCAACGGCCCGGCTTCGACCTGGCACTGCGCCAGGCCAAGTTCGTCTATACCGTGCCGAACTATTCCAACCCGACTGGGGTGCTCGTCAGCCAGGCCGAGCGTGCGGCCTTGCTCGACAAGGTTCTCGAGGCCGGCACCTGGCTGGTCGAGGACGATCCCTATCTGCCGCTGCAGCTCGATGGCGAGGCCGGGCCCAGCATTCTCGCCGCCCATGCCGCGCGCTATCCGGATGGGGCCTATGATGGCCCGGTGATCTATCTGGGAACGCTGTCCAAAAGCCTCGTGCCCGGCCTGCGCGTCGGCTGGATCGTGGCCGAAGCCGGGATGATCGCGACATTGGCGCTCGCCAAGCAGTCGACCGACATCAGCAGCAGCATGTTCACCCAGGCGGTTGCGCTCGAACTGCTCGAAAGCGGCTTTGAGGCCACCCATATTCCGCGCATCGTCGCAGCCTATCGCGAGCGGCGCGATGCTCTTTGTGCCGCCGCTTCGCGCCATCTCGGCGAATGGTTCGAGTGGGATATCCCGCCTGGCGGCATGTTCGTCTGGATGCGGGCGAAGTCCAGCGAGATCGACACCAACGAACTCTACAACTGCGCGCTCGAGGAAAAGGTCGCCTTCGTGCCGAGCAGCGTGTTCGATCCCGATGGGGCGCTCAACAGCGCGATGCGGGTCAACTTCACGCGCTCCTCGCCAGAGGTTCTTGCCGAGGGCGTGCGCCGGCTGGAGCGGGCTGTTCAGCGCTATCTTGGCAGGCGTTCGGGACGGGCGGCCTGAGCTCGCGCTCATTGAATGCCCGCCCGGACAGAGCAAAGCGACGATCCGGGTTCTCTGCCTTCAACCCCTCCTGCCTGGTCCAGCATCAAGCCTTCCTCCGGTCGCCCGGGAGGGCGGGGCGTGAACCGAGTTTCTGAACCGCTACCAGAAAAGGCCATCACCATGCCGACCCGCCTCGACAATCCGCGCAATTCCCGCCTTCCCGATGGCCTGATCGACGCCTGGCGCGCGGTCCCGAGCTCGGTCATTGCCGACCAGCTCGGCGGTGTCGGCCATGCCGATTCGCGCATCCGGCCGATCCGGCCTTTTGCGCCGGGCACGCGGCTGACCGGCTCGGCCGTGACGGCCTGGTGCGAGCCGGCCGATTACGGGCCGGTGCATCATGCGATCGCGATTGCCGGTCCCGGCGATGTCGTCGTGGTCGCGGCAGGCGGGCGGCGAGATGCGGCGATGATCGGCGATCTGCTCGGCGGTGCCGCGCGCCTCAAGGGCATTGCCGGCGTCGTCGTCGACKGGGCGGTGCGGGATGTCGGGCCGGTCTCGCAATGGCCCGACTTCATCATGTTCTCGCGCTGGGTGATGCCACGCGGCCCCTCCTCGATGGAACGGGGCATCGTCAACGGCCCGATCGTGTTCGGCGGTGTCGCGGTGCAGCCGAACGATCTCGTCATCGGCGATGATGACGGGCTCGTTTTCGTGCCGCATGCGCTGGCCGAGGCGAAGCTGGAGCCCTGCCTTGCACGCGTCCGCGCCGAGGTGGAATGGGAGAGGGTCCTGGCGGGCGGCAAGTCGACGGTCGAGGTCTTCAGGGTCCCCGCAATCGAGCCACTCTGAAGCCTGCCCGAAATGTGGGCCGCGGTTTTCGGGAACGCCGAAGCACCCACAGAAGCCGAGATCATCGGGCCGGACACGATATCCGATCCGATGATCTAAGCTCCACGCCGCGGTGCCAACCCCCGCCGAGCCGCAGCCGGCCTTTCCCAACCGGCAATTGTGAGGATCGCACTGCTGCTGGCCCTGATCTCTCAGGCAGTAGCCCTGGCGCTCGCCAGCKGGGCATTGGTCCCGCGGAGCGTGATCGCAAAGGCAGCCGCGAACAGGCACAAGGCTCCGGCGATGAAGAAGGCCGGGAGATAGCTCTCGTAGACAGTCCGGCTGAAGCCGGCGCCATAGGCGGCGAAGGCTGCGCCGAGCTGGTGCCCGGCGAAGATCCAGCCGAAGACCAGGTTGGTCTTGTCGCCGAAACGGTCCGCCGCGATCTTCACGGTCGGCGGTACGGTCGCGACCCAATCCAGGCCGTAGAACACGGCAAACAGCGACAGGCCGTAGAACGAGAAGTCGCTGAAGGGGAGGTAGAGCAGCGAGAGGCCGCGCAGCCCGTAATACCAGAACAGCAGCCAGCGGCTGTCATAGCGATCCGAGAGCCAGCCTGAGCCCACCGTGCCGGCGAAATCGAAGATGCCGATCACTGCGAGCACGCCGGCCGCCGTGACCGCCGCCATGCCATAATCCCCGCAGAGCGCGATGAAATGGGTTTGCACCAGGCCGTTGGTGCTCGCGCCACAGATGAAGAAGGTTCCGAACAGCACCCAGAAGGTCTGGGTGCGCACCGCTTCGCGGAGCGCAACGAGCGGAGAGGCCAGCATGGTCAGCAGGCTGATCGGAGCCACAGGCGCTGGCTCGATCCTGGTCTCGCCATAGGGGGCGAGACCAACATCGGCGGGCCGGTCGCGCATCAACAGGAGCACGGCCACGGCCGCGATCACGATCATGGCCAGCACGAAGACCATGGCGGAGCGCCAGCCGACGCGCTCGGTCAGTTCCGCGAGCAAGGGCAGGAAGACGAGTTGCCCCGTAGCGGTGCTTGCCGTCAAAAGTCCGACCACCAGGCCGCGCCGTTGCGCAAACCAGCGCGTCGCGACGGTGGCGCCGAGCACCATCGCTGTCATGCCGGTGCCGAGACCGAGGACGATGCCCCAGAGCAGCATCAGGTGCCAAAGCTGCGTCATCACGAAGGAGCCGAGCACGCTGGCGGCGATGAAGGTCAGGGCGACGCCGACGACGGGCCGCAGGCCGAAGCGGTTCATGAACGCGGCGGCGAACGGGCCCATCAGGCCGAACAGGGCGAGGCGGATCGCCAGAGCGGAGGAAATCTCCGAGGTTGCCCAGCCGAATTCCTTCTGAAGAGGTCCGATCAGCACGCCCGGCGCGCCGACCGCGCCGGCCGTCACCAGCATGGTGAGGAAGGTCACGGCGGCAACGACCCAGCCATAATGCACGCCGCGCCGGGCGAAGAGCGCTGCAAGCCCGGTCGGGGCCGCGGGAGCGAGAGCGTCAGTGGGCATGCGAGTCTCCTAGTTGCGGGTATATGCCCGCATTTGTGCGAGAGATCAAAGTGAATCGAGTGCCGCGCGAAGGTTCCGCATGGCCTCGGCGCCGAGCCGGTCATCCAGCGCCTTCTGCGCTGCATGCCAGAGCGGAGCGCCGTCTTCGAGGACCTTTCGGCCCGCATCGGAGAGCGAGACCGTGGCCTCGCGCTGGTCCTTGCCGCGGCCGAGCGCCACGAGTTTCATTTTCTCGAGCACGCGGACATTGCGGCCGATCGTCGAGCGGTCGAGTTCGGTCAACCGCCCGAGTTCGGTCAAGGTGACGGGGGCGGAGCGCGCGATCGTCCGCATCAGGCTGAACTGCGCGATATTGACCCCGACCGGCGCCATGGCCTCGTCGTAGAAGGCAGCCATGCGGCGAGAGGCCGAACGCAAGGTCGTGCAGATGCAAGGGCTGGACATAGGTGCGGGTATATGCCCGTAATCATGAATTTGCAAGGGGTGCTGGAATGGGCACGCGCTGCGGTGCTTCCTTCAGGTGCCCTCCGGGATGCTCACATCACAGGGGGAGCATCCCGTCTTGGACTAATGGGCGACAAGCGCGTGGATAGCCTGGGCGTGCCGGGTGACTGGTAGGAAAAACTAGTTTCGACCGCCCGGCAGCCGCGGCAGCGGCATGAACTCGACGCCTTCCTCATGCAGCAGGCGGGCATCGTCTGGCGTCGCTTCGCCATAGATGGCGCGGTCATCGGCTTCGCCGTGATGGATCTTGAGAGCTTCCTCGGCAAAGCGGGGACCGACATGTTCGGCGGTCTCGGTGACGTGCTTATGCAGAGCCGTCAGCATTTCGCGGAAGGCGATTTCCTTCTCGCCCATCAGAGCGACGGGGGCTGGTGCAGGCGTTGCCGGGGCAGGGAGAGCCTCCGAACCAGGCGCCTCGGCGCGCGGTCCGCGATCTGTCCGCGTCACGCTCGGCGACATGATGGCGCGCTCGACCTTGCTGCTGTTGCAGACCGGGCAGGAGACGAGGCCGCGGCGCGACTGCTCCTCGAAGCTGGTGGAGCTCGCGAACCAGCTTTCGAACTCATGGGCGCTGTCGCAAAGAAGGGAATAGCGGATCATCGTTGACTCATGAGGCGGCTGGTCGCCGTGATACACCCGGACCGTCGCCGCGCCACCTGGCGCGGACGCCCGGCAATTCTGTCATTCCTCATGATGCGGCCTCATGCCGCGAGCAGCGTGTCGAGTTCGCCGCGGGCATCGAGCGCATGCAGGTCGTCGGAGCCGCCGACATGACGGTTGCCGATGAAGATCTGCGGGACGGAGCTGCGGCCGCCGGCCCTCTCGCTCATGGCGCGGCGCAGCTCCGGCTTGCCGTCGACATCGATCTCTTCAAAGGCCGCGCCCTTCTTCTTCAGGAGCGACTTGGCGGCGGTGCAATAGGGGCACCAGCTGGTGGTGTAGAGCGTGATCTGCGGCATGACGGTTCCGGCGATACTGTTCTGACACATCATGTAGTGTGCCATCAGGCATCCGTCACCACCCGCGCGAAGGTGAGGACATCGACATGGCTGGCGCCGGCACGCAGCAGGGCCCGTGCGGCCGCATTGACGGTCGAGCCGGTGGTGAGGACATCGTCGATAAGCAGGATGCGGCGGCCCGCGATCGTGGCTCTCATCGCCGGCAGGACCTTGAAGGCGCCCTGCAGGTTCTCGATACGTTGGGGACGCGTCAGGCCGATCTGCTGTTTCGTCCGCTTGACGCGCGTCAGCGCCTCTGGAGCGAGGGCGACGCCGCTCTGGCGCGCGACGACCCTTGCAAGTGCCGCAGCCTGGTTGAAGCGGCGGCGCCAGAGGCGTGTGCGATGCAGCGGCACTGGAACGACACAATCGGCCTCGACGAGGATTTCGCGGCCAGCCTGCGTCATCATCCGGCCGAGCGTGATCGCGAGCTCGAGGCGGTCGCCATATTTCAGGCGATGAACCAGCTCGCGCGCCGTCCCGTCGAAACGGCAGACGGCACGGGCGCGGGCAAAGGCCGGCGGCTCGGCGATCGCCGCAGGCGAGACGATGCCATCGCCGAGATCGATGGCGAAGGGCGTGCCGAGGCACTCGCAATACGGGCGCTCGATGAAGCCAATTCCGCTCCAGCATGCCGGGCAAAGGCCCTGAGCCTCGGCGGTCGCTCCCTTGCAGGCAACGCAGGACGGTGGATAGACGAGGCTTATCGCACTGCGCATCCCAAGCCGGGAGGCGGTCCCGACAACGTTCAGCCAGCGAGAGCCGGTGCCGGCCAGGGAGAAGGATTTTCTATCGTCGGTTCCCCGCGCGACCATACCTGTGTCGATCCCGGCCCGGAATGAGTGGCTGCATTGCTTTCATCCCATGCCAGCATTTGCGGCCCTGCCAATTCCGCATGCAAGTCTTATCTCCTCTTGCGTCCAACGCATGGCAAGGCGAGGTGACTTGTCTTGCCATGCGGTTTTCAAGCGCTTCATGGCAAGGGCCGCGAGCCAAGAGGAACCATCCAATGAGCCAGTCCGGTGATCACGCTGCCTCCCTGTTCACTCCGTTCAGTCTCGGCGAGATCGAACTCAGGAACCGCATCGTCATGGCGCCGCTGACGCGCAACCGCGCGACGCGGGGCAGCGATGCCCCGAATGCCTTGAATGTCGAGTACTACCGCCAGCGCGCCAGCGCCGGGCTTATCGTCACCGAAGGCACGCAGATCTCGCAGCAGGGCCAGGGCTATGTCTGGACGCCTGGCATCTATAACGACCAGCAGATCGCCGGCTGGAGGCAGGTGACCGACGCGGTCCATGCGGCCGGTGGCAAGATCATCACGCAGCTCTGGCATGTGGGGCGCGTCAGCCATGTCTCGCTGCAGCCCGGCCAGCAGGCGCCGGTCGCGCCCTCCGCCATCCCGGCCAATACCAAGACCTATATCGAAAGMGGCTTTACAGCGGTCTCCGAGCCGCGCGAGCTCGCTGCCGACGAAATCCCAGGCATCATCGCCGATTATGTTCGGGCGGCGGAGAACGCCAGGGCGGCCGGCTTCGACGGCATCGAGCTTCATGGTGCGCATGGCTATCTGCTCGACCAGTTCCTGCGCGACGGATCCAACAGGCGCAGCGACGCCTATGGTGGTTCGTTGGAAAATCGCGTGCGGCTCGTTCTCGAGGTGATCGAGGCCGTCGCAACGGTATTTCCGAGAGGCCGCATCGGCATCCGCATCTCGCCGGTGAGCCCGGCCAATGATGCGCGCGACAGCGATCCGCAGGCGCTGTTCGGCTATCTGGTCGAGCGGCTCAACGAAACCGGTATCGCCTTCATCCATGTCGTCGAAGGCGCGACGCGCGAGGCCCGCGACTATCTGCCGTTCGATTATCTGGCGCTGCGCAAGGCCTTCAAGGGCGCCTATATCGCCAATAACGGCTTCACCCGCGAACTTGCGATCGAGACGCTGGCCGAGGACCGGGCCGATCTCATCGCCTTTGGCMGGCTGTTCATCGCCAATCCCGATCTGGTCGAGCGGCTGCAGCAGGATGCACCGCTGAACGCGCCGGATGTCGCGACCTTCTATGGCGGCGATGCCACGGGCTATACGGACTACCCTTCACTGGCGGAAAAGGCCGCCTGATCGGCCGCCGCGACGCATGGAACCATGAGGGCGGGCGAGCGCACCGTCCGCCTTCATTCGATTTATCCCAAGGCTTATGCACGAAAACAGTTGCAGCGGCGCGGAAGCCCGACTAAACACCGCCCGTGCCGCGCTGCTCCCTTCGTCTAGCGGTCTAGGACGTCGCCCTCTCACGGCGAAAACAGGGGTTCGAGTCCCCTAGGGAGCGCCATTGCGGCCAAATGAGCCTGTTTTATAGGGCTTATTTCCTTCATTTGTCCCACTTCCGGTCTCGGTGGGACGATTGTCGAGTCAGCCAGAAGCTTCTTCATCGCTGAATCCGCCATCTGCGGCTTGCGTGCTTCGCGGGTGTATCGCTCCGCCTCCTCAAGCGTCCGATGCCCCGTAATGGACATGAGTTCGTGGGCAGTGGCCCGGCTTTCTGCCAGCCGTGCGGAGATGGCCTTGCGCAATCCGTGGGGTGCGACTGTGGGTTTTCACCGGACATTCGTGGACTAAGAACGCTGAGCGCTGTACCCATCTGTGACGTCGACATTGCGCGCCTGGACAGTGGTGAGATCATCTTCGCTGAACTACGCAGCCGCAACGGATCTCGTTTCTGGATCGTTCCCAAGTAAGATTCGTAGCGCGGCGCGTGCGCGTGAAGCCTGATGCAGCGTGACGATCAGCATCGTTTGGCATCGCTGGTGATCTTGCTGCCGTTGTCACGGACGATCATCTTCCACCCGCCGCGCTCGACGATCACGCGGTCGCGTTTGCGGGTGACCGGGAACTCACTTTACGGTGGTGCGCAATTCGGCATCCTTCCTCGGAGAGCTGTCTGCTGAAAATCTCTTCTATCCCAAGGCGTTAGTATCCTATAAATTCGATCAGAGCGTTGCTTTACTGGCGTTATTAACGTAAGGGTACAGGAAGGTCTGATAGTTATTTCCTAGAATAATTTGTTAATGATGGACGGAAATTGGATGAATGTTGTCCATGCATCATTCTCTACGGAAGAACTTTCTCCGAATAAGCAGTTCGACGCTTGGCGCGGATGGTTCGGAACTGTTTTCAATGCGGTCATTGACGAGCCCGAAGCAGGATTTGTGGCTACCTGTGAAACCTGGAACTTCGGCGGGTTTGGCTTAAGCCGGGTTCAAGCTCCCAGGTTGCAAGCCATTAGAAGCGCCGGCCTTATTCGCCAAAATCCGATCGACCATTGGAACATCGCGGTCGGCAGAAAGCGAACAGCGGGAGAGGTGGGCGGTGATCGTGCTATCGATGTTCCTGCCGGAGTACCTTACGTTTCCTCGCTGGGGCGGACGCTCACGAGCGCCAGAGACGATGATGAGCGGGTTCAGCTTTATCTCCCACGAGATAGCTTTCCGGAGCTCGCGGCCGTCCTGGACGGGATGGATGGAAGAGCGATTCCAGGAGCGATGGGCCAACTACTAGGGGACTTCCTGGTGTTGTTGGCGAGGAATGCACCGGCTTGTTCCGGAGCGAATGCGCCGGCTCTACAATCCGCAGTCCGGGGGATGGTGCTTGCCTGTATTGCTCCGTCAAAAGACAGTGCTGCCCAGGCGGCCACCCCGATCGCAGTTGTGCGTAAGGATGGCGTTCGAAAAATAATCGATCAAAATCTACATAGGCTCGCTTTTGGTCCTGACTTCCTGTGCCGAGAAGCAGGTATGTCGCGTTCTCAGCTTTATCGCCTGTTGGAAGCCGAAGGCGGGGTAAAGAACTATATCCAGCGGCGGCGTCTCAAGAAATGTTATTCCGAGCTATCAAGGGGCACCAATCTCCGCCCGATCGCAGCTATTGGCGAGGAAATGGGGTTTGCAGACCCCTCAGGTTTCACCCGAGCGTTCAAAAAGGAGTTCGGGATGAGCCCGTCAGAGGTTCGAGCCACCCAATTTATGCATTCAATGAGCAGTCCTAACCCGCAGGGTTTGCCAAGGCAGAGAATAAACGGTCTTCGCGACATTCTGGAAAAAATGGCGTGACCGTCCTCTGCATCCCCGAACCACCGATCGCCGGCTGGGGCGGAAAGCGCATCGGATCGCTGCCACGCGAAGCCGATTCCTTCCAGCGGATCGCGGCGCGCGAATTCAGCGCAGGTGCGTGCCGGCCCGATCGTCGATAGAATGACGGCGTAGGAGCGCGACGCAGCGGTCCAAGTCCCAGAGCCGAAGCGCAGCGGCGGCATGTCGAGGGGATCGACTTCCTTGATGGGCTCCAGGTCGCGCTGGCGTTCGGCGCGGTGCACGGCCATTACAGACTTGGCCAGGCCAATTACGTTCTCCAGATGACTTGCCGCGGCGGTCTTGCTTGTTCCGCCTGCGCCGAGTCCGAAGGGACCCCAGGCGGTGAATCATCGCTGGAGCCGCGACCGTTGCAACAGAAGCGATGGAGCAGGCATCTGTTCTCGGCGCGGTTCCCGACTTGTTTATCGCTACCGCATCGGGCGGAGGCCTATCGGCGGGCTGTGCGCTCGCGATCGCTGGTAGCGGTTCCACCATGCTTGCGGTCGAACCATTCGGCTTTGACGACCTCGCGCGAAGCCTTTCTGCTGGACGTCGGGTGGCCATAGAGAGCCACGCGACATCGATATGCGATGCTCTGCTTGCCCCTATGACAGGCGCGTTGCCCTTCGACATTCATATGCGATCGGGAACCAAAGTGGCCGTGTCGCAGACAATCACGCCCGCGCCGCAGTATCCGCATTGTATGCGGAGTTCGGCTTGGTGACTGAGCCCGGCGGAGCGCTATCGGTAGCTGCCTTGCTTGCCGAACCAATTCTGCTGCAAGGCCGCACTTCAATTGCAGTCGTCAGTGGTCGGAATTTGGATAAGGAGCAATTCATCAGCATGATTTCCGAKGCATGACGGTCGCTCCGGCTTGATTCAGCGCTGAGTTCGTTTCCAGCGATCTTGGAGCCGTTTCCCACGGAACAAGCGCCGGCGATCACCGAATCGTTGCTTTTTGCAAGGCCGAATCCCGAKGGGATTCGTGATCGGCGATGACGGACCATTGCCGGTTGCGACTGGCGCGAAATGGCAAGACGGGCAGGCTGCCCATGCCCGAAATGCTCGCAACGGAATTCGCCTGCTGATCGCAGACCGATCCGGCCTTCCTCGCCGATCGCAAGGCCGCGAAAGCGGAGGTGAATGCAGTGAACGCGACGCGGGCAAGCGCGATGCCAGATTGCGCTGCCGAGGCGATCGATATGTCGACAAGCCATGTCGGGTTCAGATGTGTCGTTCGGAACGGAGAATTGAATGAAACGGCCTCTTAGTCACCAATTCAGAGCGCGCTGGTTGGGCGTAAGCACGACGCTCCTGATGTTGGGATCGCCCGTGGCAGCCCAGGACACGCTGCCGTTTCCGCCAACGCCCTCCGGGAGCAAAGCCGGACCGACGATCGCGGAGTCGACCTACAGCCCCCTACCGGTGAAGTCGCATCTCCCTGCCAATGCGCCGAACATCGTCGTGATCATGCTCGACGACGTCGGCCCGGCGCTTCCGAGCACCTTCGGCGGCGTGATCGATACACGCACGTTGAGCCGGGTTTCCGGAGACGGGATCACCTATAACCGCTTCCACAATGCCGCGATGTGCTCACCCACCCGAGCGGCGCTGCTGACCGGGCGCAACCACCATCGCGTCGGCTACGGCCAGATCGCCGAACTGGCGAATGACTGGGATGGCTATTCAGGCCGGATCCCGCGCACATCTGCGACCGCAGCGAAGGTCCTTGGCTATTATGGCTACGCGACGAGTGCCTTCGGAAAATGGCACAATACGCCCGCCAACGAGACCACGGCCGTCGGCCCCTATACGAACTGGCCGGCGGGGCAGGGGATCGGCTTCGACTACTTCTACGGGTTCCTTGCCGGAGAATCCTCGCAATGGGAGCCTGCGGTCGTCGAAAACACGGTCCGGGTGGTTCCATCCGAAGGGAAGAAGGAATATCACTTCACCGAAGACATGACCGATAAGGCTGTCTCATGGATGAAGCAGGTCCACGCGCTGACGCCGGATCGACCGTTCTTCATGTATTGGGCCCCCGGCGCCTCCCACGGTCCGCATCACATCTTCAAGGAATGGGCGGACAAATATAAGGGCAAGTTCGACGAAGGCTGGGACGTCATGCGCGAGCGCGTCTTCGCCCGCCAGAAAGAACTCGGCTGGATCCCGAAAGACACCGAGCTGACGCCGCGGCCGAAGACCCTTGCCGCATGGGCCGATATTCCCGAGGACGAAAAGCCATTCCAGCGTCGGCTGATGGAGGTGTTCGCCGGATACACCGAACACGCCGATGCACAGGCTGGCCGGTTGATCGATGCCCTGGACGAGCTCGGCATCCGCGACAACACGCTGGTCTTCTACATCTGGGGCGACAACGGTTCTAGTGCGGAAGGCCAGAACGGCACGATCAGCGAACTCCTGGCGCAGAATGGCATTCCTTCCGAGATCAAGGACCATATCCGCACCATGAACGAGCTCGGCGGCCTGGATGTGCTCGGGTCGCCCAAGGTCGACAACATGTACCATGCCGGCTGGGCCTGGGCCGGCTCCACGCCGCACCGGTCGACAAAGCTGATCGCCGCACATTTTGGCGGAACGCGCACGCCGCTCGCGGTGTCCTGGCCGAGCCGGATCAAGGCGGACAAGGCGCCGCGTCCGCAGTTCCATCACGTCAACGATATCGTGCCGACGATCTACGACATCCTGCAGATCACGCCGCCGAAGCTCGTCGACGGCATCAGCCAGGACCAGCTCGACGGCACCAGCATGACCTATTCCTTCGCGTCCCCGACGGCGCCGGACCGCAAGAAGGAGCAGTATTTCGAGGTCATGGGCAGCCGCTCCTACTACAAGGACGGATGGATCGCTTCGGCCTTCGGACCCAGAGTGCCCTGGCAGACAGGCGTCGATCCTTCGATCATGACATGGTCGCCGAAGGACGATGTCTGGGAGCTCTACGATCTCAAGAAGGATTTCTCGCAGGCGAAGGACGTCGCCGCCGCCAATCCCGGCAAGCTCGAGGAGCTGAAAAAGGCTTTCGAGGTAAGCGCGAAAGACAACAAGGTCGATCCGGTCGGCGGCGGGCTATGGTCGGCGATCTTCCACCCGGAAGACGCACCGTCCAATCCCGCCAAGACCTTCAACTACACGCAGGAGGTCGTCGGCGTTCCCGAGTTCACGGCGCCGCGGCTCGGATCACGCGGCAACCTCGTCACCATCGATGCGGATCTGCAGCCCGACTCGAAGGGCGTGCTCTACGCGCTCGGCGCCATCTCGGGTGGTGTCGCCCTGTGGGTCGAGAACGGGAAGCTCAACTACGAGTACAATCTGTTCGAGATCGAGCGGACGCAGCTGGAAACGTCCGCCCCGCTCCCGACCGGAAAGGTCAAGATCGAAGTCGAAACACGCAAGGCCAGCGGCGTCCGCCCCGCGCCTCTCGACATCATCATCCGGGTGGACGGCAAGGAGGTCAGCAAGGGGCGTGTTCCACGCTCGGCAGCGTTGACCTTCACGGCCAATGACGCCTTCGACGTCGGCCGGGACAGCTATTCCCCCGTCTCGCTCGCGTATTTCGACCGCAAGCCCTTCGCCTTCAACGGCAAGATCCGGCATCTGAAGGTCGACTATCTCGACTGAGCGCCGACCAGCCGGAGGCGGCGAGCACGATTTTCGCCGCCTCCCGTCAAATTTCGATGACGCGGAAACTCCACTCTTCAGAGCCGGGCGGAGGCACATTCTGGCCGAAGCCGCTGCTGACTCACGAACGGGAAATTCGATGATGAAACCACTCGCCTTTGTTCTTGCCGTTACGCTTTCGGCGGCGCTGGTCCCGGCCCAGGCCCAGACGGAATTGAGCGCCTATGCCGACAAGAATGGGTACGTCAATGTCCAGAAACTGACCTGCGGGCAACTCGCCGGGACGTTCCAGGAAGATGCGAACTTTCTCGGGGTCTGGTACAGCGGCTGGTATAACGGCCTCGGAAAGAAATCGTCCGTCAATTTGCCCAGGGTCAAAGAAGGGATCCATGAGCTGATCGTCTATTGCAAGGCGAACCAAGGATCGACGATCATCAATGCCATCGATGTACTTTTGAAGGCTGAAAAAGCGCGCCGCGCCCAATGACGTGGCGGTCCCTACCTGGCCGGCCCGGGCAGGGACCGTCTTCGTGAACAGCCGCGCGAGCGGTCGCGCATCAAAATTGGTCTCTTTCACGGAATTTCGAATGAATAGGATGATGCGTTTTGCTGCGGCGTCGTGCCTGGCACTTTTGGCTGCGGGCGCGGCTCTGGCACAGACAACACCGGATGTCCCTTCCTTGCAGGCACCCGATCTTCACCTGGATCTCCTGCCCGCCTATTTGAAGACAAACGATTTGCCCGACAGCCTGAAGCTGCTTCCGCCGCCGCCGGCCGAAGGATCAGCCTCGCTTGCGCGGGATGAGGACGCCAGGCGGGCAACGGTTCCCTTGCGAGGGACGGCGCGTTGGGACCTGGCCAAACGTGATGCCGATCTGAACTTTCCGCAGCCGGCCAAGAATTTTTCTTGCGCCATGGGGTTTTCGATCAACGCGGAAAACACGCCCCAACTCTATACGTTGATGCGGAGGATGTTCCTGGATGTGGGGCTCTCCACCTACGGCATGAAGAACAAATTTCACCGCACTCGTCCTTTCGTGGCCCATTCCGAAACCACGTGCACGCCTGCCGACGAAAGTGTTCTGCGGACCGATGGATCCTATCCGTCAGGCCATTCGGCAGTCGGGTGGGGTTGGGCACTTGCATTGGCGGAAATCAATCCGGAACGTTCGAACGAACTCCTGGCCCGTGGCCTGGCATTTGGACGGAGCCGGGTCATCTGCAACGCGCATTGGCAAAGCGATATTGAGGCGGGCCGGACCATGGCCGCAGCGACCTTCGCCCGACTGCACGCTGATGGCTCGTTTGTGGCCGACATGAAGGCTGCGCGCGAAGAGGTTTTAAAGATGCGTCAAGCCAATAAGCCCGCTAGCGGCTGCGATGCGGAAGCCGCAGCGTTCTCTGCGCAATAAGACCCCAAGCACCGGCTCGATGCTGCGCGGCCATATTTCGAAATAGATTGGAACCGAATCAAATGCTCGCAAAAATTGTCCTGACCTCCATCAGCGTTACTTTCCTCGTCCTGACATCGTTGGGGGCGCAGGCGATGCCGATGTCATCCGCTCTCTCGCAAGCGAAGGCATACGGCGTCACAAAGGTCGCGGGTGGATGCGCTGTCGGCTTCTATCGCGGGCCGCTCGGCGGCTGCGTTCGGGCTGGGGGGGGCGTCGTCGTTGCGCCGCGCCCCGTGGTTGTCGCTCCTCGCCCGGTCGTCGTTGCTCCCCCGCCCGTTGTGGTCGCTCCTCGCACGATCGTTCGCCCGCGCCCCGTCGTCATTGATCGACGGCCGATTGTGATCCGTTAGGTCGTGCCGCGCTCGAGCACATCGGTCTGAAGCGGAAGAAGTAAAATGCATAAATATCTGAACTTCATGGCCCGTTAGTAACAGGCTTAGGATTGCCGGCCGGCCCAGGGGCGGCGCAGGAAAATCCCGTCACGGCCATCGGCATCGCGCTGGAACCGGACGCAACAATGGTCAAACACGCGTAGGCTGCCAATGCCCGCCTACGCGAGGTTTTCCCAAAGGGCTACGCATTGGATGCAACGCACCGCCCGCACATCACGATGCTGCAGCGGTTCGTCCAGACGGCAGCCCTCGACAAAGTCTACGCTGCGGTTGGCGATGTCCTTGCCATTGAGAAACCACCTGGATTGGCGCGCCATTCTCCAACGCGATGACCAAGGTCACGTTGTTCCGCTCCGCTGCGGCTTCAGATGGTCGAGCAGATCCATTGGTACAGGAAAGACCACGGTCGAGGATCGCTCTCCCGCGATGTCGTGAAGCGCCGCGAAATAGCGTAACTGCATCGCCTGCGGTTCCTGGGCAAGTATCCGACCTGCCTCGACCAGCTTCTCGGCGGCTTGCTGCTCGCCCAGCGCGTTGATCACCTTCGCGCGCCGAAGTCGTTCCGCCTCGGCCTGCTTGGCGATGGCGCGCACCATGTTTTCATTGAGATCGATATCCTTGATCTCAATGTTGGTGACCTTGATGCCCCAGGCGTCGGTTTGCTGATCGAGAATCTCCTGGATGTCGGCGTTGAGTCTGTCCCGCTCCGCGAGCATCTCGTCCAGTTCATGTTTTCCAAGCACCGAGCGCAGTGTGGTCTGTGCCAGCTGGCTGGTCGCTATCATAAAATTTCCGACTTTGATGATTGCGCGCTCGGGATCGATGATGCGGAAGTATAGAACGGCGTTTACCTTGACGGAGACGTTATCGCGGGAAATCACGTCCTGTGGCGGCACGTCCTGAACCATCACCCTGAGATCGACTTTCACCATCTGCTGGACGAACGGAATCAGAATGATGAGGCCCGGGCCTTTCACGCCGGAGAAGCGTCCGAGCGTGAAGATGATACCGCGCTCGTATTCCCGCAGGATGCGAATGGCCGAAGAGAAGAATACGATCACGGCGATCGCGAGCAGTGCATAGATCAAACAATCGAGCATCACCGCGCACCTCCTTCGCCGGCGGTCAGTCCCGGCCGCCGACGCACCATCAGCGTCAGATCCATGATGCTAGCCACCTCGACCATCTCTCCTGGTCTGAAGGCTTCCGCGCTGCGTGCTTGCCAGCGCTCACCCTGTGTGAAGACGTGGCCTTCTCTGTCAGCCCAGTCGAGGACCTCGGCGGACAGGCCGCGCATGGCTTGTGCACCGACACGTGCAGGACCTTTGCGGGCTCGCCTGAGCGAACTGAATATGACGACAATCAGGCCAATGAACATCGCCGCCGCGATGCCAATGACCCACCATGACAAGCGATATCCCGGTGCTTCGACTTTGAAGAGCATCATCGCTCCGAGCACGAAAGCGATGATCCCACCGATGCCGACGATCGCAGTCGGAGTGAAGGCCTCGATCGTGAAGAGTGCGATCCCCAGCAGCATCAGCGCGAGGCCGGCATAGTTGATCGGCAGCATGTTGAGGGCATAGAGACCCAGCAGCAGACAAATCGTGCCGACCACCCCGGGCGCGATGGCGCCGGGAGACGCGAATTCGAAAATCAGACCGTAGACGCCGACCAGCAGAAGAATGAAGGCGACGTTGGGGTCGGTGATGACCGACAGAAATTGCGAGATCCATCCGGGATCGAGCGCCCCGATCGTTGCATCCTTCGTCGCCAGATGCCGGGTTTCGCCACCCGCAATTTCCACGACGCGACCATCGATTTGCTTGAGCAGCTCAGTCGGGTTGCGCGCGATGAGATCGATGACATTCGCCTGCAACGCAGCGCTGGCGGAAAGGCTGGCTGCCTCGCGGACAGCTTTCTCGGCCCAATCGGCGTTGCGTCCGCGCAACTCGGCCAGGCTGCGGATTGAGGCGACGGCATCGTTCGTCATCTTCGCCGTCATCGCATCCGTCGGCTCTGTTTGCTGGGCGCTATCTTTCTTGTCCTTGCCGTCCTTGTCGGTGGATTTGCTCGGCAGACCGGGTACCGGACCGCCGATCTGTACCGGCGTCGCCGCGCCGAGATTGGTGCCCGGCGCCATTGCTGCGATGTGCGTCGCATAGAGGATATAGGTGCCTGCGCTGGCCGCGTGGGCGCCGGAAGGAGAGACGTAACCGACGACAGGAATGGATGAGGCCAGCACGTCTGCGACGATCTCGCGCATGCTGGTCGCGAGGCCGCCCGGTGTATTCAGACGCAGAATGACAACTTCGGCGCGTCGTTCGTTTGCCTTGGCCAGAGCGTCTTTCACGTAACCGGCCGTCGCCGGTCCGATCGCGCCGTCGACGGAAATGATCAATGCAGCTCTGCTGTTCTCCCCCGTCGCGGCGGAAAGGGGAGAGAACGCCAATGCGGCGGCTGCAATTGCCGCGACAAGGGTCGCCTGTACCGTCTGCACAGCAAGGACTCCCTCAATCACGGCGATATGGGGGATATCCCCGACGACCTCAATATGATCGCGATTGCCAATCCGCAGTTCGCCGGCCGATAGCGGATGCGAGAGCCGCTGGAGATGACAGGCGGCGTCGCGAGGACGCGATCGGCTGATCCGGTCTGCCCCCAAGAGTTCGAAACAGCTTCACTCGTTCCACGGTCCCGGCGATAGAGTTTTGAGCATCGGCGTCGCGTCGCCTTGACGCGCGATCCTGATCACGAAGGAAGCGGCAGGCGTCCCTCATTTCCGCTATAATTGGACCATGACGATCGGGATCGCCGGACCCGGACGGAAGGCGCCACGGCAGAACGCCGTGGTCAGGCTCGTCATTGCGGCCGTCGTCGTCGGGCTTTGCCTTGTCCTGCTCGGGCTCGCGAGTGACTGGCTGGTCGATTGGCTGTGGTTTTCCTCGATCGGTTATCTGCAGGTCTTTTGGACAACAATCGAAGCTGAAGCTGTCGTCTTCTTTGCTGTCTGGACGGCGACTGCCGTCGTTCTTTGGCTMAACGGATGGCTGGCCGTGCGTTTTGCCCGGCGGCCGCCGATACAGGCTGTCGCCGGCCTCACGTGGCAACCCCCGGGCACCGTGCTGTTGCCCGATCTGCTCGCGCTCGCGCGCGATCGATTGCCCTGGCCCTGGGTTGTTGCAGGCGGTGCTGGTTTGCTCGCGCTGCTCGTCGCCGCGGCGGAAGCCGGCAATTGGGGCATCTTCCTGCGGTTTCTCTATCAGGTGCCATATGGCGCAGACGACCCGCTCTACAACAAGGACATCGGCTTCTATCTCTTCTCATTGCCTGCCTATTTCCTCCTCAAGAACTGGATGTTGCTCACGCTTGTTTTGAGCGCGCTCTTCGCCGGAACGATCTACTGGGTGCATGGCGAGATCGAATACGACGTGCCGCGGCGATCAATATCGCAGACAGTGATCGCTCACGGCTCGGCAGTGCTCGGTCTTCTCTTCGCGGTGAAGGCTTGGTCCTATGGTCTCGACCGCTATCTGCTGCTCTATGGCGATAACGGTGTGGTCGTCGGTGCCAGTTACACCGATGTCCATGTGGGGCTACCGGGCCTGTGGCTATTGATCGGGTTTTCGATCATCGCGGCGTTCGCCGCGTGGGTAAACATCTGGATGCGTACCTACTGGCTTCCTGCCGCAGCGTTCATGCTCGTTGCCATCGGCTCAGTCGTGCTGTCCGGCGCAGCCCCCGCGCTGTTCCGGCAGTTCTTCGTCAGACCAAGCGAGTTGCAGCTGGAGAAGCCGTATATCGAACGCAACATCGCTTTCACCCGGCAGGCCTATAATCTCGATCAGATCGAAGCCAAGCCGTTTGCCGCGGAACAGAAGCTATCTCTCGACACGCTAGCGGCCAACAAGGCGACAATCGAAAATATCAGGCTGTGGGACCAACTGCCCTTGTCGGATACTTACGCGCAGCTGCAGGAGATTCGCACCTACTACAAATTCCATGATCCTGACGTTGATCGCTACTGGCTCGATGGTTCCTACCAAAGCGTGATGCTTTCGGCTCGCGAACTACGGCCCTCGTTGCTGCCGCCGAATGCCCAGACATGGGTCAACCGCCACGTGCTGTTTACTCACGGCAATGGCGCGGTGATGAGCCCGGTCACCCGAAAGAGTACCGAAGGACTACCCGTCCTCTATTTGCGGGATATCCCACCCGTCGCAGACGGAGGTCCCAAAATCCTTGAGCCGCGCATCTACTACGGCGAAGAGAGCGACAGCTACGTCATTGTCAAGGGAAGCACACCGGAGTTCGATTATCCGAAGGGCAAAGACAATGTCTATGCGGCCTATGACGGCACAGGTGGCGTTCCGATCGGAGTGATGGCGAGCAGAATGCTGTTCGCCTATTACTTCAACGACCCGAACCTGCTCCTCTCAAGCTATATCACTGCCGATAGCCGGATCATGATCCGCCGCAACATCCAGGAACGGGTGCGAACGATCGCTCCGTTTCTCCGGCTCGATCATGATCCCTATCTGGTCATCAGCAATGGGCGGATGCTCTGGATGCAGGATGCCTATACGACGAGCTCCTATTTCCCCTATGCGCAGCCTGCGCAAGATGGCGATCTCAACTACATTCGAAATTCGGTGAAGGCTGTCGTCGATGCTTACAGCGGGGCCGTCGATTTCTACCTGATGGATCCCGGTGATCCGATTGCCGCGACCTACCAGCGCATCTTTCCGGGCCTGTTCAAGCCGTTCGCGGCCATGCCTTCAGACCTGCAGAAGCATATTCGCTATCCGGAGGACCTGTTCCTGGTTCAGGCGCGGCTCTATCAAACCTACCACATGGAGGCGGCCGACGTTTTCTATAACCGCGAAGATCTTTGGCAATTCCCCCTGCAACCGGGGGGCGGCGGCACCGCGATGATGACGCCCTATTACATCATCATGAGGCTGCCCGGAGAATCGCATGCTGAGTTTTTCCTCATGCTCCCGATGGTGCCCAGCCGCCGCGACAACATGATCGCGTGGCTCGCCGCGCGCTGCGATGGTCCGGGCTATGGCAAGCTGATCGTTTACGAATTTCCCAAGGAGAAGCTTGTCTACGGGCCGTTCCAGATCGAAGCGCGGATCAATCAGAGTACCGAGATCTCCCAACAAATCACGTTGTGGAACCAGATGGGTTCGCGGGTGATCCGCGGTGCGAACTTGCTCGTAATCCCGATCGAGAACTCGATCCTTTATGTATCGCCACTCTATTTGCGAGCGGAGCACGGACATCTGCCGGAGCTGAAACGTGTGATCGCAGCCTACGGTGAACACGTGGTGATGAAGGAAACACTCGCCGAGGCCTTGTCGGCGCTATTCATAGAGCCCGGTGCTGCGCCGGCAGCTTCACGCGCGACAGAGGGGATGCCCGGGACAAGGCCAGCGCCAAGTCAAGCACGGGAGGCGCTTGATCGCTACAATCAAGCAATGGAGCGACTGAAGTCCGGAGATTGGAAAGGTTTCGGTACCCAGTTCGATGCAATGCGCGGGATTTTGGAGGAAATGAACCGGGATTCCACCGGCCACTAATGCTTCGAATTCGCTGTTTTTGCGTGGCCTTCGGCCCGGAGCATTGGACATTGCGAACGCGGAGGTCGCGCACCTGGCTGCTGCGGGGAGGACGCCATGTATCAACACATTCTGGTTCCGACTGACGGTTCACCCTTGTCCGCCGCAGCCGTCGAGCAGGCCACGCAGCTTGCCAAGTCCGTCAGGGCCCGACTGACATTGCTCGCTGTAACGGAGCCCTTTCACATCTTCGCCTCTGAACCCGGCAGGGCGGTCGCGACGCTGGAGGACTACCAAGAGCTCACCGAAGCGCGAGCGAGGCAGTATCTCACCGCCGCCCAAGAGAAGGCTGCGGCCGCGGACATACGTTGCGACGCCATTCAGGTCGAGAACGAGCACCCCTATCAAGCCATTATCGACACCGCTGTTGCGCGAGGCTGTGACCTGATCGCCATGGCATCGCACGGCCGCCGCGGCATCGCTGCGATTGTGCTCGGCAGCGAGACCGTAAAGGTTCTGACTCATTCCAAGATTCCCGTTCTTGTTTATCGCTGAGCGCTCGGATCGCCGCCGAGAGCCGCGACCAGAAAATCGGTGAGACGGCCAGGAGCCGCGTCGGGTCTCCTCTCAACCGCTTGTCTTGGCGAGCACCGTCATCGCGCCCCGACTTATCGATGCGTCAGGGCGTGCCGGATCGGTTCGCCGCGTCCTCAGCCGCCGATACGCCGCAAGGGGCGTCCAGCCAGCACGGCCGCCTCGATCTCTTCGAGCCGGATACCGCGCGTCTCCGGGGTGAAGGCCAGGCAGAAACTGAGCGAGAGCAGGCAGACCACGAGGAACAGCGCGATCGCGCCGGAGAGGCCGATCGCTGCCACAAGCGACAGGAAGGTGAAGGCGATCAAGGCGTTGAAGAGCCAGCTCGTYGCCGAGGCCATGGCGATGCCGGATTCGCGGATCGCGGTCGGAAAAAGTGCCGATTCCGACGAAGTCGCCCCTCGTTTCCGAGATGATGGCGCACCCTGATTCCGAGATGATGTCGCCCCCGKAAGCGGGCCGTGCTGGACGTTGATTGTTGTTGTGTCGTTTCGGCCTGCGGTCAAGCCTGAGGTTGGGTTTTGGCTTGGC